>NZ_PGEM01000108.1 GCF_002934005.1 Cuspidothrix issatschenkoi CHARLIE-1 | reverse complement strand
CAGGGTTTCAGTTATATCTTGCGTAAGTCCTAAGTTAGTTAATCTCAGCTAGATACTGAGACTGAACACTAATCCAATCTAGTAAAATCGGATTCACTAACTCAGGGGCTTCATCTTGAGGGCAATGTCCGACATTTTCTAGAGGAATAAACTTTTGTACTTGGGGAAAATTGGCTAACTCTCTACCTAAATCAACAGGTTCCCAAGGGTCAGCCGTTCCCCATAAAATAATTGCTGGACAAGGTAATATAGGTAGTAAATCTTCCGGTAAAGGGCCACTAGAATAAGTAGTAAAGGCTAAGAAAACATCAGCCGCACCAGTATCTTTTGCTGGTGTCATTAAAATATCAACTAATTCATCTGTGACTGCGTCTGGGTTAGTGTATGCTTGTAACAGAATTTTTTTGACTGTTTGGGGTTTCGCTAACTGACTAAAAAAGAAATTGCCTACAGATTTAATAGCTAAAAAGTTTTGCAAAATCGGCGCACCAAAACGTTTTATCCAAGGTAAATTTAGACGTTTACGATCATGTAATAACCGCAAAGAACAATTTAAAAAAGCCGTTCCTAAAGTCATATCTGGATTAATTATTGCTGCTTGCATGGCAACAATACAACCAATGGAATTTCCGATTAAAAATGCAGGTTCACCTACTACTTCTCGACAAAAATCCGCTATTTGTTGTCCCCAGGTTTCCATGGTGTAGGTAATTTTTTCCCCTGGTTTGGGTTTAGCTGAACCGCCAAAACCAATTAAATCAATGGCATAAACTCGACAGTTTGCGGCTAAAGGGTGAATATTTTTGCGCCAGTGTCCCCAGGATGCACCAAATCCATGTATGAGAATTACAGCCGGGCCTGTATTGCCTTGAGTTTGGTAACAAATAGGAAAATCTTGCCAATGCCAGATTTTTGTAGAATTAAAGGAGTTTGTAGTAGTTTGCATGGGAAATATTATTTTGATAAGTACCTGAGCAAAATTAATTTAACATTTTTGTGCAGGACTACTTAAATGAAAGTCTAATTTCACTGAAGGCTCTAGAGGGGGTTTATAACCGCCCGATTAACTTTAATAATTATCAACCAAAACTCAATCAACCAAAGATTTTTTTAACTGTTAATTCCAAATTTATATTTTCTAAAATTGGTAATTTATCATCACCTTCATATATTTCTATTTTTTGTCCAGGAAATACAGCTAATAAACTTTCTTCTTCTGGATTTAATAACCGACCTAATTCAGTTCCGTGACGGAATGTAATAATTTAGTTAATACTTTTTTCTGTGGTTGTTCAGGAGAAAGAATCTCTATTACCCAATCAGGATGAATTTCAAAGCGGTTAGCAATTCTCCCAGATTCAGTTTTGGGAATTCTTTCCCACCGGAACACTGCAATATCAGGCACAATGGTACTACCACCAAAAGTACAGCGTAGTTCTGGGAAGGCTATGGCAATTTTTTGACTTCTAGTTAGTCCATTGATAACTTCAATAAAAGTAGTCTGAATTAAACTGTGTTCACCTTGTGGCATGGGTTTTTGCAGGATTTCTCCGTTAATAAATTCTGATGCTGGTTTAGTTTCTGGTAATTTGAGAAAATCCTCTAGTGTAATCTGGTGTTCAGTAGCTATAGTCATAGTTGGTAAGTAGAAAGCATAGTTTTATTATATAGCAAGATCCCCGACTTCTTAGAGAAGTCGGGGATCTAAATCTTACAATGTTCACAAATAATGATAATTTTGAAGAATATAGGAGGTGGGGATTTTCCCACCTTTAATAATCATGAACCAAAACTTAACTAACCCAAAATTTTTTTATTTTATTGATTTTGGTTATTGGTTTTGGACTGAATCACACGGTCAAGATATGGACAATTTTTAACATCAATGTACTTACTTATTCTTATATTCGCTCAAAAATACTGTTATCATACGTATATGATGAAATTATCATTCCGCTAAAGTAAATCTAGGAGGATGAAATTTCCATAGCTCAAAATATTCAAACTTGAGACTTTAATGGGGTACAAAGGGTGTATAGTATGAATAGTAAGCGGTCTACAAAGAAATACCAAGCCGATCCAGCATCTCCACAACAGCCAGAAAAAGAAAAAGAATTATTTCCCATTGTCGGGATTGGTGCTTCTGCGGGTGGTTTAGAGGCATTTACCCAACTATTAAGCCATTTACCAACAGATACTGGTATGGGATTTGTGCTAATACAGCATTTAAGTCCAAGCCAAAAAAGTATGTTGCCCGATATTCTTTGCCACACCACTACAATGCCTGTAACTGAGGCACAGGAAGGGGTGAAAGTACAACCGAATCATGTTTATGTGATTCCGTCCAATGTCACCATGACCTTAAATCAAGGAGTGCTGCAATTAAAACCCCTTGAAAAAACTCGCGGTTTGGCACTGACTATTAATAGTTTCCTATTGTCTTTAGCAGATGATTTAGGCAGTAAAGCCATTGGCGTGGTGCTGTCGGGGGCTAATGAAGATGGTACAAGGGGTTTAGAAACCATCAAAGGTGCAGGAGGTGTTACCTTTGCCCAAGCTGAAGAACCGGGAATGGTTAGTATCATGCCAAATACTGCTATTGCTTCTGGTTATGTAGACTTTATCCTCACTCCCCAACAAATTGCTGAGAAACTAGCACACATTAGCTCTCATCCCTACATTCATGAATTAGAAACGGTTGCAGTAACTGAAGTTATGCCAGAGGAAACAAATCCTTTACTAAAGATTTTTAGTCTGCTACGGGCGGCTACTGGTGTTGATTTTACCTATTATAAGCATACGACTTTGAAGCGGCGAATTCAGCGCCGGATGATGTTATATAAATTAGATCGGCTAGAAGATTATGTTAATTATCTACAAACTCATCCCCTTGAAGTCGCCGCATTATATCAAGATGTATTAATTACTGTCACCAGTTTTTTCCGAGATCCAGAAGCATTTGAAAATTTAAAAACTAAAATATTTCCTATTATTACTAAACAACGTCAAACTGATGATCCTATCCGCGTATGGGTAGCAGGATGTTCCAGCGGTGAAGAAGCCTATTCTATTGCCATCTGTTTACTAGAATTTTTAACAAATCAGGGCATTAATATCCCCATCCAGATTTTTGCGACGGATCTAAGTGAGATAGCCATTGAAAAAGCTAGAATCGGCATTTACAAGCCTAGTGAAATAGCAAATATTTCTCCAGAACGATTGCAACTTTTCTTTGTGCCAGTGGAAAATGGCTACCAGATTAGCAAATCAGTACGAGAACTGTGTGTTTTTGCTAGACATAATCTCATTAGTGATCCGCCTTTTTCCCGGTTGGATCTAATTAGTTGCCGCAATGTTCTCATTTATTTGGGTGCGGCTGTCCAAAAGAAAATTATGGCTATGTTCCATTATGGGCTTAAATCTATCGGCTTCTTGATGTTAGGTACATCGGAAACTGTAGGGGAATTGTATGATTTATTTACTACATTAGATAAAAAATACAAAATTTATGCCAGAAAAATGTCATCTGCTACAGAAAATATTGAGCTAATTACCACTAACTATCCCATGGAAACTATCAAACCACAAATACAATTAAATGATCCTGCTTGGAATGATGTGGAAATGGAAAAACAGGCTGACAGAATTGTGCTAAACCAATTTTCGCCAGTCGGTGTAATCATTGACAATGATTTGGAAATTTTACAATTCCGGGGTCAAACAAGTCCCTATTTGCAACCAGCACCGGGTAGACCCAGTTTTAATTTGCTGAAAATGGCAAAGGAAGAATTGCGGTTAGATTTGCGTACCTGCATCCATCAAGCTAAAAAAGACCGGATGGCAACGAAAAAAGAAGGGATACAAATCAAAGAAGAAAACCAAGTTAGACTGATAGAAATTGATGTAATTCCCTTGCAACATGATGGTATTAGGGGAGAAGATTTATTTTTGGTTTTGTTTATGGAATCATCCCCCGCAATTACCTCTGTACCGGCACAAACGAGGGGTTTTAAATCTGAACAGAGGCAAAAAAATAATTATCAAAAGGATATTGCTGCTCTACAACAGGAATTAAAAACTACTAAAGATTATCTACAATCAATTATTGAGGAACAGCAAGCTTCTAATCAAGATTTGAGAGTAGCAAATGAGGAAATACTTTCTAGTAATGAAGAGTTGCAAAGTACCAATGAAGAATTACAAACAGCTAAGGAAGAAATTCAGGCTACTAATGAAGAGTTAAATACTATTAATGATGAACTACAACGGCGGAATGTTGAATCTAATCAGGTAAGTAATGATTTACAAAATCTGCTGAGTAGTATTAATATTGCTATCCTGATGTTAGGTGGTGATTTAAAAATTCGCCGCTTTACTCCAGTAGCGGGGTTTATATTTAATTTGATTCCTTCCGATGTCGGCAGACTATTAAGTGATATTAAACACAGATTAAATATACCAGATTTAGAAGCACAAATTTTAGAAGTAATTAGCACTCTGAATTTTAAAACTCAGGAAGTGCAAGACCAGGATGGTCATTGGTATGATTTACGCATTCGACCCTATCGGACGATAGATAATAAAATTGATGGTGCTGTGGTAGTTTTAGTTGATATTGATGAACTCAAACATAGTACCGATCAACTCAGGGCATCCCGTAATTATGCAGAAGCAATTGTAGATACTGTCCGCCAATCTTTAGTAGTACTGAATACAGATTTACGGGTGGTTACGGCTAATCAATTTTTCTACGACACATTTAGGGTGGTGCGAGAAGAAACAGAAAATCAACTGATTTATGAAATCGGTAATGGACAGTGGGATATTGATCAATTGCGATCGCTCTTAGAAGATATTATTGCCCATCAAACTCAATTTCAAGATGTGGAAGTTGAGCATAATTTTGAGCAAATCGGCTACAAAGTTATGTGTCTCAATGCTCGGAAAATGCCACAAATAGAAGATGATTCCCTGATTTTACTAGTAATTGAGGATATTACTCAACAAAAGCAGTTTGAAGCAGAACGGATTCAACTCCTAGAACAGGAACAGTTGGCGCGGACTGCCGCAGAAAGAGCTAACCGCGCCAAAGATGAGTTTTTATCTATTCTCTCTCACGAATTGCGAAACCCCCTCAATTCTCTGTTAGGGTGGTCGAGGTTATTGAGCTTGAAGAAGCTGGATGAGGCGAAAACTCAACAGGCACTGGAAGCAATTCAACGCGCTGCCCAGGCTCAAAACCTGTTAATTATGGATTTATTGGATGTTTCCCGAATTAGCACTGGTAGTTTGCGTTTGGATGCCGAGCCAATTAAGCTGATTCCTGTGATTTCGGCAGCTATAGACGTGGTGCATTTGTCCGCAGAAACAAAAAATATTCAAATTGAATCAAGACTCAATCCCGATCCCAAAACTTTAGTCGGAGATCCGATCCGTTTGCAACAGGTGGTTTGGAATTTACTTTCTAACTCGATTAAATTTACTCCCCCAGGCGGGAGAATTAATGTCAGTTTAGATTACAGTGATTTTCAAGCTGAGATTCAAGTTAAGGACACGGGTAAAGGTATTAGCCCTGATTTTCTCCCCTATGTATTTGAACGCTTCCGTCAAGCTGATGGCAGCAGAACCAAGTCAAATCCTGGTTTGGGGCTAGGGCTGGCCATAGTGCGTCACTTGGTAGAACTTCATGGTGGTACAATGGCAGTTAGCAGTCCAGGTGAGGGTCAAGGCGCAACTTTTACAGTTAGGCTACCTCTGCAAACTCACCTGAAAGCGAGTGATATAGCCGCCATAGAACCTGTTACTCTTCCTACTCCCCCTACCACCCTCGCTCTCTCTCCCTCCTACCCATCTTTAGCAGGTGTGCGGGTGGTGATTGTAGATGATGAACCGGATATCCGTCAATTATTCCGACTAACCCTGGAGGAATGCGGTGCCGAAGTGACAGAGGCTGAATCTGTGAGGGAGACTTTATCAATATTTAGAGATCACCCTGGTGGCTACGACGTACTTATATCTGATATTGGTCTACCAGAGGAAGATGGTTATATGCTGATTCGTCAGATCCGGGAGCTAAGTCCCGAAGCCGGTGGGCAAATTCCGGCTGCTGCACTGACTGCTTATACTGGAGAAGCGGAGGAAACAGCAGCTTTAGCGGCAGGATTTCAAGTACATATTGCCAAACCCATAGAACCGGATCAATTGATATCTATAGTTGCTTCTTTGGTTGAAAAGTAAGTTGGTTAGCAAAACTGTATAAGGAGTATAAAGAAAAGTAAACAAGGCTAAAATCGGTTTTCCTCGCGGCTTCTGCCTTCCGCCTTTTTTGCTAAATTTAGATCCCAAAGAACCTAACTAGACACAGATAGTCACTCTACTGCTATCTTAAATTGAAGGCAATTGCAACTTTTTTGATAAAGCGGAACTTCATGGGAACGAATTACCGACGGGTTTTACTGAAACTGAGCGGTGAGGCCTTAATGGGCAATCTGGGCTACGGAATTGATCCAGAAGTGGTCGAACAAATAGCCCAGGAAATAGGAGAGGTGATCGCCACTGGCGTGCAGGTGGCCATCGTGGTTGGCGGTGGCAATATTTTTCGCGGTGTTCAGGCAGCATCAAGGGGCATGGATCGGGCAACGGCTGACTATATCGGTATGATTGCCACAGTGATGAACGCCATGACCTTGCAAGACTCTTTAGAACGTATGGGAGTACAGACAAGAGTACAAACAGCGATCGCTATGCAAGAACTAGCAGAACCCTATATTCGCCGTCGTGCCATTCGTCATCTAGAAAAAGGACGGGTGGTAATTTTTGGTGCTGGTTCTGGCAATCCTTTCTTTACCACAGATACGACTGCGGCCTTAAGAGCAGCAGAAATTGAAGCAGAAGTGATTTTCAAAGCTACTAAAGTAGACGGCATTTACGATGCTGACCCGAAACTTCATCCTAATGCCAAGCGTTTTTCTACTCTTACCTACGCCCACGTTTTGGCTAAAGATTTGCGAGTCATGGATAGTACCGCAATTGCCTTGTGTAAAGAAAACAATCTCCCTATTCTAGTATTTGACCTAACGGTGCGAGGTAATATCCGCCGAGCAGTCATGGGAGAATCAATTGGCACGCTTGTGGGAGGTTCTTGTGACATTAGCTGAAGCTGAAAGTACGATGCAAAAAACCGTTGAGTCCACTCAACGAGCTTTTAATACTATTCGCACTGGTCGCGCTAACGCGAGTTTATTAGATAAGGTACAAGTAGAGTATTACGGTACACCAACATCTTTAAAATCTCTGGCAAACATTAGCACACCAGATTCTTCAACCATCCTAATTCAGCCCTATGATAAGGGCAGCTTGAACATCATTGAAAAAGCCATTTCTATGTCTGATGTGGGTTTAACACCCAGTAACGATGGTGTTGTGATTCGGTTGAATATTCCGCCTTTAACCAGCGATCGCCGTAAGGAATTTGTCAAACTTGCGGCCAAGTATGCAGAAGAAGGTCGTGTAGCAATTCGCAATATCCGCCGAGATGCCATCGAATCTATTCGCAAACAGGAAAAAAGTTCGGAAATCTCTGAAGATGAAGCACGAGATCAACAGGACAAACTCCAAAAACTAACCAACAAGTACACCACTAAAATAGACGAATTACTGGCAGATAAGGAAAAAGATATCTCTACTGTGTAATTTGTAAAAGGCAAGAGGCAAGAGGCAAGAGGCAAGAGGGAAAAATTTTCTCATCACCAATGCCCCATGCCCCATGCCCAATCACTAAATTATATTTACGAAAAATTTACAAAAAATCATAACCCCTTATATATACTGAAGAATCAAAGAATTAAAATCAAAACCAGAAATTCAGCCATTATGTACGACTGTATTATCGTTGGTGCTGGACCTGCAGGTGGAACAGCAGCATATCATCTAGCCAAAAAAGGGCGTTCGGTCTTAGTCTTAGAAAAAGAATCCTTACCCAGATATAAGCCTTGTGGTGGTGGTGTGTCACCTAGCGTAGCTCAATGGTTTGACTTTGATTTTAGCCCCGCTATTTCCGTCAAAGCTGACTCTCTGCGCTTTACCTGGAAATTAGGCGACCCCGTAGAGGCGAAGATTGAAACTAAAGAACCCGTTTGGATGGTGCGGCGAGATGTTTTTGATCATTTCTTGATTCAACAAGCACAAAGCCAAGGGGCTGAACTACGAGATAATACAGAAGTCACAGGTATAGAATTTAAAACAGATTATTGGCAAGTCAACACAGCTAATGGACCAGTTACAGGTCGCTATCTTATAGGTGCGGACGGTGCGAAAGGTCAAATGGCTAAATGGTTAGGTTTTAAAGAGCGCAAACGTCGGTTAGCAGGAGCATTAGAAGCAGAAGTTCCCGCCACCGTAGAGCAAAAAACCACAATTCATTTTGAATTTGGCCTAGTCAAAAATGGCTATATTTGGAACTTCCCCAAGGCTGACAGCTATTCCATTGGTGTAGGAACTTTCATTGGTGGCGAACCCCAAGACTTTAAGAAGATTTTAGATGAATACGCTAAATCCTTTAATGTAGATGTCAAAAATAGTAAACAATATGGTCATCCTCTATGTATTTGGGATGGCAACCAAACACTACACACCCAAAATGCTGTTTTAGCTGGAGAAGCGGCTTGTTTGGTAGACCCCTTTACCGCCGAAGGTATTCGTCCTTCCATTTTTAGCGGTGTTCTAGCCGCAGGATTTATTAATGATGCTTTAAGTGGTGATATTAACGCCTTAGCAAACTATAGCGATGCCATTAACGAACAATGGGGAACCGATATGGCTTGGGCGCAAAAAATAGCAGGAGCATTTTATCGCTTCCCTGGTATCGGCTACAAAGTCGGCGTTAAACGCCCCTCTGGCGCTCAAATCATGGGTAAAATCCTCTGTGGTGAGTTGCGTTATGGCGATGTCGCCGGTCGTGCCTTGAAGCGGTTAATTCCTGGTTTTAGTTGATTTTAGAAGGCAAGAGTCAAGAGGCAGTAGGGGCGAAGGTCCCTTCGCCCGTACAGGAGTCAACAGTCATCATTCTCTTCAGAAGATTCATCAAGATGATCTTCCTGATCATGACCCCATTGATCTAAGACATCTTTAATTAAAACTTCTTGTAGCCAAATTTTGGCTACAACAGTGAGAGGCAATGCCAAAAATAATCCTAAAAAGCCGAAAAATGTGACAAAAAATAATTGAGAAACTAGGGTGACGGCAGGTAGTAAAGATACTTGATGTGCCATAACTACAGGTGTAATGAAATTACTTTCACACTGTTGAATAAAAAAGTAAAGAATAAACACCGCAACGGCTTTCCAGGGGTTATCTAAAAGAGCGATCGCCATGGCTGGAACTACACTCATAGTTGGCCCCAAATTAGGAATTAAATTCATAAATCCTGCTAAAACTCCTAAAGCCAGTGCTGCTTTTACTTGTAAAATTGATAAACCTAGCAAACTCATCAATCCGACGGCAAAAACACCTATTGCTGCACCTGTCACCCACCCTTCTAAAGAAACTTCGCATTGTTGTAAAATCCCTGTTACCCGTTGCCGATAAAAAGAGGGAAATATGCGAACAAATACTTTTTGATAAGCATCTGGATTAACTAAAAACATTCCTGTTAAAACCAGGACTAATAAAATTTTGAGAATGGCTTCTAAAGAACCAGAAACAAAGGCAAAAGAGTTACCTAATAGGCGATTAACTAGGGGTTGTGCTTGTTGAATTAAACTATTTATATCTGGTATATAGGGTAATAATTGGGGAGGAATATTGTTTCTTTGTGCATTAATCCAAGTATTAAAACGTTCAAATCCTTGGGGAACTTTAAAGGTCAGTTCATGAAATTGTTGGATAAAAGGTGGGACAATTAACCAGAAAAAACAGATTACACCGGCAAAGAAAATTCCTACAGATAATAAAACTGCTAATCCTCTTTTTATCCCCAACCTTTGGAACTGTAGCGCTAACCGATTTAAAGTCGTTGCTAACACAACAGCAGCAAATATTAGTAGCAAAACGTCACGCAGTTGCCACAATATATATAAAGATATAACTAAAGCAATTAAACCTATCCATTGACCAAGATTCACAAGTAAAACTCCCAACTTGGTAAGATGCTGTATTGATTAGGACTTAGGGAATACATAACTGTAACTCTTATTCTTGCGTAGGGGTAATTCATGAATTACCCCTACTTTCATTCCCTTTTGCGTAAGTCGTGCTAAGGACAATAATTATTTAGACTAACCTACTTAGATTAGCCCATTTTCTCTACACTACTACAGCACGGCGTAAATAAAACAACCATTCTCAATCACTAAAAAGCTTACGCCATATTATTTTTGATTTTTGACTTTTGACTTCCGCCTTGCGGTACTACCTATATTTTTTTGTTAATTTTGTTGTTGTTTAGGGATGCGCCATAGCAGCAGAATGGCCATAATTACAGTTGGTGATACAACCATAATGAGCACGTTTGTCACCGTTGGGGGAATCCACAGAGGATCAGCAGACTTAATAAATACGGATACCAAGGCGGAAAATGAGAGTAGCTTCAACAAAAATCCCAGTTGACTGGCCATAAAAGTACGGGAAGACGAATAATTTTTTCGGTATCTACTAATTTAGACTTTATCCTCTAGTTTCTACAATAGAGTTTAGATACAAAACTTTACAATAAGCAGTTAGTAATTTTTAGCATTACTACACAAGAGGTGAAATTATGCCCGTAGAAACTAATAATAATAATAAGATGAAACAGCCGAAAATTAGACAATTCGGCGGCGGGTTGCTGATTTTGTTGACTTTTTTGTTATTACTCAACTTGATAGTTCCCAGTTTTTTGGGAACTCGATTGCAGCAAGTTCCCTATAGTGATTTTATTAATCAGGTAAAAGCAGGTAAAGTGGATAAAGCGATTGTGGGGGGCGATCGCATTGAATATGCTATAAAAACTAAAACTGCCGATGGTAAAACCGTTGAACAGGTATTTCGGACTACACCCGTGGCCATTGATTTAGATTTACCCAAAATTCTCCGGGATAATAATGTTGAATTTGCCGCACCACCACCAGATGAAAATGCTTGGATTGGTACTATATTAAGTTGGGTCGCACCGCCATTAATTTTCTTTGGAATTTGGGCATTTTTAATGAGTCGTCAAGGTGGTGGACCAGCAGCATTAACAGTAGGTAAAAGCAAAGCGCGGATTTATTCTGAAGGTAGCACGGGGGTAAAATTCCCTGATGTTGCGGGTGTGGATGAGGCCAAAGCAGAATTAGAAGAAATAGTTGACTTCCTGAAAAATGCCAGCAAATACACAACTTTAGGGGCAAAAATTCCCAAAGGTGTATTATTAGTTGGACCTCCTGGTACTGGTAAAACATTACTAGCAAAAGCGATCGCTGGTGAAGCGGGTGTTCCCTTTTTCAGTATTTCCGGTTCGGAATTTATCGAATTATTTGTTGGTGTTGGTGCTGCACGAGTTCGAGATTTATTTGAACAAGCCAAACAACAAGCACCTTGTATTGTCTTCATTGATGAATTAGACGCTTTAGGTAAATCTCGCGGTGGTCCTGGTGGTTTTGTTGGTGGTAACGATGAACGGGAACAAACATTAAACCAATTACTCACAGAAATGGATGGTTTTGATGCTAACACCGGTGTAATTATCATCGCTGCTACCAACCGTCCTGAAGTTCTCGATCCTGCTTTACGTCGTCCTGGTCGTTTTGATCGGCAAATTGTGGTAGATAGACCTGATAAAATTGGTCGGGAAGCAATTCTTAATGTTCACGCCAGAAATGTCAAATTATCAGAAGATGTAGACTTAGGAATTATTGCCACTCGTACCCCTGGTTTTGCCGGTGCAGATTTAGCTAACCTAGTTAATGAAGCCGCATTATTAGCAGCCAGAAATAATCGCCAAGCGGTTTTTATGGCAGATTTTAATGAAGCCATTGAACGTCTGATTGCAGGTTTAGAAAAACGTTCTCGCGTGTTAAATGAACTAGAGAAAAAGACCGTTGCTTATCACGAAGTTGGACACGCCATTATTGGTGCATTAATGCCCGGTTCTGGTAAAGTTGAAAAAATTTCCGTTGTTCCTCGCGGTGTAGGTGCTTTGGGTTATACAATCCAAATGCCAGAAGAAGATCGCTTTTTAATGATAGAAGATGAAATTCGCGGTCGCATTGCGATTTTATTGGGAGGACGTTCTGCGGAGGAAATTGTTTTTGGTAAGGTTTCTACCGGTGCTGCTGATGATATTCAAAAGGCGACGGATTTAGCAGAAAGAACTGTAACAATTTATGGCATGAGTGATAAACTCGGTCCAGTAGCTTTTGAGAAAATTCAACAGCAATTTATTGAAGGTTATGGAAATCCCCGTCGTGCTATCAGTCCCCAAATAGCGGAAGATATTGATCACGAAGTTCAGCAAATAGTCGAAAATGCTCATCATATTGCTTTAACTATTTTGCAAAATAACCGGGATTTATTAGAAGAAATTGCCCAGGAATTATTGCAAAAGGAAATTCTCGAAGGTGGTTATTTACGAGAAAGATTAACTCAAGCCAAAGCACCTGATGAAATGGCGGAATGGTTGCGAACTGGTAAGTTAGATGGTGATCAACCTTTGCTGCAAACTTTGTTAGTTTAGTGTGGAATAAATGGAGGGGTTTAGCGCATTACTTATTAGTGCCAACTTAACATAAAATCCATAAACAGACTGGGAATTAATTCCCAGTCTCATAACAGAAGTGATCTGAAGATGACTAAAAATTCTTGCTTTTGCTGACTGCTGAATACTTACGTAAATTTTTTTTAACATTTTGGTTAGATATGGAAAAATGAAAATAGTATATGTTATGAATATTATTAGTCTGTCTGTCAATTTCCCAAAAATGTAAAAAATCAAAATACAATAATTAACCAACTAAGAGGAAATTCTATGTTACAAACTATTCAAGGAATCTATAAAAATGGTAAGATAGAACTTTCTGAAATACCAGAGGGAATTATTGAAAGCTGTGTTTTCGTAACTTTTTTACCAACTAAACCTACTACTTGGCCGGAAATAATAATGCAGCATCAAGGTACAGAAGAAAATATCATCTTTGAATCCTATCGAGATGAATTATCACCACCGACAGAAATAGAATTTTAATTAATAATTAAATTTTAATTTATGGGTTATTTATTGGATACTTGTGTAGTTAGTGACTTTGTTAAAGGTGAAAAAAATACACTAACTAAAATTAAATCTATTTTTCCTAGTGATATTTTTGTTTCATCATTAACAGTTATGGAAATTAAATATGGTTTAGCAATTAATCCAGGTAAAGCAGTAAAAATCAAGCCTCTCATTGAGACATTCCTATCATTAGCTACAGTTTTAAATTTTAGTTCACAAGAAGCAGAAAAAGCAGCAGAAATTAGAAGCATTCTTAAAGTTTCAGGTTCTCCTATTGGTGCTTATGATGTACTTATTGCAGCAACAGCATTAAGTCATAATCTGATCATTGTCACGGCTAATATACGAGAATTTCAACGAGTACCTAATTTACAAATCGAAAATTGGCGGGTTTCAGAGTCGGGGATCTGAGTTTGATTATTTGTCTGATAGCGTAGCGTGGCGTTAGCCATATCAGGATATCCAGGATTTGAGGATTTACAGAATAATGTAGGGGCGAAGCATTCGGATGATAGTCTTGGGTAAACACCGATAATTAATTGTCCGAATGCTTCGCCCTTACTCTGGTCTAAAGACATGAAAACTACTGTAATCTCTATAAACAGGAGGGGTTAGCACTGCTAAACCCCTACATTTTTGATTTTTAATCAATTGGAATTTAGGTTATTTTTTAAATAAAAAGTTTTTAAAAACTAAATATTAAGATCCCCGACTTCTTTTTTTATCTTGTTCATAGATGATGAACTGATGTTAGAAGTCGGGGATCTGAGTTTGATTAATTCCAATCTAAACAGATCGGTAAAGGGGGTTCACCCTCCCTGTTGTTGGGGGCGGGTATACCAAGTTTCCATTAATTCCAATCTAAACAGATCGGGAAAGAGTTTGTCTAAGGAGCGTTACCCAGTAAAGGTTTCAGCCACCAATTCAACGCATCTCTAAAAAACAGTATATTCATCGCCAAAAAAAACGTCAAGTACATAGCCCAAACCCTTACCTAGTAAACATTCCACACACCTCAAGGAAAAATAT
>NZ_PGEM01000107.1 GCF_002934005.1 Cuspidothrix issatschenkoi CHARLIE-1 | reverse complement strand
AAAAGTTTTCAGACATCCTCTAATGTAGTAGCAATAATTAAACGATCAAATGGATCTTTATGAATAGGAGATAAATTTACAGCACGACAGGAAATTTCTACAGTTACAGGAAATAATGTAATACCTGATGGTTCTAATGCTTCCTGAAACCATTGATTAGCGGTACAAGGTAATTGTACTCTTCCTCGTTGTTGTGCAAGTGCTATTTCATAACAGGAAATAGCGGAAACTCCTACTTCTTCTGAGGTTTCAATTATTTCTCTCCAATGGGTAGGAAATCTCTGAAATTCCTGATTAATAAACCAGAACCAGATATGAGTATCAAGGATAATTATTTGAGATATTCCCATTCTTCTTCATTGATAATAGGACTAACAATATCACCCAATGTTTTACCTTTACCAGCGATAGCATCAGGAGGGGTACGGCGTTTTTTTGTGGGTAATTTATGTTTTAGAGATTGAATAAAATCTAAAACTTCTTGTTGTTTATCTGCTGGTAATTCTCGGAAGTTTTCTAAAACTGCTTGTTCAATAGTCATAGTTTTACCTCTAGGATTATACTAGGATTATAATGTAATTATATTATAGATTGTCACTTTTTGTCAGAATCAGGATGTACAGGATTTGAGGATGTACAGGATGTCTTTTAAGACTTATCTATATTTTTATAAATTGCGCTAATTCAAATCTTCCAGAATATCAAAACCAAATATAATCGGTGTTAATCCTTTAATCGGTGGTTATCCTGATTCAGACATTTAAATATTAATAGAAAAAGGTGCGTTACATTTCATTAAATTACTCTTTTCTGGTTTTTATTTAATCAGATAAATACAGATGTTGGTATCGAGAAGATATTGCATTTAAAATTCCTCTCTTGTGTCAACAGGAAGTTGATCTCTAGTGGTCATGAAATCATCAGAAAATTGATCTAAACTATCAATTAGAGTTTGCCAAGGGTTATCTTTATTAAAAAGAATAATGGCATTACCAATTTTTTTGATATAAACTTCTGTACCCGTCATTTGAAAATCTGGAGGTAATATTACTGTTTGCTGAGTACCATCACTGCTAAGTTTAGCTGTATTCATGATTATTGTCTCTAATTGATGTTAGTTGCTTGTGGTTTAATTGTAGCTAAAAATTGTCCGATAGCGTAGCGTGGTGCAAGCCATATCAGGATGTTCAGAATTTAAGGATTTACAGGATGGTTTTTTAGTATTTATCTACATTTTCACAAAGTTGCATTTTGTCTGAATCAGGATGTCCAGGATTTGAGGATTTACAGGATGTTTTTTAAGACTCATCTACATTTTTATTAATTGCGCTTTGCGCTTTATCTTTCAGATTACTTGCAGCTAATTTTTTAGCATCTTTTTGAGCTTGTTTAGTATAAACTAATTTCCAATTTACCACTCTAATTCCCCATCACATTCTGTAATTGGTGTTGCTAATCCTTCTTTAATTGATTCTCCCATCCCTGGAATAGAAAGTAAATAGGGCTTGCTGAATAAAGCTATAACCGTTTATTAATAGGGGTTTCGCGGATTTTAAGAACAAGCAAGTGCAAGGTTTTGGCAAATGGAGTCTTAAAACAGTTGCATTTTTCCTTGTCGGATATGAGAAATTGAGGATATTCACATACACTCACTTTTTCAGCAAACCCTAAATATAGAGTTTCTTGGATAGATTTCCAGTCACTTTCAGATAATAAGACTGCGTTACTATTTTCTTCTGCAATAATAATAGGTTGATGGGATTGATTGACTGAATCAATTAAATCCTGTAGTTGCTGTTGTGCTTGATTAATTGAAATCATCATCTTTTTTTTGAGATTACATTATTATAATAAATAAGAGCAGGGATTATACAAAATTTTAAATTTATTTGTATATCCCTTTATGTATCCGTGTTTTTAGTCGTCAAAAACCCCTATCCTATAAAACCTCCCTACCCAAATAAACCTGCAAAACCTCCGGTACTTTAATCGTCCCATCAGCTTGCTGATAATTCTCCAAAATCGCGGCCATGGTTCTACCCACAGCCAAACCAGAACCATTCAAAGTATGTACAAACTGCGTCCCTTTCTTACCTGCTTCCTTAAACCGAATATCCGCCCTTCTGGCTTGAAAATCCACACAATTAGAACAACTAGAAATCTCTCGATACTTCCCAGAAGACGGCAACCACACCTCTAAATCATAGGTTTTTGTGGACGAAAAACCTAAATCAGCAGTACATAAATTAATCACTCGATAAGGCAATTTTAAAGCCTGTAAAATACTCTCAGCACTGCCTACTAACTTCTCTAATTCCTCAAAAGAATCTTCTGGTTTTACTAACTTCACCAACTCCACTTTGTTGAATTGATGTAACCGAATTAAACCCCGCATATCCCGGCCATAACTTCCCGCTTCCCGACGAAAACATGGCGTATATGCAGTATGATAAATTGGTAATTCTTCCGCGTTAATAATATCCCCCCGATACAAATTAGTCACCGGCACTTCCGCAGTAGGAATTAACCACAATTCGTCATCTGCACATTTAAAACTTTCTTCCGCAAATTTAGGTAATTGTCCTGTACCTGTTAAAGAATCTGTATTGACTAACAACGGTGGACTAACTTCTATATAGCCATTTTCAATATGTTTAGAAAGCATAAATTGAATTAACGCTCTTTCTAAAGCCGCACCCGCACCTATAAGACTGACAAACCGACTTTGGGCAATTTTTACCGCTTTTTCAAAGTTCAAAATTCCCAATTTTTCACCGATTTCCCAATGAGGTAAAATATTCTGGTTTTTGGGTTTATATTCATCTCCCCATGTTCTCACCTCTGGGTTATCATCTTCGCTTTGACCAATGGGGGTAGAATCACTAGGAAGGTTAGGAAGTGCTAACAGTAAATCTTGAATTTGGGATTTTAATTCTTTTTCCTGGGGTTCTAATGCGCTTAATGTGGTTTTGAGGGTGTTTCCTTCTTCCTTTAAAGCGAGAATTTCCGCATCTTGGGGATTAACACCAGATTTTACCTTTTGACCCACTAATTTGCCAATTTCATTACTACGGGCTTGGAGTTCGTTGCGTTTTACTTCTAATTCCCGTTGTTGCTGGCTTAAATCTAATATAGGTTGAATGTCGTATTTACCGCTACGGCTGTTTAATTTCTCTTGTACCAGTTGGGGGTTTTCTCTAATTTGTTTAATATCCAGCATTTGTTAGTTTTGGTAAGTTTTTGTACATTGATGGTAAGGGTTTAGCAATGCTAAAGCCTGCTAAACCATAAAATTGTAGGTTGGGTTAAGCGTCAGTGCAACCTCAAAAAGTCCTCAAGGGGTTAAATTGATAAAGTGTTGGGTTTTGTTTCTCTAGTCAATGTTACCTCAAAGCAATGCTATGTTAGGAATTGAGGACTTACGCAGGTGTCACACCAAAAAATCTGTTGTAGGGTGAATCAGACAGCATAAATTATGTAAATAACCAAATTTTTGATATCTGACGTGGTTGGTGAGCTTGCCGAACCACACCCTACCAATATGCCAGTTGCGTAAGTCCTAGAATTAGGATAAGTACAATATCCCCGACTTCTTGAAGAAGTCGGGGATCTGATATAACTTTAAGGAGATTATCAGCAATGATGACATCTGAAGCGGTTGTTTTAAATATCAAAAATGTGGGATTAAGTGATGATCAATTTTATCAACTATGTCAAATTAATGAAGATTGGAAACTTGAAGAAACTGCTAAAGGGGAATTAATAATTATGCCTCCAGTTGGTGCAATTAGTGGTAATAGAGAGTCAGATTTTAATGGCTATGTTTGGTTATGGAATCTTCAAGCTAAGTTAGGAAAAGTATTTAGTTCTTCCACTGTTTTTATTCTACCTCATGGTGGTAAACGTTCTCCTGATGTGGCTTGGATAGCCAATGAACGCTGGGAATCTTTAAGTGTTGAAGAACAGGAAAAGTTTCCTAAAATTTGTCCCGATTTTGTGATAGAATTACGCTCTCGCACTGATTCTTTAAGTCAATTACAGGAGAAAATGCAGGAATATCTGAATAGTGGTTTACGTTTAGGTTGGTTAATTGATCCTCAAAATCAACAAGTAGAAATTTATCGTCAAAATCAATCTGTAGAAATAGTACCATTACCAACAACTTTATCTGGAGAAGATGTTTTAACAGGATTTATTTTAGAACTACCTGTTTTTTAAAGATTAGGATACCACAACCACATCAATTATTAATTACTTAGTAATACGATTCATTAACCACAGAGATGCTAACAAACCTGCAAAGTGTGCTGATACTGTATTGGTGTTTGCTTGGACTATGAGCATATCTAAACCGCTAATAATTCGTGTTGGATCAAATAATTGGGTAGTTACGGCTTGAGGTGATATTGACCTAGCTACCAATGTACCAACAATTGCTTGCGCTCCTAATAACGTGACTAATATTCCCGATAAATTTACCCATAATGATAAGCGTAATACTTGCACAGTTTCGGCTTTGCGAGGGCGATTAGTGGGATTAGGTGATTCTAGTTGTTTGCCGATTCTGGTGTAACGATAGGCTAAATAAATACCAGCGCCTAAGATAAGTATGCCACAAATTGCTAAAAATACACCAAAGCCTGTTCCAGGATTGTTGGCTGGACTGCCTGGTCTTTGACTAAAAATACCAAATAATAAGACTATGATTCCAGATATGACACCTAAGACTAACTGAATCCATAAACTAATCCAACCGATGAGGCGAAATTGTTGGGCTATGGCCAGGATGTTAGATGATGGTGTTTCAGAGTTTTGTGACATATCAAAATTAAAGGTTAAAAGTTAAAAACAACTTCCGTCTGTTGTTTATTAGTTGTTATGGCAATGGATAAGCAGGTTAGGACATTCTGGAAAATCTTAATGTCAATGATGACAAGGTTTTTACTGTTGCCTCTTGCCTCTTATCTCTTATCTTCTGGTATACCTGTTTCCAGAATAATTGATAATGGTTTAAGTCTACTGGAATTTTCAGCCCTAAAAATTAGTTATGGATTCTACTGTTTTACAATCTACTTTCCTGCTAACTTTATTGTTATCAGTTGGTTTGTTTTTCTTTATTCGCGCTTCAACTAAAGACCGCACAGAAGTAATGCGATTGGTTTCAGAACAGGATGAAAATACTCTAATGAGTTCGTTGAAGGAGTATTTTCGCTCTCGTGCTTATCGAGTATTAGCAATAGACGCAGCCAAAAATCAAGTCACTTTTGAAGGATTTGTGAGTCCTAGCTGGTTTTTAGCTGTGTTTTTGAGTGTATTAGCTGCTGTGGGCTTAGGTTGTTTAGCATTGGTTTTATCGCTGCTTTTTCCGAATTTTGGGCAGATTTTTCTGTTATTGGTCTTGTTATCGCCTTTAAGCGGTCTATTGTATTGGAAAAAATCGGGAAGACTTGAGAAGGTGTCACTAAAGATGGAAAATATTCCCAGTGGACAAAACTTCTCAAGTACAATCACTGTTACTGCCCATCGAGATGAACTGGCTGAGTTGCAAAGGGCATTGCAGTTAAAGACGCTTGATATTTGATTGACTGTTAGGAATGACAACTATCACTATCTACATTGATGTAGACTTCTGACTAGGGTTTTGTGTAAATGAGCAGTAGGGAACAGGGAAAAGTTCTTCTGTGCTGTTAATTTTCCTGATGAGTGTTATGTCATGGGGGAAAATCTAGATTGGGGGGACAGAGCTTGATCTTGATCGGAGTTAATGGGAGCATAGATTTATGCTTTGTTGTTGGTTGTGTTTAGCTCTGTCGCTGCTCTCTGCTGTGTAAGCTGATAATAAACTGACTCATACGACCTATGGGGTTAATGAGAAATTGATTATGCCATGACTTTAGAGAAGTTCTAAAAACCCTACTGGCAAATTTACAAAATTAAGAAAAATGGAATTTTTGAATAAGCTGGTCAAAATTGCCAGTTAATTATTCTTAAAGTCAGAAGTCACATTACAGGATATGATGGCCATTTGTTGTTTACTTACTGGCTAGAGCAACAGGTTCTTGGGCTGTTGGTGATTCTACAACTCTCAGACTGGGAAACAAAAAATGATTCTCTTCTACGTATTGAGCTCCAAACAGACCTTTTTCCGCCCAGAAATAACGGTCTGTGGTATGCTCATTGCGTTTTACGAGTAACAGCGCAGGTGGCAAAATACCTTCAGCTTGAATAAATTTTCTTGCTGCTGTCACAGGTTTATCTTCGCCACTTTCGATGCTGTATTGAGGAACGTGTTCTAGTATGCGTCGTCCTTCTTGCCTACGACGACTCTTGCGCTTACGTCTCCTGGCCAACCTATTGTCCTCCTGTTTCAAGCTATAGATTGTAGTTATGGCTACAAAATCCGTCGTCATTATATAAGTTCTAACTCAGAAAATCAATGGTTTTTAATGTTTTGATACAACTGAGGATAAAATAGTTAAAAATTAAGAATTAAAAGTTAAAAAACTGGTGAGTGGTGACTGTTAACTGATGATTGTTGACAGCTTACCAATTAGCCATTAGCAGACTACACTAGATAGCTATAACCTAAATTTTCTGCTTTTTGACCTACTAGGATTCCCGAACTAATGCTAATATCTGCCAGTTCTGATTTTCTTGCTCTGTGTCGAGAGCAAATAGGCTTACTAACCGAGGGGATGGGAGCGTGTTTTAGTGTAGTTTATTTAACACAGGAATTAGTAGAAAAACCTACGGATGAGGCGCGACTAATTCCAGTGATGGTGTATCCAGAGACAATAGCCTTAAATCAGGGTGATGAATATCATCATTCAGAAAACAGGTATACAGTCGGGTCTGCCAATGTTTTGGCCTTACCTAATCAAAAAACAAAGTTGTTAAGACCGACTTTAGTATCTTCTCATGCTACATCGGAATCGGAAGCAACAGGAAAACAAAATTTACAAGATGAATATTTACTCAGTCGTAACCAAATTGTGTTACCTCTAATTTATGAGGGTTTAATGATGGGGTTGCTAGTGACTGGGAGGGAAGATAGGGAATGGAATGAACTGGAGGAGAGGGAAATTGAACGCATTGCCAAAAGTTTAGCGATCGCTTGCATTTTAGACCAACGCCAAGCCTGGTTACAACAGCAGCTACAACAAGCGCAAATTTTGCAAAGCCAACAACGGGATTTATTAGATAATCTTTTACATCAATTTCGTAATCCCTTAACTGCTATCCGCACTTTCGGCAAATTACTGTTAAAGCGGATGTTGCCTCCCGATCATAACCGTGAGGTAGCCACCAGTATAGTTCGGGAGAGCGATCGCTTGCAAGAATTATTAATACAGTTTGATCAGGCTGTGGATTTGAATGCGGCAGATTTAGAACCTTTACTGCTGCGAGACTCTCAGACAGTGATTAGTAACAATGTGCAAAAACCCGATAAATCTGTATTATTACTACCAGGAACAGGAGAACAGTTAACAGATGCCGCTTTTATAGATTTATTAACACCTTTATTAATATCTGCTCAGGCCATTGCCCAAGAACGAAATTTACAATTAATTACAGACATTCCCCACCATTTACCTTTAGTCAAAATTAATCAAAAAGCATTGCAAGAAGTATTGAGTAATATCATTGATAATGCTTTAAAATATACCCCTCCAGGGGGGAAAATCTTAGTCCAATGTGGACAAAAAAAAGGTAATTTTCAAGGTATTGCCATTAGTGATACAGGACCAGGTATTCCTCTAGAAGATTTAGCACATCTAGGAGAAAGACACTATCGAGGTGTACAAGCAAAGACGGAAATTCCGGGAACTGGTTTAGGAATTGCGATCGCTAAACAATTAATAGTAGAAATGCAGGGAGATATCGAGGTATTTAGTCCGGCAATTAAATCTGTAATTACCATACCCCATCGTCCAGGGACTACATTTATAATTTGGTTGCCAACGGTAGATTAAATGATGTTCACTCACATCATAGTGAATTTGTACAGTGCGTAAGTCCTAATTAATTGATATTCTAATTATAAGAGACTAGTACCGCAAGGCGGGAGTCAAAAGTCAAAAGTGAAAAATAATATGGCGTAGGCTTTTTAGTGGTTGAGAATGGTTGTTTTATTTACGCCGTGCTGTACTAGATGAGTAATATTCCCCAAGAAACTATTCCAGTTCAGCCACGTCATCTCACATATCATATATTATTGGCAATTCCATCATGAGTCGTTCTATTCGTTGGCAATCTAGTACGGCTGCACTCATGGCCATAGCAATTACAACTGGTGCAGCTACCCCCCTAGTATCCTTTAGTCCTGTTTTTGCCCAAGGATACAATCTTAATCAATCGCGGACAATTAGTATTCGCTCTGGTGCAACTTTACCTGTCACCTACGAAAAGGACAAAATTATTGTCAATCCTGGTGAAAGTGTAGCTTTAACTCTCAAAATAGCTGAGGATATTACTGATAGAAATGGAAATATTTTGATTCCCGCTAATACTGAAGTTATTGGTCAATTACAACCAGTAAGATTAAATGGTTCATCTTCTAGTGATAAACAGCAAGGTGTCCGGTTTGTTGCCCAAGAACTAGTATTTCCCTCTGGCAGAAAACAACAGATTTTTGCTAATTCCAAAACCATCACCACAACAGAAACAATTAGCAAAGGTGCTGATACTGGACAAATATTAACTGATGCTGCTATTGGTGCAGGTGCAGCTACTGTGATTTCATTGCTAACAGGTAATAAGAAAATTGAAGTTTTAGAACCTGTGGGTGGTGCTGCTGCCGGTGCTTTGGCTAGTGTTCTACTGCGGAGGAGAAAAGCCGAGGTTTTTGTGCTAAGACCAGAACAAGATTTAGCTATTACTCTCACTTCCAATTTAGCCATTACTCGTCAATAAACTAAATTGTTGTGAAGTCGTGAACTTAATAGTATGAGTAAAGCGATTTTTTACTGAAATCATGGTGAGCGATCGCTTTATTTTTATGTAAAATATATAGCGTTGCTGATTTGAGTTATGAAAATGATTTTTGATAATTTTAAAACCCCTGTAGAGACGTTCTATAGAACGTCTCTACACCTAAATTCATACCTAGTTTCAGCAACACCAAATATATATAACTGATATTTTATTTGTCAAATATATCAACTTAAAACTTTAATTATCCAGAAGATAATTGCTCAAGCAACCAAATAGTAAGTACAATAGTTAACACAACTTATTTTTGTGTAATATAAGATGATACAATGGCAAGTATCACAAAAAAGTTGTGTATTATTGCCTGTTTCAGCAGAAAATGATTTGACTATGGATTTTGACTATTTCCGAACTAACGACAGCAATAACAGCAATAAAAACTGTCAAAACTTGTTGTCTAGCGGCTGGCGGCCATTTCACAGAGATTTTGATTGGGAATATTTTGGTAAAATCTTATTCCATGATACCCAGGAACTGACCCAAAAAAGCATTAATCTAGCTAGTTATTACGCTGATGCTTTAGCTAGAAAAGAGTATGCTTGGTGGGCAAATATTTTAAACCTAGCCTCAGATTATACCCGTGGTGAATTCCAAAAATTTTGGAATTATATTACACCAGATATGCTGACCCCCGAACATCGGCATAAAGACTATTTGAGCACAGAAACACCTCTTGTTCAATTTGTCAGCCGCAATAGTATTCCTATTGATTACGTGCTGAATCTGCTGCAAGAAATTACCGTTTTAAGAGTTTTAAAAAAATTAGAACGTCCTGATATTATCACTCAATACTACTCAGAAAGAGACTTTTATTTCCCAGTAGAAAAATTTGTGAATTGGGAAAGATTAGACGTAGTTAATACAGTTTATGCTTACTGGTCAGAGCCTGATATTTGGTTACAAATTGAAGCCTATGAAAGAGGCAGAAGAAATTATACTTTAATGGCCAAAAACATGAAGCCATTAATTAATAAAGCTACCTATGATTTAGCGGTCATGTTGAGTGGATATCAAAGTCGTGTGGGCAAAGTTCATAGTCAGTATCCATTGCGGACATTTCCCCAAGAAATTCAAGATTTTACTGACATAGTGCAACAAACTATTTTAGATCAAAATCAGTTAGCAGTCGTAGTACATGGCGCACCAGGAACAGGGAAAACAGCATGGACGCAAAGTGTTGCCAAAGAAATTCTTGTTCCTTTAGGATATGTCATTTTCATTTTAGATCATGATGCTATTACCAACTTTGTCCCGCCAACATATTTAGAAAAGATTTGTATTATCATCAATGAAGCTGATAATTTAGCTCAAGATCGGGCTTCAGAAGTAGCACAATATAACAACAAAACTGAGCATATTTTAGCCCTATTAGATGGCACATTATACCAGAGCGTAATTGATGAATCGGGGATTCAAATTCAACAAAAGTTAGTAGTATTAATGACTTGTAATACAACGGAAAGACTAGATCCTGCCATGTTACGTAAAGGCAGAGTAGACTTAATGTGTGAGTTTACCAGAAAATTTGTTTAAATAGACTGTTTAGGGTGCGTCTCTTGACGCATCATCAAACGTAAGAATACAGGATTCGGGAGTCAGAATATTTGTTAGTGGGAATCCTCCATCAGCAAGTTTTTTCATCAATTCTCTAGAATGACTCCAAAACTCTTATTTATTCTGCATCCTGTATTCTCTTTTGTAGGTTGGTTAGAACAAAGTGAAACCCAACATTAGCGATAGGATAGCAAGGGGTGTTGGGTTTCCTTCCTCAACCCAACCTACAATACTAATACTTGATAACATCAAACAGAAAATGAATAAACAAGAAACAGTAGATAAACAACCAGTCACCCGGCTATTTTCTCACATTAAATTTGAGGATAATAAATGTGAACATCAACCAGGTAGTGTATTAGGAAATACGGCTTTAATTGTGGGAACTACCATTGGTGCAGGAATTATCGGACTACCTGCGGTAACTTTACCATCGGGAATTATCCCTTCTACAACTTTGTTAATTGGTGTCTGGTTGTATACTTTAATTTCTGGTTTATTAATTGCAGAATTGACTGTTAATCTCATGAGAGTGGAAGGAATTTCCCATATAGGTTTATTAGCAATCATTGAAAAGATTTTAGGTAAAATAGGTGCGAGAATCGCCGGCATTGCATATATATTTATGCACTATGCCCTATTAGTAGCATATATGACCCAAGGAGGAGAAATTTTAACCACAGTGATTTATAAAGTGGGAAATTTAGAAAATATTTTTCCTCATTGGATGGGAACACTCAGTTTCTTTCTACTCTTTGGAAGTTTGATGTATTGGGGTAAAAATAAATTAGTAGAAAAAATCAACGAAATATTTATTTTAATTTTGTTATTTGCTTTTGTGGGTTTATTAGTATTAGGAGGAATGCAATTTCAAACTTCTCAATTTTTAGTACAAAATTGGCAAGCTATCGGCGGTTCTGTTGCTGTGATGTATGTAGCAATGTTCTTTCATGGTATTATTCCCTTAGTGGTAACTGAATTAGAAGGAGATGTTCCCAAAATTAGACAATCTTTGATTATTGGGTCTT
Source organism: Cuspidothrix issatschenkoi CHARLIE-1 (assembly GCF_002934005.1). Lineage (GTDB taxonomy): Bacteria > Cyanobacteriota > Cyanobacteriia > Cyanobacteriales > Nostocaceae > Cuspidothrix > Cuspidothrix issatschenkoi. Next base: position 25,660 of record NZ_PGEM01000107.1, on the reverse strand, counting down.
TAATTCCTCTTTTGATGTTTCTAGCTTGGAATACGATGATTTTAGGTTCTGTAACTCCAGATATTTTACAACATCAATTAAGTAATGGCGAAGTATTTGATCCCTTGCAAATTTTACGCAATGGACGATATGGAGAATGGTTTGCTATGTTGTTATCTATATTTTCTGAGTTTGCTATTGTGACATCATTTATTGGTGTTACCTATGGTTTAGCAGACTTTTTTAAAGATATTTCTATAATTACTAAAAATGAAATTTCCCGTTTACCTCTCTATTCGTTAGTATTGCTACCTCCTCTAAGTTTAGGAACATTTAATCCTACTATCTTTTTCCATGCTTTAGAATATACAGGCGCATTTAGTGTTTCCATATTAGGGGGAATTATGCCAGCATTAATGAGTTGGAAACAAAGTCAAAAGCCAGAATTTACCAATAGTAACTATCAAACTCTTGTTCCTGGTGGGAAAATTACTTTAATTGTAATCTTTGGTGGGGCATTATTACTGATAGTCAGAAAAGTTTTTTCTATATTTCAATTATAAATTGGTTCTGAATTAGATCCCCGACTTCTTAAAGAAGTCGGGGATCTGAATATTGAATATTGTCCCGCCATCATGTACATTTATCAGCTAATCTAGATAGAGCAAAATCTGTAGGAATGAGACATGAAAAACCTGTAGTTTTTGCCATTAATACTCAAAAAATGGTTGGAGATGGCTATATTTTTTATTATTCAGCTAATGGAGCTTGGTTAGTTGATCATGTACCGAATCAATATTTAGAAATGCAGCAGATTGCAAGTAAATAAAACCTCTCTTGCCAATTAACGACAAAAGAGGATTTGGAGCTAAAGTCCGGTAGGGTAATCGGGCTATTTAATATTTAATATTTATCGGGCTTTAATCCAGTCCCCCCTAAGATATATAAATTGATGATTATTATTGTCAACAGGTATCATTTATAAATTTAGGCAAAAAAACCCTCTGCTTGTGTGTTGCAAACAAAGGGATGTGCTGTTAAAGTTCGTCAGGTGATCGGAATATTAATTATTTAGTATTTATTGGGTATGTGTTGATTCTGCCATTGGGTAGAGAAAATTTTTGATCTTGATAACAATACTATTGCCAAAACCCTGAAACCCTATTGATATCCTTAGGATTTTATTGGGTTTCAGACATATTTGGGAAAATTGGCAATAGTATTGTGATAATAATAGGACTTACGTAAGATGTGGCATGAATTACCCCTACTTTCGGTTCTTTTTGCGTAAGTCCTGAATAATTGTAATATTTCTAGACTATTAATATACATAATAAATAGAAAATTTTTGATGTACGGCTTTTTACGTCAAGTTTCTATCTGCTTCGAGTATATATGCTGATGGCCAGCAAAGATGTGACCTTAGTAACGTGCAAATTTCTGGAAAATCTTTATACTAAATTTATAATTCTACAAACTTAAAAAATATATACATCCATGTCCAAAGCCATAAAACAGCCAGTAAGACAAATACAAAACTTATGTATATTCTGTGTATTTGGTCTAGCATTACTAACCGCAGGTTGTGGTTCGTTACCGAAAGAGTCAGCAGAAGCACAGTCCAGAAAACCTAAAGGTGAGAGCAAAGAAACTGCGGTGGATGTAGCGATCGCCCGCACTCATATTTTAAGCCCCCAACCAGAGTATATTGGTAATACTGCCCCCTTTCGGGTTGTTTCCGTGCGATCGCAAGTTGAAGGCAGACTCATTTCCCTCAACCTAGATATTGGTGATACAGTTCAACGCGGTAAAATCATCAGTCAATTAGATGATACTCTTTTACTCACCGCAGTAAAACAAGCCGAAGCACAACTAGCAACCACTGAATCAGAAGTAGCTAGAGCCATAACTCAAGTTAATAATGCTCGCGCTCAAGTAGAAAAAACAAGGCTAGAATTAGTCCAAGCAAAAGCAGACTCTCACCGTCTGACACAACTATACAAAGAAGGGGCTATTCCCGAACAAAATGCCCAACAGGCACAAACTAAAGCCAGAACAGCCGCCCAAGCCCTCCGCGCCGCCATGGCACAACTTAGCACAGAAAAGCAAGCTGTAGCCGCCGCCCAAGGTAGAGTATTTGCCCAAAAAGCCTCAGTGAGTGCCGCCCAAGAACGTCGTTCTTACGCCCGCTTAATTTCGCCCATTACTGGGGTAGTCACGGAAAAAGTCACAGAACCAGGCAACTTATTACAACCTGGTAGCGAAGTTTTAAAAGTTGCCGATTTTAGTCGGGTTAAAGTCGTCGCTCAAGTTTCGGAATTAGAATTAGCAAGAATTCAAGTTGGGCAATCCGTAGAAGTAAAATTAGATGCCTTTCCTGACGAAAAATTTATCGGTAAAGTAGCCCGCATTTCGCCAACTGCCGATACCACAGCCCGATTAATTCCCATAGAAATTGTTATGCCCAACCGTGGGGGAAAAGTTGGTAGTGGACTCTTAGCAAGAGTTAGCTTTACCACCCAAACAAAACAGCGTGTAGTCGTACCAGAAACAGCTATTAGTAGTCAAGACAAAAAACCACAATTAGAAAATAATAACTCTACACTTTTTGTTGTGGAAAACACAGGTCAAAAAACCACAGTTAAACAACGTCAAGTATCTTTAGGAAAAATTGCCAACGGGAAAATAGAAATTTTATCAGGCTTACAACCGGGAGAAAGTTATGTTGTTCGTAGTAGTAAACCATTAAAAGATGGTGCAGTTGTTAAATTATCAATGTTGTCGGAAAAGGTGACAGGTGAAAGGTGACAATAGGAGCGAACGGCCGTTCGCCCGTACAACAGTCAACCGTCAACACTTATGTAAGTATTCAGCTATAGCGCTTGTTCATACCCAGATCCCCTACTTCTTTTATTAATTGTGTCCATAAATAATAAATTGATCACAGAAGTCGGGGATCTTTTTACCTCACCTGAATTCTTACACACTTATTAACAAATCAGATTAATATATGCAACCAACAAATAAAAATAATGGATTTAGTTTGAGTGCTATTTCCATACGCCAACATATTGGTACATTAATGTTAACCTTAGCGGTGATAGTCATGGGTGTATTTTTCACCTTACGATTACCAGTAGATTTATTACCATCAATTACCTATCCTCGAATTGGTGTCCGCATAGCAGCACCGGGAATTTCTCCAGAAGTAGCAATTGATGAAATTACCAAACCACTAGAAGAATCTTTTAGTGCAACAGAAGGGGTACTACAAGTTTTTTCCCAAACCCGTGAAGGGAACATCAATTTAGATTTATATTTTCAACCAGGAGGAAATATTGATCAAGCTCTAAATGATGCGACAGCTACTTTTAATAGAGCTAGAAATAGATTACCAGATACAATTGGCGAACCGCGCATATTCAAAATTGATCCTTCGCAATTACCAGTTTATGAATTTGCCATTACTTCACCTACTCTTAAAGGTGCGGATTTACGGATATTTGCAGAAGAAGAATTAGCGCGTGAATTAAATGTAGTTCCAGGAGTTGCGGTAGTAGATGTATCAGGAGGAGTTCGGGAAGAAGTTAGAGTCAATATTAATTTAGAGAGATTACAATCTTTGGGCGTTGGTTTAAATGATGTTCTCAATGAATTAAAAAACCGGAATCAAGATATTTCTGGAGGTCGAATTTTAGGACAAAATTCCGAAGTTTTAACCCGAACTGTGGGACGTTTCCAATCTGCGGAAGAAATTAATAATCTTTTGCTTGAAGTTTCTGTTCCTAACTCTAATGTTAAAAATCGCGTTTACTTGCGTGACTTTGCCGAAGTTATTGATGGTGCAGAAAAGCAGCGGGTATATGTTTTATTGAATGGAGAAGAATCGGTAAAAATCAGTATTCAAAAACAACCAGATGCTAATACCGTTAATGTAGTTGATAATGTCAAAAAACGATTAGCAGAACTGCAAAAATCTGGCATAATTCCCACAGAGGCAACAATTACACCGACTTTAGATGAGTCTATATTTATCCGTAATTCCATCGCTAATGTTACTGCTTCAGGGGTCATTGGTACAGGATTAGCCGCTATAGCTGTTTTAATCTTTTTAGGTTCACTGCGTCAAACTTTTATCATTGTTTTAGCTATTCCCTTAGCATCTTTAGCCGCTATCATTTTGATGGGATTATTTGGGTTATCCCTCAACGTTTTCAGCTTAGGTGGTTTAGCCTTGGGTGTGGGAATTGTGGTCGATAATTCTATCGTGATGTTAGAAAACATCTCCCAAGGTTTAAAAAATTCCAAGCTATCAATTATTGAACAATCAGAAAAAAGTAGTCAAGAAGTAGAATCAGCTTTATTAGCGTCTACAAGTACTAACTTGGTCGCAGTTTTACCATTTTTATTAATTGGTGGTTTTATCTCTTTACTATTTAATGAGTTAATTCTTACCATTAGCTTTGCTGTAGCAGCTTCTATTCTAGTTGCTGTAACTGTTGTTCCCATGATGACTTCTCAATTATTGAGAATAAAAGCTTCTAGTTCTTTACATAAATTTTGGCTATTCCGAGAATTTAATCGTCAGTTTGAAGCCTCCACAAGATTTTATGGACAGTTTTTAGCCGGAATATTACGTTGGCGGTTATTAACAATTGCGATCGCTGTTATTATCTTAGGTGGTAGTAGTTGGTGGATGGCTCCCCAAATTCCCCAGCAAATTCTCCCTCGCATCAACACCGGACAAGCTGCTTTATTCGCTCAATTTCCCCCCGGTACACCCCTAGAAACAAACCAAAAAGTTATGAAAGCGGTAGATGAAATTCTCCGCAACCAACCAGAAACAGATTATGTATTTTCGACAATTGGTGGTTTTCTTTTTGGCAGTAATACCAACTCTAACCCCCTGCGAAGTTCTAGTACCATTACCCTCAAATCTGGTAGTAATGTAGATAAATATGTAGAAAGAGTTACCAATGAACTCAAAAAACTCAATTTAGTAGATATTCGTCTCCGTCTTTTTCCTGGACAAGTTCGCGGTTTAATTCTTAATAACTCTCCAGTGCGAAATGCTGATGTTGATATCATTCTCCAAGGAAATGACGCACAAACTTTAGAAGCAACTGGTCGGCAAATTTTAGGAACTTTAGATGAGAAAATTACCTCAGTTAGATTCCGTCCTGATGCAGATAGTCGTCAACCAGAAATTCAAATTTTACCAGACTGGGAACGAGTCGCAAATGTGGGTTTAAATGCTAAAGAGATTGGTGACACCATCCAAACCGCAATTACAGGTAGTATTCCTACTCAATTACAACGGGATAACCGTTTAGTAGATGTGCGAGTTCAATTAAATGAAACATCATTACAAACAACTTCCCAATTAGAAAGATTACCCTTATTTGTAGATGACAATCATCAAATTCGCTTGAGTGATGTTGCTCAAATTACCACAGGTAAAGCGCCAGGAGAAATTCAACGCATTAACCAAAGACGAGTATTTTTAATTGCGGGAAATTTAACAGAAGGTGCTAGTCTGGGTCAGGCTCTTTCCCAAGTTACCGAAGTTCTTAATAATCTCGATTTACCTAAAGGTATTACCATACTACCCAGTGCCGCCGTTGAAACTAATCAACAATTACAACAATCTCTGCAACTTTTAGGCAGTCTAGCGGCCTTTTTAGTATTTGTGGTCATGGCGGTACAATACAACTCCCTTGTTGATCCATTGGTAATTATGTTTACTATTCCTTTAGCATTTGCTGGGGGGATTTTCGGACTTTACATTACTCAAACAGCCATTGGGGCAACAGTTATAGTTGGTGCAGTTCTCCTAGTCGGTATTGTAGTTAACAACGCCATCATCATGATAGAACTGGCTAACCAACTACGGGAACAGGAAAAAATAGACCGCCGCACCGCTATTTTAAAAGCTGCACCCCAACGCCTCAGACCCATCTTAATGACCACCATTACCACCGTTCTAGGGATGTTTCCCATAGCTTTAGGAATTGGGGATGGGTCAGAATTTCTGCAACCATTGGGAATAGTCGTCTTTTCGGGTTTATCTTTAGCTACAGTATTAACATTGTTTATTATTCCCTGCTTCTATACACTTCTCCATGATTTACTGAATCTACGTTGGGCAAAACCAGTATTAATCAAATTGCGGATATGGAGAAAAACTTTCCTCAAAACCTAATTCTTGGGTAGGGGTAATTCATCAATCATTGGTGTCCCGCAGACGTTCTACCCCTCACCTCATGGTACGGTGTCGGTGTACACACAAATCCTATCTGTCTTGGTTTAGTGCTTATTTAGCCCCCTAAATCTCCCAAGTTTGGTGACTTTGATAATTCTTCCCCAAAATTGGGAGTGAGGGGTCAGTTCGGTGAGGGCTTGATTAAATTCGATCGCTTGTGTGTACAGCGTAGATAAGGGGAGGAGAAGTTTTACACCAGTAAAACGTGGGTGGGGTTCTTAGAGATAGAATTTAACTTTCATTCCTCCGTGACCTCTGTATCCTCTGTGGTTCGTTTTTAGTAACCTGTGCCTAAGGTGATAAACGCTCAATTTTCCAGCCGCCATCATCTAGGCGGGTATATAACAAGCGATCATGTAAACGGCTGGTTCTACCTTGCCAAAACTCAATTTCCTGGGGAATGACTCGAAAACCACCCCAATGAGGAGGACGAGGAACTTCCTGATTTTCGTATTTGCGCTGAAATTCTTCTAATTTAGTTTCTAAAAATTCTCTATTGGGAATAACTTCACTTTGATTAGAAGCCCAAGCACCTAAACGGCTATAGGGTGGACGCACTTCAAAATAACCATCAGATTGTTCCGCAGAGATTTTTTCCACCGTCCCCACAATTCTCACTTGGCGTTCTAATTCTGCCCACCAAAAGACCAAAGCAGCATGGGGATTTGTGGATATTTCTTGTCCTTTTTGACTGTTGTAATTAGTAAACAAGACAAAACCCCGCTCATCAAAGTCCTTGAGTAATACCATTCTGGCGGAAGGTTTACCATCGGGTGTACAGGTAGCCAAAGTCATCGCATTCGGTTCAGGTAGCTGGGCGGCTACGGACTGATTAAACCAAAACTTAAATTGTATAAATGGATTTTGGTCAATCTCTTTTTCATTCAAATCCTGTAAGGTGTAGTCTTTGCGAAGATCGGCTATGCTTTTATCCATTTTTTTATTTCCTCATAATATGAAGAAGCATAGAATAAAATATCAAGAATAATGGAACGCAGATAAAGATTAACCGTTCAATTGCAGACAACTTCCATCATCATCTCCTAGTAAATCAGCGTTCTATAAAGTTATGTAAAGGTGTGTCGTCACAAAAAGCTAATGTTTGAATGGTAAGCTAAACAGTGACACATAAAAGTGACTTAGGATGAAGTGTTAAATGGGTCTTTCCTCAACAGTTCCGCTCCTCCTTCGGGCTGCTCGCGGTGAACAGGTAGATCGTCCCCCTGTGTGGATGATGCGACAAGCAGGACGCTATATGAAAGCGTATCGGGATTTACGGGAGAAGTATCCTTCTTTTCGGCAACGCTCAGAAATTCCAGAAGTAGCAATCGAAGTTTCCCTCCAACCCTGGAAAGCTTTCCAACCCGATGGAGTGATTTTGTTTTCCGATATTGTCACCCCTTTACCTGGCATGGGGATTGAAATGGATATTGGGGAAGGAAAAGGACCGATTATTTTTTCGCCCATACGCTCTCAAGAACAAATTGACAACTTGCGTCCCCTAGATCCTGAAGCTGCATTACCTTTTATCAAAACGATTTTACAAGCATTACGGCAAGAAGTAGGCGATAAATCAACGGTATTAGGCTTTGTGGGTGCTCCTTGGACTTTAGCAGCTTATGCGGTGGAAGGTAAGGGTTCTAAAACCTATTCCATTATTAAAAACATGGCTTTCTCAGATCCAGCTATTCTACATCAACTATTAACTAAGTTAGCTGAGTCTATCGCGGATTATGTACGCTATCAAATTGACTGTGGCGCACAAGTTGTGCAGATGTTTGACTCTTGGGCGGGACAATTAAGCCCCCAAGATTATGATACTTTTGCTTTACCTTATCAAAAAATGGTGTTTGATCTGGTCAAACAAACCCATCCTGATACACCATTAATTTTGTTAGTCACGGGTAGTGCTGGACTTTTAGAAAGAATGGCTACCTCTGGTGCAGATATTCTGACCATAGACTGGACTGTAGATATGGCAGATGCTAGAGCTAGATTAGGCAAGCACGTAAAAGTACAGGGTAATCTTGATCCGGGTGTATTATTTGGTTCTAAGGAATTTATCCGCGATCGCGTTCTTGACACCGTTCGCAAAGCTGGTAACTGGGGACATATCCTCAACCTCGGCCATGGTGTACTACCAGAAACACCAGAGGAAAATGTCGCTTTCTTCTTTGAAACTGCGAAAAATCTCAACGCTTTGGTGTAGTTTTTTGGGTGGGCAAAAAGCCCACCTGATTTTTATTGATTAAGTTTTGACAATTGCGTATATTGGGTGATAATAATCCGACATTTGTTATAATCTATTTTTAAGGTTGAAACAAAAACCGTGCAATTTAGATATTCCTGAAGAATTAGCCCATAAATTGCAATTATTTCAACAATATTAAACCATGAATAACAGATTTTTAAATCATAACCTAAAATCGTAATTATTTGATAGTGTAGCGCAAGCCATATCAGAATATATTTATGGGATGTCCAGGATTTTAGGACTTGCAGGATTGTAAGTAATAAATTTTCTGTGAATATTGAAAGATGAAAAATGATAATTACAATCACAGTATATTATCTATCATCCAAAAATCGTCATTTTTGCTAAACAATAAACAACTACATCCTGAAAATCCTCTAATTATGGGTATCTTGATTCAGACAATTTCCGTAAAATAAAAATATTTTTTCATTATCACTTGAGAAAAATCACACATCACGTTACTCTTCATTAGCATCAACCTGTAAAACTCAAACCATGAAAAACCACCCCCAAATACCCCCCTACACCTGGAAACGTTCCATCGGTTTAGGCTGGGAAAAACCCTACACTGTGCGCTATCCTAGTAACCTGGATGATGGACCATTTCACGGAATGCCATTAGGTGGTTTTGGTGCAGGTTGTATCGGCCGTTCTTCTCGCGGAGATTTTAACCTGTGGCACATTGACGGAGGTGAACATATCTTTAAAAATGTTCCCGCTTGTCAATTTAGTATCTTTACATCTGGCCAAGCTTACGCTTTATCTACCCAACCACCAGAAGATAATACACTGCAAACTTGGCAATGGTATCCACAGTCTCCCCTCCCTATTGATGGAGAGGGTTTGGGGGAGAGTGCAGGAACATATCATGCACTTTATCCCCGCAGTTGGTTCGTTTATGAAAATGTTTTTCAACCTCAATTAACCTGTGAACAATTTTCCCCAATTTGGGCTAATAATTACCAAGAAACCAGTTATCCTATAGCCGTTTTCTTGTGGACAGCACATAACCCAACTAATGCACCCATTACTATTAGTATCATGCTAACTTGGGAAAATATGACCGGTTGGTTTACCAATGCGGCAAAATCTCCCGAAGTAAAAATTAGAGATGATGGTAGTCCCGTTTATGAATATCAACCACGTTGGGGAGAAAGCAAAGATAACTATAATTGGTTAGCGGAAGATGATAAATATTTAGGTTGTGTTTTAGGTCGAGTTACTAATAGTAAAACTGTCCAAGAAGGTGAGGGAACTTGGTGTATTGCTACTACAAAAAATCCCCAATTTGAATTATTTTATCATTCCCGTTTTCACACTGTAGGAAATGGTGAGGAAATTTGGCATAGTTTTAGTAAAGATGGTTCTTTAGCTAATTATATAGATGAAACTCCTGCCGATGAAAATACTCGTTTAGGTGCTGCTGTTGCAGTCCGTTTTACATTGCAACCAGGAGAAACTTTAGAGATTCCTTTTGTGTTAAGTTGGGATTTTCCCGTGACAGAATTTGCTGAGGGAGTGAACTATTACCGCAGATATACGGACTTTTTCGGTTGTAGTGGTGATAATGCCTGGCAAATTGCGACTCATGCACTGAAAGAATATCATAATTGGCGATCGCACATTCAAACTTGGCAACAACCCATTTTAGACAGACAAGATTTACCCGATTGGTTTAAGATGGCCTTATTTAACGAACTCTACGACTTAACCAGTGGTGGAACTCTCTGGAGTGCAGCCTCAGAAAAAGACCCCTTTGGGCAATTTGCAGTGTTAGAATGTCTAGATTATCGCTGGTATGAAAGTTTGGATGTGCGATTATACGGTTCTTTCGGGTTATTAATGTTATACCCAGAACTAGAAAAAGCCGTAATCCGCGCATTTGCTAGGGCAATTCCCCAAAGTGATGATACAACTAGAATTATAGGTTATTATCTCACCATCAAAACCGAAAGTCCTCTCGCAGTCCGTAAAGTAGCGGGTGCTACACCCCACGACTTAGGCGCACCAAATGAGTGGGTTTGGGAAAAAACTAATTATACCGCTTATCAAGATTGCAATTTGTGGAAAGATTTAGGTTGTGATTTTGTATTGCAAGTATACCGTGATTTTCTCTTTACCGATGCCAATGATATCCAATTTCTCGCAGACTGTTGGGATGCAATTGTGCAAACTCTTGATTATGTGAAAAAATTTGATCTTGATGGGGATGGTATACCGGAAAATTCTGGCGCACCTGATCAAACTTTTGACGATTGGCGGTTAAATGGTGTTAGTGCTTATTGTGGTGGTTTGTGGTTGGCAGCTTTGGAGTCTGCTATTGCTATTTGTGATATTTTAACGAACCACAGAGGTACAGAGAATGCAGAGAGTCAGAAATTAATTTATCAAGGTTGGTTACAGCAAGCTAAACCTGTTTATCAAGAGAAGTTATGGAATGGGAAGTTTTACCGCTTAGATAGTGAAAGTGGTTCTGATGTGGTGATGGCTGACCAATTATGTGGGCAATTCTACACTAGATTGCTAGGATTACCGGATATTGTCCCTCATGAAAAGATCATTTCTGCTTTAACCACTGTCTATGATGCTTGTTTTTTAAAGTTCCAAGATGGAAGGTTTGGCGCTGCTAATGGTGTGCTTCCCGATGGTTCTCCAGAAAACCCTAATTCTACCCATCCTCAAGAAGTGTGGACTGGTATTAACTTTGGTTTAGCTGCATTTTTAGTCCAGATGGGGATGAAAAATGAAGCCATGAATTTAACTGAAGTGGTAGTTAAACAAATTTACGATAATGGGTTACAATTTCGCACCCCTGAAGCTATTACCGTCGCAGGTACTTTCCGCGCTAGTACCTATCTTCGCGCTATGGCTATTTGGGTAATTTATTTACTCATTAGGAATTGCTAAATAACTTACAGCAGTTTGCGAAGCTATGAGGTGTACGTGGTGCGGGCATCCCCAAGGTAACGCTACAGGAGTCGAAGCCTCTACTCTACTTGGTGAGCCAGCACGGTCTTGGGGGTTTCCCCCATGAGTGACTGGCGAACCCGTAAGGGTGCAAACCTGGTTGAGCAAGTTTTGATGATGAATGTAGAATCCCCTCGGCTTTAGCCAGGGGAGGTTCATGAATCTCTGTGGAAAGCCTCTCACCCAGTATCATGAAATTTAGTCTGATAGCTAATTTTCTCTCTAAATCGCTACAATATGAAAAATATTACCCTAATCAGTCTAGGTTTGTTGAAGATCAAAAAATTTTACTGTGGCAAATTCCCAAATAACACAATTAAAGTTACTCACACAGAAAACCATGTACTCTAGTTGCAGACACTAAAGTAACCCAAAAATGTCTAATGCTAGTGTTGGTTACAAGTTAGTTGAATAAAGCCAGGACAGCAGTAGCTTTATCCAGCTAGTTTTTCAGGTTGGTCAGGCTCAAATACAGTTATCATTGATGGCGCACAGTTTAGGCTATAAGTTCCCGGCTAGTTGTGATGGCATCAAACAAATTTTTAGCCTAGCGATCGCTTCTTAAGCGTCTCCTGTTACTGAAAGATTTGGAAAACCTAAACAGCTTGGCAGTTGTAATATAAACTTCTTCATTGGTTTTTGTCAAGTCATCTGAATCATAACTTTTTTGGAAGTTCTTAAAATGATGGCGACGGTGAATAACTACGCTTAATAGTAATAGCTTACATACGGAAGTAGATCAAATATTTAATAGATTAAGAGTTACTTAACAATACGTACTAAATTGTAATTCTATACCGAAGTATCTGCTTGCATCAGAATAATCGGCAGTAACTAACCATAAATAATCATCCCTATTTCTACTTGTTAGACAGAATAACCATCACTGTAATCTCGCTTATATCAACAGTTTGTATATAGATAATTACCAGGATAGTAATTTAGTAAAAATCATATATTGCTTAATAAATTATTCCCTATCAGCAGATAAACTAGATGATAAGCAAAAGTTTACATTGATACATTTTGACATATACAGAGACAATAAATATTGTTCATTTTGTTTAACTATAAAATTTACTTAAAGAAAAATATTTTTAATATGTAGGTCAAAAAATAAATTAGTTTGAGGGAGTTTAATTATTTTTCGTAATTCCATTATTTTGAATATTCTCCATAAATATAGGTAATCAATTTTACTAAAATAGCTAATTAGCAAGGGTTTTAGACATAAAATAATTTTTTATTATCTTCAATATTTTATTAAAAAAGTTATACTTCTCCTTGGTAAATGTGGACAAGCTTATTATCTATACCTGGAGATGCTAGATCATAGAGGTGAGCGGTTTTTTTGCTTTGTATAGCAATAATACCATCTGGAAATGAGATTATAGTGGGGGGTAACACCCCTCATTTTTGATAAGTAGGGACAAAAATCAAACTTGCACAAGACATAAGTAAATATCTGGATATCTTCAGTAAATTTAACTTAAATATTGCCACCTTGGCAGATGACATTAGCGAGAAAAAATAGTATAAGTAAAAATGTGGGTTTTGAAATTAAAAAATCAATGATTTTCCTGACTCCATTCAGCAATTATGCGCTTTTACTGAAAAGCCCAATACTGAATAGTAAAAAGTTATACAGCAGTAACTAGGGAAAAGCAGAAGATAAACACTTGGAAAGTTTCAAAAATACACACAGCATCTACAAAAAAGCTACGTCGAATTTACATTCTCCAGGTAGAAAGCAGATAATTCATGAGTCAGTACAAAGTGACAGCTATATAAAACTTATGTACTACTATCGTAAAACTGTTAAGACTCCTGAGAATATCAGAGTATATCCGGCAAAGCGCAGCACACAGGCTTGATTAAAAACAATCAGGTTTTCAATGACAGATCAGGTTATGAACAACATCATCAGGTTACAGCCCGCTTTTAGCTCCGGTTCTCAGATAAATTTAGATTTACACTTCTTCGAGTTGTATCTCTATCAAGTCTCTAAATGTGTAATTGCCATACTTTTGGCCAAGATAATTACTCTTTTGTGCATTTGCCAGCAATTGATTACCTATAGATTCCGTTCATTTTCGCAATAGCAAATAGACTGAGGCTGTTTATCCACTCCCATCAAAAGCATCGTATTTGCAGAACTGGACTAATTTATTCAATTGAAAGGTAACTAAAATGATGAATCAAGATATTGCTGGCAGTAACAACTTAGAACCAAAAATCCATCCTGAACAACTTGACCAGGTAGTAGAAGCGATTTTGGCAGGAAAGTATTCTTGGGCTTGTGTATTAATGTTGCGGTTCGTTGGTTATAATCCGATGCACTATATCCCTTATCGCACTTACAACCGCATAGTTAAAGAAAACTCTCGTATGAATCGCTCTAACTCACAAAATAATGAAAATTTAAAACTTGCTAAACCTACCCCAGAGAAAAGAACTGAAGGGCATCTGGCATCTAACTGTTTGAGCAAAATTAAAGATATAGCCTATCTAGAAGTGGGAAATAAGCAAAAGGGGGAAGTACGGGCTAACAGCAGAGAAAAAAAGTCGGCATAGTTGGCTTCAATACTGGAATTGCTGGTTACTTAGTCCTGACTAATCTCAAAGATGAGTAACTGCAATTACGGAATCCTTGTAAAAATCTGCCAGAATGGCAAATATACACTGGTAACATCTTATAAATTAGAAATAGGAACTTAAACAAAGGTTCATGGCAAATCACTGAGATTTTGCCGAGAAGTTGTTTATGTCTGTAGGTGAAATACACAATCTGATTGCTGAAGCATTCAGTTTCTGATTAATTAAATAAATTGTAGATTCAGGCTGATGAACTATGACTAATGGTGGTTCGTTTTCTCAATAAGTCTGACCAATTTTCAATGGGAGTGGTGGGTTACTCCAATTATATTGAGATGGCAAAATAACTTCTGCTACTAATGTGCTGTGGCTATAGTCTGGCTAACTTTAGTCACAAAGGTAGATGAGAAAACGAAAAAGTCATGGTGAAATCATTCTCTCATTGGCAAAGGAAATGATTTCTGTGATATCAACTGGCAATTGATATAACGATATAACAGAATTCAAAATTCAGCCATAAAAATAAAATCTGGTTGATATTTGATTTCTCATGTAGACGTGGTGGGCAATGCCCACCTTACATATATTTTAAAATTTTTATACCATGAATGGCTAGATTTACGAAATTTTGATAAATCTATTTTTACCTGATGGGCATTTATATGAATTTTTGATGAAGTTTTTATAAACCTTAGATAAAGATTTGATTTTTTATATAAATTTTAGAAGAAGATATAGCAGAATTTAAAGATAACGATTACAGCTTTGTCACTTTTGTATCTAAACTTATCTGACAGATAATTTGAAATTTCAGAAAGTCTGCTGATGAGAGTTTGATGATTTTAGGCTACTGTAAAAAGATAGATTTGATTTTGCCTGGGCTTATTCACGTTAAGGTTACAGTTGTGGCAACAGGTGTTGTGTAATTATTAGCTAATTACAATTCAATCATTTTAAATATTTGTGGGTTAATAAATTAACCTCAATACCAGTGTTTGTCAGCCTTAAAAGCTAATGGCTGAGGGATGAATGTTGAAAACAAAAATTTTTAGAGATGATTATCTCTGGGTGTTTTACCAGGTCATGCTGTTTATGGGGGGAAATAACAGCACATAAATATTGAGAATTAAACAAATACTGAGTGTTTGTGAAATTTGTTGCATCTCGATTTGAGCAATAAATTCAACAGATATAGCGGTATGCAGTTGAATGAGAGAGTAACTAAAACTGAAAACATGGCTTACCCTACGGTGCGCTATCAGACAACAGAAGGCTTTTCCTCTTACCTCCTGCTTCCTGCTATAGATATAGATTTGCCCAAATTTGCAAATAGAAATTAAGTGGTAAGAATTATGTCATCTTATTCTCATCAAGATCAGTTTCTTAATATTTACGATAATTATGAAAGTAAGTTTTTAACTCCTTTTCAGCGTAAGGCATTGCTGAAAAATTTACAAAGTAATTCACAATCAGAATATCGGCGACGTATTGAGATTATGTTGTTAGCAGATATGGGAAAATCCCAAACTCATATTTGTGAAATTATTGGTTGTTCCCAAGAAATGGCCAGATATTGGATCGGTATTGCTGAGGCGGGTATGGCGCACAAATGGAATCAGCGGCCATTGGGTAGACCAAAGATTGTTAATCATCAATATATTGAAAGATTGAAAGAATTAGTTAGTTCTAGTCCCCGTGAATATGGCTATGCTTTTAGTGATTGGACTGCCCAATGGTTAAGTAAACATTTAGCTAAGGAGTTAGGGATTCAAATTAGCGATCGCCATATTAATCGTCTCCTCAAACAAATGGGACTTTCCACTAAACGTAAAAGTTCTCTAACTACAGAAAATCAGGAAATTGCTATTAAAATTAGTGATTTACATTCTCCTCCTGAACCTAGTCTTCATTGGTCATTTAATCTATTGCAGACCAATAAATAATAATGTTGTGGAGGTTAGTCAATGGTATCAGGGTTTTCTCAGGAACAATTAGCTACACACATTCAACAAATCTTAGGTGATGTGTTATCAGAGCGAGCAATTATAGATTGTATCAATGCGTTAGAAATTATTGAACCACCAATAGCCAAGCAATTTTGGCAAGGGACAACAGCCAAGCCAGGAATTTATATTGTATTGAGTGGTAAGGTGAGATTGCTTGATAGCTCCAATAATTTAATTAATACTCTCACAGCAGGGGAATCATTTGGAGAATTGACTTTATTTCCAGAACAACAGTTTAGCAATTATGTGGCTAGAGCTTCTGTAAATTTAAAAGTTGCCTATCTTCCCCAAAAAACCTTAAATAAAATCATGGGAGAATTTCCCAGTACTTATGGGCGATTACTGAATAAAGCGGAAATAGTTAATACTAATAAATCTCCAGAAGCTCCCGTCATTCCAGTCCCAAAAGCGGTTAAAAATGCCAATTTTTCTCAACCAATAATTACCCCAGTTACCCCACCAAAAAAGCGTCCTCACTACTTTCCTGTTCCCACCGTAACTGCTACAAATTGGTGGCGTAAATTTAGTAAACGTTATCCATTTGTAGAACAACAAAGTGCTGCTGATTGTGCTGCGGCCTGTTTAGTTATGGTTGGTCGTTATTGGGGGAAAAATCTCAGTATTAATCGCTTGCGGGATCTAGCAAATATTAGCCGTAGTGGTGCATCCATGCGAAGTTTAAGTGCGGCGGCAGAAACCCTTGGTTTTGCCACTCGTCCAGTTAAAGCCAGCTTGGATAAATTTGCAGAACAATCTTTACCCGCGATCGCCCATTGGGAAGGAAAACATTACATAGTTGTCTATGAAATTACCAAAAAACAGGTAATTGTGGCTGATCCTGCCATTGGTCTGCGTCATCTTACCATTAGTCAATTTAAAGCCGGTTGGACTGGTTATGCCTTATTATTAGAACCCACAGCTTCTCTGAAAAAAACCGCAGAAGCTAACAGTCCATTTTGGCAATTATTAGAGTTAGTTAAACCCCATTTTCAAGTTCTTCTAGAAGTATTTATTGCTTCGATCTTAATTCAGATATTTGGTTTAGTCACACCTTTATTTACTCAACTTTTGTTAGATAGAGTCATTGTCCAAGGTAGTGTCTTAACATTAAATACTGTCGGCTTTGGATTGTTAATTTTCGGATTATTTCGTGTCGCCATTAATGGGTTAAGGCAATATTTACTTGACCACACAGCCAACCGCATTAGTGTCGCCTTAATGGTAGGTTTTATTAAACATACATTTGGGCTACCTTTATCATTTTTTGAGTCTCGTTATGTCGGTGATATTGTCTCTCGTGTGCAAGAAAATCAAAAAATTCAACGTTTTCTTACAGGAGAAGCCCTATCTATAGGTTTGGATTTATTGACAGTATTTATTTATGTGGGATTAATGTTTTGGTACAGTCCACCGATGGCAGCGATGACATTAGCAATTGTCCCGCCATTTGTGATCTTAACATTTTTTGCTACACCATTTTTACGCCGCATTAGTCGGGAGGTATTTACAGCCGGAACTTTGGAAAATAGTTATTTAATTCAAAGTTTAACGGGGATTTCTTCAATTCGTTCCATGGCCATTGAACAAACAGTGCGTTGGCGTTGGGAAGAATTGCTAAATAACTTAATTAAAAAGAACTTTAGTGGTCAAGTAATTAGTAATCAATTGCAATTAGTTAGCTCTACCATTCAATCCTTAGCCAGTACAGGATTATTATGGTTTGGTGCTTGGTTAGTTATTCAAAATCAGCTAACCATCGGTCAATTAGTTGCTTTTAATATGCTGTTGGGTAACATTATTCAGCCTTTTCAAAGGTTAATTATTCTTTGGAATCAACTGCAAGAAGTAATTGTTGCCACCGAACGAGTTAATGATGTTTTAGAAGCCCAGCCAGAAGAAGATTTAGAACATCAAACCCGCCAATATTTACCCCGATTAGTTGGCAGAATTAGTTTTAATAACGTTACTTTTCGCTATCATCCCGAAAGTGAAATCAACATTCTGGAAAACTTGAGTTTTGAAATTTTGCCAGAGCAAACTGTAGCCGTTGTAGGGCGTAGCGGTTCAGGAAAAACCACCTTATCTAAATTAATTTTAGGCTTATATCTGCCGACAGATGGAAGAATTTTAATTGACAATCAAGATGTTACTAGTATTTCCTTGCATTCCTTGCGATCGCAAATAGGAGTTGTTGATCAAGATACATTTTTATTTGGCGGCACAATTCGAGAAAATCTCACAATTGCCCATCCTGAAGCCTCTCTAGATGAAATGATTACAGCAGCCGAACTTGCAGGAGCAGATGAATTTATTAAAAGGATGCCCATGGGTTATGAAACACAAATTGGCGAAGGTGGAGGAATGTTATCAGGTGGACAACGCCAACGGTTAGCAATTGCCCGTGCTTTATTAGGAAATCCGCGACTTTTAATCTTAGATGAAGCTACCAGTCATCTGGATGCTGAATCTGAACGCATTATTCAGAATAATCTCAAAAAAATTCTCCAAGGACGAACAAGTATCATTATTGCTCATCGTCTTTCTACAGTGCGTCATGCGGATATGATTTTAGTTTTAGATCGAGGGGTTTTAGTCGAAAGTGGTACACATGAAGAACTAATTCAGAAAAAAGGACATTATTTCTATCTCAACCAACAACAATTATCATCAACAAATTAATTGTTTAAGCACAAATAGTTCCCCTAATTCTTAAAAAGTTTGGGGATCTATACCTACAAAAATACAAAACTCTGAAAATAGTTATGCCACAGTCAGTTTATACACAATCAACAACAAATATCAATCAACATTATCCAGTTGAATCCCATAGTATTATTTCCAACCAGACTTTAAATAAAACCAAGGATTGGTTCTATGGTACAGAAGAATTATTAGATGCTTTACCAAAAGCGTGGACTCGCTCCATGTTGTATTTATTAGTTAGTTTTGCCGCCATTATTTTACCTTGGGCAATGTTTACTAAAGTTGATGAAACAGGTAGTGCTAGTGGCAGAATAGAACCTAAAGGTGCAACCCAAAAATTAGATAGTGCCGTAACTGGTAGCGTTGTTACTGTTAATGTTAAAGAAGGTGAAACCGTTAAAGCTGGACAGGTTTTAGTCGAAATAGAATCCGATGTTTTACAAACAGAAATTCAACAAACAAAAGCAAAATTAGAAGGGCTGAAAAATCGCCAGTCCCAACTAGAAATATTAAAAAATCAAGTCTTAATGTCAATTAATATTCAAGAGCAGCAAAATCAATCTCAAGCACTAGAAAAACTGGCTCAAGTTAATCAGGCTAGGCAAACATTTGAGACTAAAAAAAGTGCTTATACTTTTCAGAATTTGGAGAAATTAGCCCAAATAGATCAAATCAAACAAAATATACAATCTTCCCAAACTAACTATAAATTAGCTATAAGTCGTTTCCATCGAGATGCTTCCGAAGTCAAACGTTATTATCAACTTTCAAAAGCGGGTATAATTCCCCAAATTAAAGTAGTGGAATTAGAAAAAATTGCCGAAGAAAGCCAGCGTTTACAACAAGAAACAAAATTTAATATTCAAACAGCACAATTGCGATTAAGAGAAGAATATAGCCGTTACCAATCGCTGATGAATCAAGTAAAATCTGATATTCAACAAGCAAGTTTACAACTAAAAGAACAAGAAAGCAGTTATAGAACTACAATTAAATCGGGAGAATTAGCATTATTAAAAAGTGAAGAACAGGTCAAGGATTTACAAAATCAAATTACTGCCATTAAATCAGAAATTATGCAAACAAAGGGACAAATTCTTTCCCTACAATTACAGTTAAAACAACGAATTGTTCGATCTCCTATTGACGGTATAATTTTTGAACTCCCCATTAAAAAACCTGGTTCTGTAGTCCAACTAGGACAAATGATAGCTCAAGTTGCCCCCAAAAATGCCACCTTAATTTTAAAAGCACGGATGCCTAGTCAACACAGTGGTTTTGTGAAGGCAGGAATGCCAGTCAAAATTAAATTTGATGCCTTTCCTTTTCAGGAATATGGTATTGTCTCGGGAAAAATTAATTGGATTTCACCTAACTCTAAAATTCAAGAAAATACTCCTAGCCGGACAGAAAATTATGACTTGGATATTGCTATAGAACATCCTTATATACAAGTTGGCAATAAACAGATTTATCTGACACCAGGACAAACAGCAAATGCTGAAGTAATTATTCGTCAGCGTCGAATTATTGATTTTATCTTAGACCCATTTAAAAAGCTTAATAAAAATGGCTTAGAACTTTAACTATTTAGGACTTACCCAGAAGTCACGGAAAAAACGCACCACAGAGCCACAGAGGAAACGGAGAAATGAGAGTTTGAGAGGTTTTTTACATAAGTCCTGGTATTTACTTATCTTCCTCAATTCTTCTTTATCATACCAACTTTATGTGAAGCTTATATATTCACCCCCCCCGGTTTTGCTGTACTACAGGGGGGTATTTTTGTATGCATCCTAAGAATTCAGCTAAAGCTGCTTTTTGGACTCAGTTGAAAGGATTTTTGAGAGGGACTAATATCAAAATCAATTCCTAGTTTTCCACTTAAAATGCTCGCAAATTCCGGCTTTTGCTGATTACTGACTGCTTACTTTACATCTTAATATAGAATTGATATAACGTAATTTTAAGAGGACAAATTTTAGGATTTTATGTCTAAAATAAAAGACTTTAATATGCAACTTTTAGAATCTTAAATAGAGAATAATGTCAAAATATAGTAGTTAACCTAATTGGATATTAAGAGGATGAAATTATGGAGAAAATAGTCATTAAAGACTTATATCCTGCTGAGACAGAAACCTTTATAGATGATTTAGAAGTAACGAAAAAAAGTATTGGTATTGTCTTAGGTGGTACATTTTGGGGAAATTATCCCCACTGGGGACTAAACCCTGGTATTTATATCAATACTATTTATGATGGTGTAAATACCATCTCTAACACCTACGAAGGAGCAGGTAATTTTCATGATAATAAAATTCATACCGTAGATTATTCTCGGACTAATAATGTTCGAGTATATCGTTAAATAGTCTCTAAAATTTAAAGGCTATTCTGTCACAATTTTTAATTAAGGAAAGCAAATAATGGCTGCAATTATAATCTCCGATCTCCAACATATTGAAGATCAAAAAACATTTTTGTACGATTTAGATTACCAACCAATACTAGGTGGATTTATACCATTTTTAGGTGGTTTAGGTGGCTTAGGTCGTGCTGATTTTGTTCAATTAACAACAGTTTATGATGGTATTAATACCCAAGAAACAGCATATAGAGGACCATTTAGTTTTTATGAGAATAAAATTTTGACTGCTGATTTTTCTAGAACAGCCTTCTATTTAATTGTCTGAAGATTTGTAAGTATTCAGATATAGTAATAGTTCATACCCATATCCCCGACTTCTTTTATTTATTTTGTCCATAAATAATCAATTGATCTCAGAAGTCGGGGATCTTATTCCCCCACCTAATTACGAAGATTTATAAAAGCAACCTAGGGGTAATTCATGAATTACCCCTACTCAACAATCAGATTTATCCTGACATCATGATTAATTACTTCTCTGAAATTAACCTACACATTTTAAAAGTACCATTAGATAGAGATAAGAAACTAAAATATTAGATAAATATATTATATACAGTGATAATTTATTTAACAAAAATCCAAATAATTCTCAAAGTATGTTGAGGAGATTAGATTATGTCTGATATTTTAAAAATATCCCATCAAGATATTATTGAACATCTGAAAATATCTTGTCAAATTCCTAGTTTACTAGAAGCAATTGCGACGCAAAAAATTATTACGGAAACGGCTGAAAGAGAAAATATAAAAATCGAAATAGCAGAATTACAACAAGCTGCCGATAACTTACGATTAGCTAATAATCTAATTAAAGCAGAAGAAACCTGGCAATGGTTACAAAAACATTATCTATCTTTAGATAACTTTGAAGAAATTGCCCACCTTAATATTCTATCTGCAAAATTAGCCCATCATTTATTTGCTGATAAAGTTGAATCATTTTTTTATGCCCATCAACTTGATTATAGTGGCGCAGTTATTTATGAAGTAATATTAGATGATGAAGATTTAGCTTTAGAAATATTTTATACTCTCCAAGAAGGAGAAATTAGTTTTCAACAAATTGCCCGTCAATATATTCAAAGTCCTGAAATTAGACGGGCTGGCGGATATCAAGGTGTGCGTAAACGTAGTGATTTTAGACCAGAAATTGCAGCCGCTATTTTTGCCGCTAACCCTCCCCAACTTATCAAACCCATCATTACACCTAAAGGAGTACATATCATTATAGTAGAAGAAATTATTCAACCAGAATTGAATGAACAAATGCGCGTCACAATTCTGGGCAATTTATTTACAAATTGGCTGAAAGAGGAAGTTAATAAATTAGAAGTTGTGGCTATATTAGCAGATGAGATAAGTCCTCTTTCTTCTTCAGTTAAAATATTCAGTTAAGTTAGTTGAAATTAGTTAAATAAGGCAGGAGGCAGAGGGCAGAAGGTTGAGTTCAGATAGGGATTCAAACCCCACCTGAACGATAGTCACCAAATTTGTTTGGGTTTATTCAGGTAATTTATACTGTGCTACTATCTGCTTGGCAAATTCTGGTACGTGCGCTGCCGACTTCTGGGGATGATTCCGCTTCACATATAAGTAATTTCTCGCAAAGTGGGAATCTATAGAAAATCTCGCATATTCCAAACCTTTCGGTCCGATTTTATCTATGACTACTCCCATCAATTTCGCTACCCACATCGGTAGGGTAACAGCTTTATCATAGGCTTCTATACCTTGTTGTACTGCGGGTTTACGGTTGCCCTCGGACATGACTGGCTGGGTTTCTAGCTGGTCTTTCACCAGTTCTAACATTTCTTTGCCTGTATCATTTCTGACTACTATCCATTGCCAGGGGTAGGGTGCGCCCATATAACCCACGACTATATCTGCTAAGGAGTTAACGTAATCAAAGCAACTCATACAAGATGGTGCAAATATATCTTTAAGTACGTTAGTTTTTAGTCCAAAAAAGGGTACTGTTTCCTCTGAACCGTCTTCGTGTTTAAAGTGTACTCGGAAGTCTTGCATAAATTCGTAACTTACCACTGTGGCGGGGGATCTGCTGGTGGTCTCTAGAAATTTTTGCAGTCCGGCGCGAGTAACATTATCTACACAAGGTGTTCCGAGTACATAGAGTTTTTCTAAACCGAGTTTTTTCTCTACGGCGCGTAATGCTTGAATTTGACAGCCTACACCGATAACTAATAACCGCTTCATTCCTGATTTTCCTATCTCTTCTAATATAGATAGGTTAGGAGAAAGGGTAGGTTTATTTACTTTAGCAGCCAGTATTTCTGCGGGGGTGCGGGCGATGATGGGCATGGGTTGAAAGCGGTCTTCTTTGGTATTTTGCACACATACCACGCCTTCAACTAATCCGCGATTAAGCATTTCTATGGCTAGGGTGCTGACTATTCCTGTCCATTGCGCGCCTTCTATGGGTTGTGTTTTGCGGGCGGACATCATTTCTTGATGTACGCCAAAATATAGTTCGTTTTCGTTTTCGAGGTTGCGGGGGCGGTTATGGGTGCTGGTTTCTAGTTCGTCTATTCTTTGGGTAATGAAGGCGCAAGCTTCTTTGACGTAGTGGATATAATAGGTGTCGCATAGTCCGCATTCGCTACAGAGTTCTTTGGCGGGGCGTTTGCTTCCGGGTTTGAGGGCTTTGGCTTTTTTGTGGGATTCTATGGATGTCATTTATTTTGTTGATTTTTGCTAAATATGGCTTTTATTACCTTACCTTTACAGGTTATGAAGTGGGTGTTTAAGGTTGGATAAGAGGAAGACAGATGCTTTATTGCGGAAGTGATTGATTTTCCCGGTGTGTTGGCTTATGGAAACACAAAACAGGAAGCGGTGGCTAAGGTTCAGGCTTTGGCTTTGCGTGTTTTGGCTGATAAACTGGAACATGGGGAAGTAAAACATACATACAAGATATTTTAAGTTTCACCTCTTAATTTGCTAAAGTCCTTTTATAAAAAGAGCGTTAGATGCTGGAGACTATTCAAATGAGATATGCACTTGTTGATGGACAGAAATTGGAAGCTAAAAAAGGAATCATTGGTGCTGTCTGTCCATGTTGCGGTAATCCTGTCACTCCTAAATGTGGCAGTATTAAAATGCACCATTGGTCACATGAAAATAAAAAAGATTGTGATTCATGGTATGAGCCTATGACAGAATGGCATATTAATTGGCAAAATTTGTTTCCTGAAAATTGTAGGGAAGTTATTATTGGTGTTCACAGGGCAGATGTTCTTTACAAAGGTTGTGTTTTTGAGTTCCAACATTCCCCTTTATCTGAGGAAGAAATAAAAGAGAGAGAAGCTTATTATCAAAACATGATGTGGGTATTTGATCTCCAAAAAAAATATGATAAACAACAATTAAAATTCTTTAAAATGAGAGAGAAAAAAATATTTAAATATGGTTCGTTAGAAGACTACGATGAGGTAAGTTTCACGTTTGGAATAAGAGAAATATCTGAAATTGAACTCGAACAAATAAAAATAAACGATAATTATAGTCAAATAGAAGAAGTTTTTATGCAAATGATTCGTCCAATAAGAACATTACTTGCAGTCAGGTCTGGTAGCCAAAATGTTGATATAGCCTTTGATTTAGGTGGTGATCTCATCTTTTTAGTAAACTCTTACAAAAATAATCAAGTAGATGACATACCTCATGTAATTGTTTTTTACGGTTCCCATGTGCATGGTAGTAAAATGCCTGACGTTGATAAATATTGTAATTATTCTTCTCATCAGATATCTTTTTATGGCAATATTTCTTCTTTTAGGGGATTTTATGGTAAACTCCTCAGCAAACAAAAATTTATAGAATCCATCCTAAAATTATGAATGCAGTGAAGAAAGTTAAATAAAATTTGTATGTATCAATTTTTCGGTCTTTCATTTCCCCACAAAACCGCCTGAGAATTAATTATCAGTCTAATAGCCAAAGTCTGTTAAAACAGACTGAATAAGTATAAATCTTGATTTAGCTTTAGCTGAATTTTGCTATTAGCCATGAAATTCATTTCTTGGCGGTTTCAAAATATGCTAAAATAAACAATCTGAAGTATCTATAAAAACTTTATTTCTCAATTTTTAACTCCTGTTGTAAACTTTCCGTGAGATAATGATCATGATTCTCACCAATATCAGAATTTTCAAATCTTAATGTACCCAATAAAGGTAAAATAGGATCATCTTCATAATTATCTATCAATTTTGTTGATTTAGCTAGTGATTGTAAAATTAATTCCTCTAAAGATAAATTGAGTTTTTTAGATTGAATTAATAACTTTTCTTCTAACTCATCTGATAACTGAATTGTTAATGTTTTACTCATAATATTTTACTTGACCTCCATTTTTAAATCAAAACTTGAGAGTTACTAATTTTGCACTAGAAAATAATTTTCCCTAAAAATCCTTAAACCCACATTCCGCACCCTAA
>NZ_PGEM01000106.1 GCF_002934005.1 Cuspidothrix issatschenkoi CHARLIE-1 | reverse complement strand
GAAGCGTGGCGTAGCCATATCAGGATGTTGAGGATTTACAGGATAAGTTCAGGATGCCATGTGGGTTATGATGATTCATTATATTGATTGAGTTAAGTAGGTAGACCGAAAAATTTAAAGGTATGTGAAGAAAAGTAAAATCGCCCAAAACTCTCTTCCCTGTTCCCTGTTCCCTGTTCCCTGTTCCCTGTTCCCTGTTCCCTGTTCCCTGTTCCCTGTTCCCTGTTCCCTGTTCCCTGTTCCCTGTTCCCTGTTCCCTGTTCCCTGTTCCCTTGCCCCAACGACAATTTTTAACCCCAACCTACTTAGTTTTTCAGTAAAGATAAAGTTGCCAAGGATATTGTATTATGTCATCTCCAGCAATTACTACTGTAATCAAAATGATGGAATCCTTATCTGAAGATGTACAAGACAGAGTTGCAGAACATCTGAGAGAATATTTAGAAGATTTGCAAGACGAATTAAAATGGGATAATTCATTTAAGAAAACGCAACAAAAATTAATTGCATCTGCTCAACGTGCTAAGAGAGAGATTGCAGAAGGATTAGCTAAACCGATGGATTATGATCAGTTATGAAGTCCGCAACTCTTGCTTCTTTTTGTGATGAATATAAGTCTCTTGATAAGCAAGTTAGACAGAGTGCGAGAAAAGCTTATCGGTTATGGAGAGAAAATCCCTTTTATCCGTCTTTGCATTTTAAATGTATAAATAACCAGGAAAATATTTGGTCTGTGAGAATAACTCGTAATTATCGAGCAATTGGGGTTTTAGATGGTGATACAATCACATGGTTCTGGGTTGGTAGTCATGATGATTATGAGAGTTTTTTCTCATAGTTTGAATTAGGATTTTAACTGTCAGAATCAGAATGTCCAGGATTTGAGGATTTATGGCTTACACCACGCTTCGCTATCAGGATGTTCAGGATTTGAGGATTTACAGGATGTTATTGAATGATTTTTGGTGGGAGTTCGAGGTTTTATTTTGTCTGAATCACGATGTCCAGGATTTGAGGATTTTCAGGATGTTGTTAAATTATGATTCCTAAATAAAATCTGCTAAACAATTACCTAATTTTAAGTTTTCTATATTTTCAAAATCACTATCATAAGTAAATAAAATTAAATCATGTTGAATTGCTGTAGCTGCAATCCAAATATCATTAGTAGGTATAGGTTTTCCTTTCTTTCGTAATTGAGAATAAATGAGAGCATAATATTCTGATGTTTTTTCATCTATGGTAAATATTTTGACTCTAGGAGATTGTATAAATTTATCTAATTCATAACCATTAATGTCTGGTTTATTTCCTAATGCAAAACCTCCTAGTAATTCTCCAAGGATGATAGAATTGATGACAATAATATCTACATTTGCAATTATTGTAACTGCTTCATTTTGATTACGTTTAAAAGCAGTATAAGCATTAGTATCTAGTAAGATTGATTTTATTGCCATAACTTTTGATCAATTTCATTAAATTGTTGAGTATTCAGTAAAAATTCTGTTTCATCTTCTTGTGTCCATGTTCCAGCAAGATAATCTAAATCATGATAAGGATAGGAATTAGTGAGTTGTTTATCTGAGGTTTCTAAGGTTTGTGAATGTTTTATATTATTTATTTTATCGGTAAATTCTTTTATCCATTGATAAAGGTTATTTAGTTCTTGTTCTGGTATTTTGTCAATTTCTGCTTGAATCAGTTTTTTAACAGTCATAGCTTTTACTCCTGCTGGTAATTGATCATATTATATCAGAATCAGGATATCCAGGATTTAAGGATTTACAGGATGTGATTGGATGATTTTTGGTGGGGAGTTGGGGATTTTATTTGTCTGAATTAGGATGTCCAGGACTTGAGGATGTTGTTGGATGATTTTTGGTGGGAACTTGGGGATTTTTCAGGATGTTTTTGAATGATTGTTTTTGAATAATTTAAACCATCTATAAATTACCATCCTGTTAATCCTTTAATCCCGGTTATCCTGATTCTGACGAGATTTAGATCCCCGACTTCTTTTGTTAATCTTTCCATTTAACAGATAAATTGTCTAAGAAGTCGGGGATCTTAGTTATTGATATTTTGATTAGTGTTGAGGTGTTTATTACGGATAAATTCTGCAAAGTTGAGAATTTCTTCAGCTTGTGCTGGGGGTAGGGTTTTTACAAGTGCGTAAATTTGGTCAGCTATTGTCATAATTTTTTTGTCTGAGTTATTCGGGGTATTGATTTTATCTGTGATGTACTAATATTTTAATTTGTGACAATATCAATACACAAATTTATAAATTTATGCGACATTTAAGGATTTTTCTGGTAAAGCTATTGGTTCTGGCAAAGTTTTTCCCTGTTCTTGATACCACAAAATTAGAGATTCTATGACTTCTTCTCCATTTTTTGCTGCTTCTGTATAAGTTTTACCATGGGTGTGGAATTGTTGCCAAGGAAATTCAGGTAAATGTACTAAATAACAATTATCTTCGTTTGACCATTGAATGATCATACTATAATGATAATTCATGATTCCTCCTGTAATTTTTCTAGTTTTTGTAATATAGCAGTCGCCAGGAAGGTTAGGACATAAATTTAGGGGATGGGCGAAGCATTCGGGCGAAAAATATCAGGGTAAGAGCCATAAATTATCTGCCCGAATGCTTCGCCCCTACTGTCCTAACCGATGTGGTGGTTGCTATACATTATTTACTTGTTTTTCTAAATATTTTGGTGCATCATCTCCATCACCTCCTGCTATGGTTACAGGTTCATCTGGTATTAATGGATGAGTCCAAAAACTATGACTACCTTTTGCGGGACGGTAAATAAATCCTGCTTTTGTTAACATAGATTTTAATTGTCTAATTTTTTTTGGGCATTCTTTAATTTTAAGTTATGTCTTTAATATTTGTCTGAATTAATTGGTGCGTTATGTCGTTCTAATGTATTCATAGATTATTTTGATTATTTACCCAATTTGATTATATCCTAAGCTGTAATATTCTGAATCAGGATATCCAGGATGTAAAGATTTACAGGATGTTAAGTACCTGAGCAAAATTAATTTAACATTTTTGGAAAAAAGAAAAATCTCTGTATTCCTTATTTCCTGTTCCCTGTTCCCTGTTCCCTCTCCAAAATATAAAATTTATTTTGCACGACTACTTATTAGATGATTTTTGGTGGGGATTTGGTGATTTTTTTTGTCTGATAGCGAAGCGTGGCGTAGCCATATCAGGATGTCCAGGATGTGAAGATTTTCAGGATGTTACTGGATGATTTTTTGTAGGATTTGATGATTTTTTTGACATATTTATTACCTATTCAAATCTTAATTTTTTACGTTCTGCTAGTCTTTCTTCACTATTTATTTGTAGCAGCTTAACTGTTGTTCTTCCTTCTGGAGTTAAACCAATAATCATCACTTCTGAAAACATAAAATGAAGTTTCCATTCCTGTTTACGTGGGTTAAATAGAAAACTAAAATTTCCTGTTTCTGGGTCAAATGAACCTAAGTCACTACCTTTATATCGGTTACAACGCCAACAAGTGAGTGCTAAATTATCAGCATTGGTTTCACCATCATGTTTTTCTGCAATGATATGGTCAATTTCATGGGGAAAAAATGCAACTTTTGCAGGTAGCAAACAATATTCACATTGATGTTTTGCGCGTTCTTCTACTAATCTGCGAAGTGCTGCGGGAATATAGGATATACTCACAGGTTATTACTCAAATAAGCTAAATTACCAGTTTTAATCATGACAATTAAGTGTTCAATACGTTCATATTCATCGAGTTCTTTTGACTCTGTGGGTGTGAGTTTACCTGCTTTACTGCGTGTGAGTAAGGTACTCAACCTATCTTGTATTTCTGGTGTAGGTTTAAATTCTGCCATTTGTTGGGGTGTGGGGTTACTAGCAAGAAAATTAAGAATATATTGGTAAATTTGTGTTGGTATGGGTGGTTGTTGCAGACTTAAAGCAAGTAATTCTGGTAAAGTTTCTATGCCAATTTGTGCTATTTGTTGAGATAATTCTTCTGATATTTCTAGGGTAATTTTGGGCATGGTGATTTTTTCCAAAGTTTGTTATTTTCTATGATACAAAAATCATGATTTCTAGAAAATTATAGTTAGCTACTATCCTGTACATCCTTCAATCCTGGACATCCTGATTCTGACTTAATAATTTTCTGTAACCCTTAAATGTTACAGTTTACAAGTCTCGACGCGAGAGAAGAACAACCCACCCGCACCCCACTCCAATACAGCCGGAAAACTAAAGGTAGGTGGCCTTCTGGTGCTTTATTGTCAAAAGTAATATCTTTGTAGTACAACCAGTCGCCTCCTTTTCTCCATCCTACCTTGTCCCCGAACTGTATCCAAATTTCGCTGTTATATTTTCTCGTTCCACCGAAACCTTGATAAATTCGTTTCTGCACAGAAAAACCAAACTTACCATCACTGTATTTTACCCACAACTTATCAATAATACTCAGGTCTTCACAGGGAAAATTATCAATACTTTTATCATCTAACCAACCGTCCTTTTCCCGTTTCGCAACTGCTAACATTACCCGTCTTGTTTCCCCGTCTGCTTCCTTCCATTTCCCTTGTGCGAGGTAGTCACGCAGTTTCCTGTAGTCCATTCCACAGGATGATTTTAATTGTACCTCTTGGTTATTCGATTGAGGTGCGGGGATATTTTGCTGTTGTCTTGGTTGTGGTTGAGGTGTAGAAATAGATGGTATTATCACAGGTTGAACTGGTACAGGTTGAACCACCAAACCCAAATTTTCCCGAAACTCCAACACAGTCTGAGTCCGGTTTTCCGGTTCTATTTCCATCCCTGCTAAAATAGCATCATTCACCCTCTGACTAATGCAAGAATTATAATGTTGAGGTGCGGGTAAAGGTTCATCATCATATTTCCGGTTTTGTGCGGGTACGGGACTAAATTCACCCTCTTTGTTGAGTCCATCAGCCGTGAGCAGATAATATAAAGTAGCAGCTAAAGCGTAAACATCGGTATGGGGTCCAAAACTCCCTTTGCGACGATATTGTTCAATAGGTGCATAACCTTCCGTTAAAGAAGCAGTCATACTTTTAGTAGCCATACTGCGAGTTAAACCAAAATCAATTAAAACCGCTTCTTGTTTATTTTGGCGTAAAAGAATATTTGCAGGTTTAATGTCTCGGTGTAAACTGCCTTTAGCGTGAATATATTCTAAAGCCTGACCAATTTGATCTATATATAATAGTGCTTCGCTTTCGGTAAGTTGTCCCTTTTGTCTAATATATTGAAATAAAGTTACTCCATCAATATATTCCATCACCACGCCAAAAAGCTCACCTGATTGGATGACTTCATGGACTTTGAGAATATGCTGATGATCAAAACCTTTAATTGTCAAGGCTTCGTTAATAAACTTAACCTGTTGTTCTGCAAAGTCCTCTTGCAATTGCATTTGCTGATTGAGGGTTTTAATGGCGTATAATTTACCCGTGCTAGGTTCTAAGGCTTTGTAGGTAGTCCCAAAACCACCACTACCCAAGGGTTTACCCTGAATGATAAATCTACCGTTATTAATTTGTTGCCCTGGTTGCCAAATAATCATACCCTTGTAGATATGGTGAAGATTAATTCAATTATATTTTGGTAATTATATCATTGCGTTGCTTAGATCCCCGACTTCTTGAGAAATAGAAATTAAGCTACCCCATAACCAGTATAAGGACGTTTGTATGGTGGTTGTAAACCAAAAACAATATCCTCTTTTGTTACTGGATGATTTTTGGTGGGAGTTTGAATAGAGGTTTCTGTAAAAAATACCGTCCCCAACCGAAACCGGAAAAGCGACAACGTTGGGGTAGCAAGTTATTAGCGGGAATGAAACCAAAACGTCAGGGAAAAAAATCTTCTCCAGGACAGTTAAAGCTGTTTTGGGATGAGTTAAATATTGATAATGAGGAAATTCAACAAGTTGCATCTAAGTTTGTCAAAGCCAATTGTTATAATCCTAATCCTAATTTGTCACCAAACAGGATACCCAGGATGTAAGAACGTTCAGGATATGGATTTTCGCGTCTAGTACATGATTTATTCGGTATTGTACTACAGGTTTTTTCTGAAAAACCAAAAAACCCAGTACCAGGTATCCAAAACCCAGAACCCTCAAGACTTCGTACAAAATCACTTGTTTACAATTTTTAATAATTTTCTGTAACCCTTAAATGTTACAGTTTACAAGTCTCGACGCGAGAGAAGAACCACAAACCCCCCCCTCCCCCTCACACTAAAGTGGTCAAACCTACCGACAAAAACCTCCCGTGGTAGGTGGCCTTCTGGTGCTGTAATTCTTGTCAAAATATCTTTGTAGTACAACCAGTCTCCTGCATTCCATCCTACCTTGTCCCCGAACTGTCTCCAAATTTCGCTGTTATATTTTCTCGTTCCACCGAAACCTTGATAAATTCGTTTCTGGATAGAAAACCCAAATTTACCATCACTGTATTTTACCCACAACTTATCAATAATACTCAGGTCTGCACAGGGAAAATTATCAATACTTTTTTCATCTAACCAATCTTCCTTTTCCCGTTTCGCAACTGCTAACATTACCCGTCTTGTTTCCTCGTCTGCTTCCTTCCATTTCCCTTGTGCGAGGTAGTCACGCAGTTTCCTGTAGTTCATTCCTACATCTGATTTTAATTGTGCATTATCGAATATTATTAACGCTTCTTTTACCTTTGCTTCTGTACGAA
This sequence comes from Cuspidothrix issatschenkoi CHARLIE-1, assembly GCF_002934005.1. Classification (GTDB taxonomy): domain Bacteria; phylum Cyanobacteriota; class Cyanobacteriia; order Cyanobacteriales; family Nostocaceae; genus Cuspidothrix; species Cuspidothrix issatschenkoi. Next base: position 488 of record NZ_PGEM01000106.1, on the reverse strand, counting down.
GTGTTAATAAACCATAAGCAGTATTTTGGACATCTTCACAGTCATCATTTAAAGACTGAATAACTAAATCTAACCCACTTTCTCCATAATTCAAAGCCTGTTTAACTGAGACTATTCTTACTTGGGGGTTAGGATTACTCAATCCTAATTTTACTCCTTCAATGCCACCTAAAACTGCTGCAAACTCCGGGGTTTGATTTTGATTTTGACCACCTAATACAGCATCGTATTTTCCGGGTTGTTGTGAATGATTTGTCATAAATCTACCGTTATTAATTTGTTGCCCTGGTTGCCAAATAATCATACCCTTGTAGATATGTAGGACTTACGCAAGATGTAACTGCAACCCTGATTATTTCGTAGGGGTAATTCATGTAGCTTGCTTCCCGAAGGGTATTACCCCTACTTTCGTTCTATTTTGCGTAAGTCCTGATATGGTGAAGATTAATTTAATTATATTCTGGTAATTATATCATTGCGTTGCTTAG
>NZ_PGEM01000105.1 GCF_002934005.1 Cuspidothrix issatschenkoi CHARLIE-1 | reverse complement strand
AGTTCCCACACCTGAAGAAACCGCAGAAAAAGAAACGAAAAAATCAGAACGTTTAGCAGCTAAATTGCGGGAATTAAATATAGATCCTGATACTATTTAATGTATGTTGGGTTAAGCGATAGCGCAACCTAACAACAGCTTTAATAAACTAATGATTAAAATGTCAGAATCAGGATACCTAGTATTTAAGGATTTACAGGATTAATACATTAAATATTTTCGATAATCACCAAATTCTATCAATGTAGGACTTACGCGTTGACAGAATCAACCAAATATGAGGTATGGGTTTCAGACATTTAAATGTGATTTTTCGCTGATTTTTAGGCGAACTGCTTGCAGCAGCGCTTCCCTATCGCTATTTATATAAACTTCATTCCCAAAAGCCTAAAACAACCAAATATCCTTCAATCCTTAAATCCTGGACATCCCGATTCTGACAAAAATTATTAAAATATTCAAATCATCAAATTCTTGATTAAGGACGAGGCAAGGTTAATACAGCCAATTGCCTGTTAATTGATTGATTAAATATTATTAAATCGTTCTGAAAAATATAACTTAGGGAACAAACCCAGATATGAAGCCCGTTGTACAGCTAACTTAGGAAATTTTGTTTTATGTTTGTTTATTACAGAAGCCGTCTAGAGTTCATAAATGTTAGGATTGCCACAGAGTGAGAATCGCGTAAGAGAAGGAAAAAAAACTGAATGGCAGAATTTGAAAAGTCAATATCCTTTGATGGACGGGATATTCGACTGACGGTTGGCCTACTAGCCCCCCAAGCAGGTGGGTCGGTTTTAATACAATCAGGAGATACAACTGTTTTAGTAACGGCTACAAGGTCAGCAGCGCGGGAAGGCATTGATTTTTTGCCATTGACCGTAGATTACGAAGAAAGATTGTATGCGGCGGGAAGAATTCCTGGGGGAATTATGCGCCGGGAAGGTCGCCCACCGGAAAAGGCAATTCTTGCCAGTCGTCTGATTGACCGTCCACTCCGTCCTTTATTCCCTTCATGGTTGCGGGATGATTTGCAAGTTGTGGCAATAACCATGTCAATGGATGAGCAAGTCCCCCCCGATGTGTTAGCAGTCACAGGTGCTTCAATTGCTACCCTCATTGCCCAAATTCCTTTTAATGGACCAATGGCCGCAGTGCGAGTTGGCTTAGTGGGTGACGATTTCATTATTAATCCTACCTACGCAGAAATTGAGGCGGGAGATTTGGATTTAGTGGTAGCTGGTTCCCCAGATGGGGTGATCATGGTCGAAGCTGGTGCGAATCAGTTGCCAGAACAGGATATTATTGAGGCGATTGATTTTGGTTATGAAGCAGTTCGGGATTTGATTCAGGCACAGTTAGATTTAGTTGAGGAACTAGGTTTAAAACTTGTGCAAGAAGCACCACCAGAACCAGATCAAACTTTAGAAAACTATATCCGCGATCGCGCTAGTGATGAGATTAAGAAAATCTTGGCGCAATTTGAGTTAACTAAAACTGATCGTGATATTGCTTTAGATGCAGTTAAAGATGGTATCGCTGCTGAAATCTCCGCTTTATCGGAAGAAGACCCCATTCGCATTGCGGCCACAGCAGATTCCAAAGCTTTGGGGAATACTTTCAAAAGCATTACCAAATACTTCATGCGCCGTCAAATTATTGAAGATAACGTGCGTGTGGATGGTCGCAAGCTTGATGAAGTCCGTCCTATATCTTGTAGGGTTGGTATAATACCCAAACGAGTACATGGCAGCGGTCTATTTAACCGGGGACTAACTCAGGTACTATCAATGTGTACCCTTGGTACTCCTGGAGATGCCCAAAATCTTAACGATGACTTGCAACTAGAGCAAACCAAACGTTACCTGCATCACTATAACTTCCCCCCCTTCTCCGTCGGCGAAACCAAACCATTACGCGCCCCTGGTAGACGGGAAATCGGACATGGTGCATTAGCGGAACGAGCATTGTTACCTGTACTACCACCCAAGGACAAATTTCCCTACGTCATTCGCGTAGTTTCGGAAGTCCTTTCTTCCAACGGTTCTACTTCAATGGGTTCAGTTTGTGGTTCTAGTTTATCCCTCATGGATGCCGGTGTACCCATTACTAAACCTGTGAGCGGTGCGGCAATGGGCTTGATTAAGGAAGGGGATGAAGTGCGAATCCTTACCGATATTCAAGGCATTGAAGACTTTTTGGGTGATATGGACTTCAAAGTTGCTGGTACTGATACTGGGATTACTGCTTTGCAAATGGATATGAAAATATCTGGTTTGCCTTTAGAGGTAATTGCCCAAGCTGTTAACCAAGCCAAATCTGCCCGGTTGCACATTCTGGAAAAAATGCTCCAGACTATTGACACTCCCAGGGAAGAAACTTCACCCTTTGCTCCACGTTTGCTAACAATTAAGATTGATCCTGACATGATTGGTCTAGTTATTGGACCTGGTGGTAAAACCATTAAGGGTATCACTGAAGAAACTGGTGCAAAAATTGACATCCAAGATGATGGTACTGTCACCATTTCCGCAGTTGATGAAAACCGGGCGAAGAGAGCGCGGATAATTGTTCAAGGCATGACTCGTAAACTCCATGAAGGGGATGTTTACATCGGTCGTGTGACCCGGATTATACCCATTGGTGCTTTTGTGGAATTCTTGCCTGGAAAAGAAGGTATGATTCACATTTCTCAACTCGCTGACTACCGCGTTGGTAAAGTTGAAGATGAAGTAGCTGTTGGTGATGAGGTCATTGTCAAAGTGCGAGAAATTGACAACAAGGGTCGCATTAACCTGACACGCTTGGGTATTCACCCAGATCAAGCAGCAGCAGCACGGGAAGCAGCCGCAGTAAACCGTTAGACCGCTGATTGGATTTTAGATTTTAGATTACGGATGAATCACAAATCTAAAATCCGCGATGCCTTGCTAGTAGGCATCGCTACGGTAATTTTAGTTAAAGTTAATTTTTAGCAAGTTAATTCTCAAATTGCTATCAACAGTAATAATGTAATTAAAATTTAAGCCATTGCCAGAAAACAATTATGTTTACACAAGTTACACTTAAAAACTTTAAAACCCATAAGCTGACTACTATAGAACTTCATCCAGTCACCTTATTAATTGGTAATAATAATTCAGGTAAGTCTAATCTTCTAGCAGGTATACAACACTTTTGTAGGCTTGTCAGAAGAGGTCGCCCTGGAAATGCTAAAAAAACAGTTAATGTCCACAGAGACTTATATGCTCATCGTTATAGACTAGCTGATGGCGAACCAATGGGATTTAAAATATCTTGGCATAACTCTAATGGCAGTATTATTTATGAAATAGAATTGTATGAGAACAAAAATTTTCCAGAATCTGCTAGTTGCAAAGAAAAAATAACAATTAAACTAGATAATAATGATGAAAAGATAATTGTAAGTGGATATGATCAGCCAACTAATTTAATTGCTTTAAGACAAGATATTGAAGATAATACATCTTTGCAAACAGCAGAAAAAAAACTATGTAGAGATTTTTTTGGAGATTTTGCAAACACATATAGTTATCACTTCCAACCAGCTTTTCTTAAAGGTCTAGTTAAAGATGATCAAATTCATGATATTGATGATTCTCAGGATGAAAGAGACAAGAGTGATTTTATTAAAATTCCTTCTGAATTAGGTAATACAGGTTATGGACTACAAGCAGTTATTAAATATATCAAAGAAAAAGAAGAACGGACATTTACAAGATTTACTGCTTTGATGAGACGATTTGATCATAACTTTCACGGGGTTCGTTATAACGATAAAATTTCAAAACTTGCGTGGATTTTCGATCTTGGACAAAATACAAAACTGCAAGAATTTACACCAGATGCAGTTTCAGATGGATTCATGAAAGCAGCAGCTATTAGTCTTCTTGCTTCTCTTTATAGAACACCAAGTTTGATACTTTTAGAAGAAATTGAAAATGGTGTCAATCCTGGAAATATTCAAGAATTAATGCGTTGGATTTGGCAAATGACATCTCCAACTTCAGAAGGTTTTACATCTCAATTTATCATTACTTCCCATAGTCCATCTGTTTTGCGCGAATTTCATAATCATTTAGATCATGTTTATACAGTGCGGCTAGAAAAACGCAATAGAAAGAGTGATGTCAGAAATCTAAATACATCTCTAGAAACACTGGTAGGTATAGGTACTGTAGAAGGTGAAATTATAGAGGATGAAACTACAGGTAAAAAGATAGTCGAGATACCAAAATATAGGTTAGCAGAACTGTGGTATGAAGGGACAATTGGTTAATCAGGTAGGTAATGAGGAAAAATGTGATGTTAGCAAGAAATATAGGTATTATCGGAGATGGAGCGACTGATATAGCAATTTTTAAAAAAATCTCTGAGTGTATTCTATCTGATGAAGACCAAAACAATGTAACTCTTAACTATATTGAGTTAAACAGACAAAATATTCATGATGCAGTAGATAAATATTGTCGAGAGGCTGATAAAATTAAAGATAGCTGCTACCTAACAGGTAAAGAAGCTTTAGCGTTGAAAAACTCAGTGACAAGAACTATTTTTGGTGCTTTTGCAGACTTTGAAAGTGAACTAGGGCTAATTTCTAATCGAGACATTATTTTAGTGACTGCTGATAGTGAACATACATTTTCCCATCCTGATGACTACTTCAAAGATTGGAGAGTTAGTATTTCTAACATATTAGTAGGTAGTATAGAAGAATTTTATCGAGCGAAAGTAAGAGAAAATTATACCCATGAATATTTACCTGTAGTCATTCCATTTGTTGTTTTTCCTTCTACAGAAATATTAATAGCTGCTGCTAAAACAGATTCTCAAAAATTCATTAAATCAGCTTATGGTAAAAAACCAAGAGAATTGAAACAATTACTTTATGGTACTACTGAACTGCAAACTTTAAGAGAAGAAGAGTTGAAGAAAAACGCGTTAGATTTTATCAACTCAGAAAGTATAGGCAGAATTTTTCAGAATATCCCGGAATCTCGTACTTTTATTCAAACTTTATCTCTGGGTAAATATATCATCTAAAAATAAAGCTTACTCTTCAGGTCCTAATTAGATGATACTGTTTCCACAACCTGGAAAATAATTTCCTCCAATGTTTTCAATAACTCTTGCTCATTATAAGGTTTAGAGAAATAGGCTTTTGCCCCTAATTGCATAGCCAATTGACGATGTTTACTACTACTACGAGAGGTCAACATTGCCACAGGAATATGTTTTAATTCTGCATTATTATTAATACGTTCTAAGAAATTATAACCATCAAGTCGTGGCATTTCAATATCACAGATTACCGCTTGAATTTGTAAACCACTTTCTAGTTTTTCTAAAGCTTCTTGACCATCTTTAGCTTGTTCTACTTGATATCCACCTTTTTCTAGAGTTAAAGCTAGGTAACGCCGCACATTAATTGAATCATCAACGATTAAAATAATTCCTTTTTGTCGGGTAGGTTGGCTGACAATGCGTACTTTTGGTGGTTGTAGGAAGGCAGTTTGTAATCTTGTGGTTGGTAGTTTATTACTAACATGGGGACGTTGACCAGTTGTTACCCATAATACTAAATCATTTGTATTTACTAGGGGAACTACTCGACCATCGCCCAAAATAGTACAGTTATTAAAACCGCTAGGTAGGGGAATATTACCTTCTACTTGACGAATTGCTACTTCCTGTTCACCCCAACAGCGTTCTACTTGAACGGCAATTTGTTGATGATCATGTTTAATTATTAATACGCTGGTTGCATTAATAATGGGGGGGGTTTCCAATTCCCAGTTACTGTAATGAGAACAATTAAATTCAAAGTAACTATTGAGGCGTAATAATGGTAATTGAGTATTTTGCCAATGAATAAATTCCTTACTATCTTGATAGAAAATTTGCTCATTTGCTAATAAGAAAATTTCCGCAATCACATCTGTAGAAAATGCTAAGAGTAAACGATAATTGCGATCGCCACAAGCATCACTTTCTACTAATAATACTCGCGCTACTGATAGGGTAAATGGTACAGATAATGTAAATTTTGTTCCTATGCCAGCTTGGGTATCAACATTCACATCTCCCCGCGCTATTTTCAGGTTATTTCGCACTACATCCATTCCCACTCCCCGACCAGATAAAGCTGTTACCTGTTCCGAGGTACTAAAACCAGGTTCAAAAATTAATGATAGCAGTTCTTCATCAGTAGCATTTGCTAATAAAACATGATCCAAACCCATTTTTACAGCCCGATCACGAATTTTTCCTAACGCAATACCTCGACCATCATCACGGATAGTAATAATTGTGCGATTACTATGATAAGCGGCTTTAATTTCAATTAAACCTTGTTCGGATTTTCCTTGGGCTTTGCGTGTTGCCGGATCTTCAATTCCATGATCAAAAGCATTGCGTAATAAGTGCATTAACGGCTCATTTAAAGCTTCCAAAATGCTTCGCTCAATTAAAGTATTTCCTCCTTCAATTTTTAATTGGACATTTTTGCCATACTCAACATTTAAGTCTCTAATTGCCCTGGGAAAACGTTCCACTAAATCGGAAAAAGGACGCATCCTAATTTGGGTTAATTGTCGTTGCAATTGTTTGGAAGTTTTATTTAATTTTCGGGCTATTTGATCTGTATCATCAACACTTAATTGAATATCACTCGCAACTTCTGCCAATTGGACAAGAGTTTCCATCACATTCTGAGATAATAAATTTATTTTTTGCTGGCTATCTGATTCTAAAATATTATTTTCTGTTTCTTCATTTACATGATTATAATTGATCATTTTTGTATAAGCTATCCGCATTCCTTGATTCTCTTCATCAAGAGTTTGGACTCTTTGACTGAGACTACGGACTAATTTACGCAGTCTTTCTACTTGGACATTTAAGCCATTGCGTTGAATAATGACTTCCCCAAATAAATCATTAATTCTTTCAAGATGTTTACTAGGAACTCTAACTGTATTTTCCTGATTTTCTCTTTCTTTATGCAGGGGGTTAATATCGTTTTTACGTTCAGGATATTTAGTATCTATTGGTAGATTTTCTGCATGACCAGCAAAATCAACGGCATTAATTTCTGGATATAATTCTACATTTTCTAATAATTTAAAATCAGAAGTAACTGGTTTATTTAATAGATGATAGGCTTGATTCGCTGACATATTTATTTGTACAGAGGCACGATCATCAATAATTTGACCTAGATCAATTTTTTTAGGTAAATTATGCCATTGATTACTTAATACTAAGGCTTGTGATCGCCGCCATGCTTGTAATGCTAAATCAGCAATTTCTAAACACTGATCAGGATAGGTATCTAGAGAACGGCTGACTGATTGACATAGTTCGGTAAAAGCTGTTAACTGAAGCATTTCACCTAACCCAGCTAACTCATTCGCCATCATGGCTAAATCCGATCTAAACCCTGATTTATTGCTACTTTTTAATCTTGCTTCTAGACGTTTTAAATATTCTTCAACTTCCGTTTCAAACAATAAAGGGATAAATTCTTGACCATTTTCTGATGATAATAAAGTTGTAATATTTTCTGGTGCAGGTTCACCAAGACGCTGATAAAGTTGATCAAAAACTGGATAACAAACTTTTTCTAACCAACTACGATCTAAATTATTACCCTTAGCAAGCAATCCAACAATTTGTCTGAGCCAATCAACAGCAGATAGTAGTAAACTTTGTAAATGAGTATCAAATTCTAGAGAATTTTTCTGAGTCTTTAAAACCTTAAAAGCATCTTCCAAACGATGGGCTAAATCACTTAATACACGAAATCCCATCATTGCTGCACCACCTTTAATTGAATGGGCGGCTCGCATGGCTGCGTTAATATGTTCTAATTCAATCCGTTTGTTATTATCAATTTCTAGTAAAATTCCCTCTAAAGTATTGAGGTAATCAGTCGCTTCTTCCAGAAATTGCATCTGGATTTCAAATTCTTTATCTTTAGTCATTAGTCATGATTCCTTATTTATGAGTTCTGCCAATTAATCAGAAGCTTAATTAACCAAAAAAGTTTCTAAAGTTTCCTTTAATTCCTGTGAAATATCTACTGCTTTTTCTAAAGATTGATAAATTTGACGAAAATTATCACTACTATGGGTGGACATACTGTTCATCTCTTGAATAGTTTGACTCAAAATTTGTGATGTTTGTAATTCGGATGTGGTCGAACTTAAAATAGAGTTAACTAAACTATCTATTTGTCGTGATACATCCACAATTTGCTGTAAATTCTGTTTCGCATTTTTAATCATATGACTACTTTCAATAACTTGATTATTTCCCACAGTCATTGTTTGTAACATTTCGCTAGTTTCTTGCTGAATTTTGGCAATTATTTCTTCAATTTCTTGAATTGCGGTAGCGCTTCTACCAGCTAATTCTCCCACTTCTTCCGCTACTACAGCAAAACCTTGACCTTCTTCTCCTGCTTTTGCCGCTTCAATTCCGGCATTAATTGCTAATAAATTAGTTTGCATAGCAATTTGATTAATAATAGAAACTACACGAGAAATTTGTTGGGAAGATTCTCCTAACCATCTTAATTTTTTAGTTGTTTCCTCAACTGTTTCCTGAATCAATAAAACATTTTGCCATGTTAACTTCATTGCTGCTTCAGTATCCGTGGCTTTATAATTACTTTCATTAACAATTTTAACAGTTTGCTGTGCCATATTCGCTATAGATTGAATAGCAATTGTCATCTTGTTAATGATTTCTAAGCTGTGGTTAATTTTTTGTGGTTCTATCACGGACTCTGCTGTGATTTTTCGGAATGACATATTAACTTCATTCACAGATTGTTCAATTTGATTAACAATCGGCTGAAGACTATTCTGAAAATTCTGTAGTTCTAAACTATCTTGACTGTTATTAACTTGGCTATGTGCTTTTAATATTTTGATCTGATTTACTAGATAGGATTGTTCTAAAGTATAACCAATTTGCATTGTTATCTGTGTCAAAAAACTAATTTCTTCTGGCTGCCAATTATGGCAATTCTGACAATGATGAACAATTAAAAAGCCTTGAATTTCTCCATGAATAAAAATTGGTGCAGTGACACTGCTTTGCACATAAAATTTTTGCAGCCACTCAAGATAACTATTAGCTAAATTAGTAGCTGTTTCTAAATTGGATATGATTTGTAATTGAGGATTTGCTGCTAATTCTTGCCAATGACCATCGTTATTATATACACCCAGTATTTTTTCCCAATCACCATTTATTGATTCAGCTACAAATTTTCCGGTTTGATTATCTAGCTTATAAATAATTACTCTGTCTGCTGTGAGGGTTTGAATAAGTTCTGAAACTGCTGTTTCATAAATGTATTCAGGCTGAAAATGCATACGCATTTTTTTAGTAATATTTAAAATTAATTCTAGCCATTGAATTTCTTTTACTGGGTACTCTTCTGGCTTGGCTGCATTGAGATGTATGTCCTCTTGGCTACTCTTTAAATTACCTACAGATGTATCGTTTTTATTATTAATCCTCTGACTTAACCCAGCTACTACCAAAGTCATTAATAATGCAATTAATGGAGTTGTACTGGCAATTAATGTCAAAAATTCTCTTTGAGGTTTAAAGGCAATTGTTGTATCTTTAGTGAGAATTAATTGCCAATTGGTTCCCGGTAAATCTGCTAATTTATGAAATGGTATATAACTAATTAATTCCTGTTTTTGATCGGTTTTAGCAATGGCTGTAAATGTATCAATATTTTTCGCTTTTAAAACATTAGCTAAAGCTGGATATATTTCTATAGCTGCTTTCCCAAATAAATTTGCTTGGGAACTAATAACAATTTTTCCTGTTTCATCTAAAAAATAATATTGATATGTATCATTTGTATAGCCTTGAACTACTTCTTCTAAGGATTTTAAGGGTATACGAGTTCTGACTATACCAATAATATTACCGTTATCTTTGATAGGTGCTGCAATATAAATGACTGCACCTATATTTTTGAGAAATACAGGTTGACTAACAATGGAAGTATTTTTTTCAATTACTTCTTGAAAATAAAGCAGTTCGTTTTCTGGGGTTAAAGTTTCTCCTGCTGATTGAATAATTACTTGTCCATTCAAATCAAATGCAGCTACACTATCATAAACTTTACTTGTTTTTATCAGACGATTTAAGGAGTCTTTTGTTTGTACATTAAATCGGATTATATCAACTTTATCCACTAAATTTGCTTGTGCTGATCCTGGTTTTTGGGTTACATTATTTTTGTTGAACCACGATAAATTAGATAATACTTGAATATCCCCATGGCGTTGCTGAATTAAACCATTAACTGTATCACTAATGCTAATAGCTTTAGTTTCTTGAGATGTAATAATTTGTTTAGTAATTAAGTTACTACCAAAAATATAAGCGATTGCGCCGATTCCTAATATTGGCAAAGTGCCGACACCTATAGATAAAATTATAGATTTTGTACTTAATCTAAATTTTTTATATGTTAATGCGCGATTTTCAACATTTTCTGTGCTAGATTTTTCTGCTTTATCATCAATGAGTTTCGGGGAAGTAATCAAAGTTGGTTGATTTTGAGAATCTGTATTTTGTTTGATATTATTAGTTTTATTCAACATACATTAGTCATCCTGCATCGAAAGGAAATCAAAACATTTAACACAAACTATCTAAGTATCAATTATGAGTTAATACGAAGAATTTCTGATTGCAAAATATGTACTGCATCTAATACCAATAATATTTCTTCTTGTTGCACTATACAACCACACAAATAAGGTACTAAACTAGATGCGACTTGTCCTACAGGAGAACGAATATCATCAACAGTAAACTTAGTGGTTCCTTGAATTTCTTGAACAACTACACCTAAAATCATTGATTTCATTTGAATAACAATGATATTATACTGACGTAACCGATAATCAAGAGATTCTAAATTAAACATCTTTGGTAAATCAACTATCCAGATGATATGACTACGCCAATTCATTAATCCTAATACACAAGATGGCATATTTGGAATTGCTGTAACCGATGTCACAGGTGTTACAATTGCTTCCTGAGTATGACTAATGGATAAAACAGCACCAGTTTGTTGATTGAGTTGAAATTTAAGATAGCTATCTTCTTTGTTGGTATGTATGGTTGGATAGTTCAAATCTGTTTGCATCTTTTTTATGGATAAGTATGATGAAAATTAGTTTATTTTAGTTGAATGGGATGGTGATAACTCCAGAAAAGCAAGATTTTTTGAATTGAGGCTTATTTTTTGATCATGATCAATATTTAATGTCCCTGAACCTATTTGAAATCATTGGTATAATTTACTTACAAACTATTTTCCTTGGTTCCTAATCACTCCTAGTATAGAAATGTTTCTAGGATTGTTGATTAAAAAAATTATACAAAAAACGCTTCCCTCACTTTGCTGTTTATCAGCAATCTGGAAAGCTATAATTTAAAATATTAATTATTCAACATTTTTAGTAGTGCGGATAAAAGGACTTGAACCTTCACTCCTTTCGGAACTAGAACCTAAATCTAGCGCGTCTGCCAATTTCGCCATATCCGCGTTTTATCAACTCCCATACTAACATAACAAATTATTTATGGCAATAGGTAAAAATGGAAAATCCTCAATTGGGGTATGGGGTATAAATGATTTCTCCCCACCCCACTAACTACATCACGGCTACACGTGGTAGACGGTGTTTGAAGCCGCAGAGAATTTCCCAAGAAATGGTATTCAGACAATTTGCCCAATCATCAGCCGAAATTTGTTCTTGTCCCTGTTCTCCTAGTAAAGTAACTATTTCCCCTTCTTGTAAATCTGGTATGGAACTGACATCTAACATAATTTGATCCATGGTAATTGCACCAATTTGGGGTACACGCTGTCCACGGATTAATACCTGCATTTGGTTGGAAAGACTGCGGGGAACTCCATCAGCATAACCAATACCAACTACGGCCAGACGCATTTCCCTGGGAGCAATAAAATGATGACCGTAGCTAACACCAGTACTGGCGGCTATGGTTTTGACTTGGGTAACTCTGGCTTTAAGTTGTAAAACGGGTTGAAGTTGAATTTGATTAGTTAAGTGAGTAGCAGGAGAAAGACCATATATGGCTAAACCGACACGCACCATATCATAGTGTAATCGGGAATCTGCTAAGGTAGCGGCTGAGTTAGCTAGGTGCAAACTGGGGATTTTGATACCTTTCGCTTTAATCTGTGAAATTGCTTCCTCAAATCGTCTATGCTGTTCCTCCATCACTGCTGGATCAGGACTATCTGCTGTAGCTAGATGGGAATAAATACTGGTAATATCTAAATGGGGTAATCCTTGTACTAATTGCACAAACTCTGCTGCTTGTTGCCAATTAGTACCTAATCTTGACATTCCCGTATCTAGTTTGATATGTACTGATAAAGAAACATGATAGTTAATTGCTTCTAAGGTGTTAGAAAACTCTAAAGCTTGCTTCGGACTACATAGTGTAGGTTGAAGTTGCCAATGGGCGATGGCTTGAATTTGTTCTGGTGTGTTAGCTGCACCCAAAATTAAAATTGGGGCTTTAATACCATCTTCCCGCAATTGAATCCCTTCGGGAACAGTGGCTACACCTAACCAACTTGCACCCGCTTCTAAAGCTGTTTTCGCAACTGTTACAGCCCCATGTCCATAGGCATCCGCTTTGACAATGGCCATTAATTGGGTACGTGGTGATAAAAACTTGACTAACTGCTTAACATTATGGGACAAGGCCCCTAAATCAATTTCTACCCAAGCCCTTTGAGAAAACCAAGCATAAGTATCACGTTCCTGACTGTCTGCAAAAATCGGCGTTTGTTTGCCACTTAACATTGCATTGCACTCCTATCACACCACTGTAAGCCTTCCAAACTAACTAATAATTTTAATTTTCACTCCTCAAAGCCATATCAATTTAATCAGGAAGTTTACCCTTGATCCGGTAATTTATACAAGATATAGGGGGAACAGAGAATAGGGAATAGAGAATAAGCAGGAGGCAAGACTTCGACTTACTTCGACCCTTCGACTAGCTGGTGGGCATCGTAAGCTCATTACAAGTCGCTCAGTAACCAGAGGCAAGAAGAAAAAGGAAAAAGAATAATATATTTCTCCTCCGCCCTCCTGCTCCTCCTGCCCTAACGTATAAATTATTCTCATACCCCAAGCAGAGTAGATTTGTGTTAATATATGTAAAACTAATACCTTGAGCGCAGATTCATGGGGAAGGTCTTAGTCCTGAACGCTTCTTACGAACCGCTCAACATCACCACTTGGCGACGTGCTACGGTTTTGTTGATCAAAGGTAAGGCTGAACGCTTAGAATACAATGGTAAATTCCTTTACTCGGATTTTCCGCTACCGACCGTAATTCGGTTGCGTCATTACGTCCGCGTTCCCTATAAGGAAATCGCTCTAACTCGTCGAAATATCTTGCATCGTGATAGTCATACTTGTCAATACTGTGGTTACACAGGAGATGAGTTAACCCTGGATCATGTCATGCCGCGATCGCGTGGAGGGGGTGATAGTTGGGAGAATATTGTCACAGCTTGTGTACGCTGCAATATCAAAAAAGGTAGTCGCACACCGCAAGAAGCCCGGATGCCTTTACGTCATTTACCTCGTCAACCTCATAGCAGTCTTTACTTTGAAGTGACAAAGCATTTAAAAAATGGACTGCATCAGGAGTGGCAAAAATATGTTATAGGTCTTTGACGTTATCCATAACTAACTACAAATATTGAGGGCAAAATAGGCCTCTATTGATACCTGTTTGAATAAAACTAGTCATAGTTTTTGCGAATAGGCTGCAATGCCTTGTTAATTTATTGCTAACCACAGCTTATGGCTAGTTTCCAATAAGCTGATATTTTTGTTTCATCATTACTTCCTCATGTATTAGAGCGTTGTAGTTTTGTCTTCAAAAAACGACATATAGATAGTTTTTATGATCAACTGATAATTTGGTACAATTGCAAGTAAATGAATAGATTGCCATCAAATAACGCCAAAAAATTGAGCCAGAAGAAACAAAATAATTTTTCACACAGGTTCTTAATGGTAACACAAGCCAAATAAATATTCAAGATAATTATCAAATTTTTCTGAAAATCTGCATATTTGTTTGCACAGAAGACAACTCCCAGATGCAAGACATAGTTAACTTTCAGCATTTTTTTGCACTCTCGGTGGATGTAATAGTTCTTTGACTGATGCTATTGACAAACAATAAATGAGTCTACAAAGTGACAAAATTAATTTTAGATGATTGCCAAGTTTTATGTAGCTTCAGGAGCGCATCACCGCTTGCACTATATCTGAATTGATAAACCTACCCTCCACGCCTAGAAATACATTTCCCTATGTACGTGAATTATCCCGCTTCTCCAATTGAGAGAGTATCTTTAAATACAGATCCCCACCCTGACGAAATAGAACCAGAAAAAGAAATTATAGAACTTCCACCTTTAACCCGGCCTTCCCTAGCATCCACTAATGGTGATAGCAGTATCTATTTAGCACCTCGTGGCAATTCTTTGGCATCTCAAAAATCAGAAGAGTTACAAAAGACTCTCCTGGGACATCGCCATGAACGGCAGTTAGTAATTTTACAAGATTTTCCTGATCCAGATGCTCTTTCCTGCGCTTGGTCTTATCAATTAATTGCCCAACAGTATGATATCAAGTGTGAAATTATCTATGCGGGAACTCTAAGCCACCAGGAAAATATTGCATTAGTCAAGTTAACTAATTTACCTGCCCAACGCTGGACAATGCAAACCTTAAAAAGTAAAGATTTATCATCTTATCAAGGGTTTGTCTTAATTGATAACCAGGGAACTACCTCGCAACTATTACCAGCCATACAACAAGCGGGAATTCCTCTGGTAGTGCTAGTAGATCATCATAGTTTGCAAGGGGAACTCAAATCAGAATTTATGGATGTTCGTCCCTACGTGCGAGCAACTGCCACAATTTTTACTCAATACTTACAATCAGGATTACTAACTTTAGATAACAGTATTAGTCAGCACGTTAAATGTGCAACAGCTTTAATGCACGGTTTACGCTCAGATACAAATCGCCTCATGCAAGCCCAAGAAGAGGATTTTATGGCTGCTGGGTATTTGAGCAGATTTTATGATGCTCAGTTATTAAATGCTATTTTGCAAGCAAATCGTTCTAAGCGGGTCATGGATGTGATCGAGCGATCGCTCAAAAACCGCATCGTTCAAAATAACTTTTCCATAGCTGGTGTTGGTTACTTGCGCTATGATGACCGGGACGCAATTCCCCAAGCTGCTGATTTTCTTGTTACCGAAGAAAATGTGCATACCGCAGTAGTTTATGGCATCGTTCATGATGAAGATGACGAACTAGAAGTGGTGATAGGTTCTCTCAGAACCACAAAACTTACCCTAGATCCCGATGAATTTATTAAAGAAGCCTTTGGACAAGATAGCGCTGGGCGGTTTTTTGGTGGTGGAAGGACAGGTGCAGGAGGCTTTGAAATTCCCATGGGTTTTTTATCTGGTGGTAATGAAAATTCGGCCTATGCCAAAATGAAATGGGAAGTTTTCGACGCACAAATTAAACAGAAATTATTGAGATTGGTGAATCCTAGAGATAATCCCATTCAGTCTTAAAATGGATTAAAAGACTTGATTTAGGGTTTGGCAGTGCTGAAACCCTAAAAATGAATTTAGCTTTTGGGTCAAAGAAGTAGGTATAAACTTGGTACAATTTCGAGATATAGCCAAGACTTGAGGAGTAAGTGGTGGAAGGTGCTGTAAGTTTATTAAGTTATAATCAAGAGATGGACTGGGAATGTCAATAATACCTTTTGAATTTGTCATTCCCAGACGGCCTGTTTCATTACAAGGAAAACCCAAAGGACTTAATGAATGGAAAACTTTTGTTCGTTCTGAAGCCCAAAAGATTTGGACAGGTGGCAGCCCAATTAACAATGCTAATTTACAGTTAACCCTTATTTATCTTTGTGGTGATAATCCACCTGACACTGATAACATAATTAAACCAATTCAGGATGCACTCAATAAATTAGTTTATGAAGATGATAGACTAATATCAGATGTAGAAAGTCATCGTCGGTTTTTATCTGAGCCAATTGATATAACAAATTTACCTTTGTTATTGCGGGAAGCTGTCATTATCGGTAAAGAGTGTGTTTATGTCAAAGTAAGTGAATCTCAACCATTGGAAAAATACTTATGATAAACAATACTAAAAGTTTACATGATGATAAAGTTGAATCTTTGATTAAGAAGTATCGTGATCAGGGATTTACTATTATACAAAACCCGAAAGCAGATCAATTACCGTTTGATTTGGATAATTATCAACCCGATATTCTTGCTACTAAGAATGAAAATGAATCTGATTTAATAGGTCTAATAATTGGAGTAAAAACCAGCATTAGTCCAGTTTCAGTTGAGCGTTTACAATCTGTAGCAGAAGAAGTGAGTAAACATCCAGGCTGGAGTTTTTTATTAGTGACACTTGAAGATATAGAAGCCGAATCATTACCAGGAATTTGTGAAGAACTGCCTTCTTGGGAAGAAATAATTGACCATTTTAGTCAAGTTGGCAAACTGATTGAAAATAATAATATTGAACCTGCTTTTATTTTTCTTTGGAGTGTTTTTGAGGGAGCATTAAGAAAAAGAGCAGTTGATGTATCAATTCCTATTGAACGTTTACCAGTTATAAGATTGCTAAGATCAATGTACTCTTTAGGAGAGTTATCAATTTCTGAATTTGATATTATTCAATCTTATTTAGAAAAGCGTAATCGTCTGGCTCACGGATACATTCAGAAGCTGAATTTCGAGGTTTTAGGTAAGTTTTTAAAGTTGATTATTGAGTTATTGGATGAATGGATTCCTGCCATACATAGAAGCCTTCTAAGCCAAACAGTGGCTAGTATGAAAAAAAGTATTGAAACTGCACAACAAGAATATCATAAAGTTCTGGAAATAGTTGCTTCTGTATTACACGACGTACCAACAGAAACAAAGGATAGAACACTGGCAGAGATTAAGGAAATATCCGAACGAGAAGGATTAACCAATAATTTCAATGATTTGCAACACATAGTTTCTGAGTATTGTGATCCTGCTACTAAATCTGATAATAAACAGATAAACAAAAATGAAATAGTTGTAGATGATAACGCACAAATAGCACTTGATACTTTACCAACTCAAGAAAAAGAAAAGATTAGTCATGCTATTAGTGATCTAAAAAAATTTCCTGATTGTTCAGAAATTGAAGTTTCTAAGCTGGCTTCAAGTCCAGATAATTTTATTGCGAAGGTAGGCATATATAGAATAATTTTTGAAGTTAAATCCAAAAAAGTAACTATTATTGATATAGTTAATTACAAACGGATTGAAATGTTATATGTATTATTAGAAAAGGCTAAAATATAAAAGGTATAAATTCTTTGAACATAAACCTTAAATAATGTCTATGGGAAGTTGAGGAATTTGAAAATTTACTTCTCAATAATAAAAATATACCTTCAACAGCTAAGATAACAAAACTCACACTTGTGTAGAGAGGTTCTAGGGGAACGTCTCTACATTTTAGATCATCTGAAATTCAAATTATTTACTCACCCTCTACCAAAGCCCGGTACTCATCCGCTGTCATCGCATCCTCAATTTCAGCAGCATCATTAATACGCACTTTGAGAAACCAACCTTCTCCATAGGGATCATCAGCGACTTGTTCAGGAGATTCTATTAAAGCATCATTCCGTTCTATGACAGTACCAGTCACAGGTGAATTCAGTTCTTCCACAGCTTTGACCGATTCAATTGTACCAAATGTCTCTCCCACAGCGATCGCTTCACCAATTTCTGGTAGTTCCAAAAAGACAATATCACCTAATTGATCAACAGCAAATTCAGAAATACCGATAGTGGCAATGTCGCCATCCAGACGAACATATTCATGGGAATCTAAGTATCTTAAATCTTGGGGATATTCAAAAGACATATCACTTGCACTTCCACGTTAAAAAATAGTGTTACAAGAGTAACCTAAAACACATTATTCCTCAAAAGCCTCAAAGCTGATCAGTTATTAACACGATTCTTTGAGCGATAAAATGGGCGTTTTACCACCAGCGCCGGGAAAGCTTTACCCCGAATGTCCACGTCTAGCTGCTGTTTGAGGGTTGCTAACTCAGTGGGAACATAAGCTAAAGCTATGGGATAACCAAGAGTAGGGGAGAGAGTACCACTTGATACTTCTCCAACAATTTTACCTGATGATAATACAGAGTAGCCATGGCGGGGAATATTCCGTCCCTGTGTTTGTAAACCTACCATTTTACGTTGCACTCCTTGGGTTTTTTGCTGGATTAACACTTCTCGCCCAATAAAATCGCCTTTAGTATCTAAATGTACTAACCAACCTAAACCAGCCTCTAGAGGTGTGGTGGTATCATCAATATCTTGACCATAAAGTGCCATTGCAGCTTCTAAGCGCAGGGTATCTCTACAGCCAAGTCCACAGGGGATGACACCAAGATTATATAGAGTTTGCCATAGTTCTATACCCACAGCGTGATCTATCATCACCTCAAAGCCATCTTCTCCGGTGTAGCCAGTACGCGCTAGAAATGCGTGTTTGCCAAAAATAGTTGTTTCTAAATGTCCAAAAGCCTTAATAAGTGATAAATCATTGGTAACTAAGGACTGAAGATGACTAGTAGCTGTTGGACCTTGGAGGGCAATTAAGATTTTATCCCGTGAAAGGTCTTGAAATTCAACAACATCAGGATCAAGATGTGTCAAGATCCATGTTTTATCTTTATCTGTAGTTGCCGCATTGACGATAATTACTACCTTTTGAATATTAGTGGTATCTGTACCTTGGTAATAAATAATGATATCGTCAATAATTCCCCCTTGCGGATTGAGTAATACTGTATATTGTGCTTGTCCAGATTGTAAGCGACTCAGATCCGAAGGAACTAAATACTCAAGTTGGGAAATTACATTTTTACCTTGGAGGGTAAACTTGCCCATGTGGGAAATATCAAACATTCCCGCAGTATTTCTAACGGCGTGATGTTCTTGGGTAATACTGCTATATTGTATGGGCATTTCCCAGCCACCAAAGCTGGTAAATTTGGCTTTGAGTTCTACACCCGTTTGATATAAAGGGGTTCGCGCTAGAGAGGGAGTAATATTTTCTTGATTAGCCACAGATGGTTATTTATATTTAGGTAGGATAGTAGCTCATACCATTTCTTTGTAAAGTTGCATATAATTTACACCCCGGCTTCAGCGTCCCTGCTTACTAAGGGGAGACTACAGGGGGGACTGATTATGTGCATCTTCATATTCATAAAAAATTGGTATCAACACTTATATATCCTACGGGATCGATTCTGATTTCGCAGCCAATTATTTCTGACTCCCTAGTGCGGTTTAATGATTAATAGTGGAATTGTTGAGATTTATTAAGCAAAGATTATGAAGTATTGGCAAATTGTCATTAGCTGTGTGTTAGCCGTGGTGGTATTGTTTTTCCCTCTTTCAGCCCAAGCAGCAAGTTCTTCTAATGTTACCAGTTCTCTTTTGAACAAGGTAGTTCCTGGTCAGGACTTTTCCGGTCAAAGTTTAATTGGTAAAGAGTTTACAAGTGTCAAATTAGAAAATACTAACTTTAGCAATGCTGATTTACGGGGTGCTGTATTTAATGGTGCTTTATTAGATACTGTCAATTTACACGGTGTGGATTTTAGTGAAGGTATTGCTTACTTAAGTAGATTTAAAAACGCTGACTTAAGTGATGCCATCTTTACAGATGCAATGATGTTGCGTTCCAGTTTTGATCAGGTTAATATCACTGGTGCTGATTTTACCAATGCGATTTTAGATATGGTACAGGTGAAAAAACTTTGTCTTGATGCCAGTGGGGTAAATTCTCAAACAGGTGCAGATACTCGCGAATCCCTCAGATGTAAGTAAAAACATTTATCCCCTTCCCGACAGAGAGGGGGTGTTAGGACTTACGCACTGTACAAATTAACCATGATGTGCATGAACGAAAATCTGTCGTTTCAGGCTTTTGGCGATTAACTTCTGTTCAATAGCGAACTGCTTGCAGCAGGGCTTCGCTATCGCTTAAAAATCATCAAAAAATAACCTTAAAATGCCCGAAAACCATACCCCATATTTGGTTCATCCTGTCAATGCGTAAGTCCTAGGTGTTAAGAATAATTGAGTAATTGTAAAAATATCACATCTGTCTAGAGACATATTTTATAATTTTTATACTTGTTGCCCTGTGGATTATCCACATCAAATTATATGTCTAAAAAAGCTGTATTATCTTATGTCGTAGATCGGAATACAGGTTTATGGAAAGCATTAAGCGGTTGTAGTGCTTCCCAACAAGAAATTCCTGGTTCTGACATCTATAAAACTGAGCGTTTTACAGAAGAAGAATTACCCCCACAAGTTGATCTCCGTTCCTTTATGACTCCTGTAGAAAATCAAGCAGGTGCTAATAGTTGTACAGCAAATGCTGTTGTCGGGGGTTATGAATATGTGATGAATCGTGTAGGACAGGAACTTGATTTTAGCCGTCTTTTTGTTTATTATAATGCCAGAGTATTAGGACTAGAACACTTCGGTCAAGATAAAATTCAAGACCAAGGAAGTAGCATTACTTTAGCATTAATGAGCTTACAGGAAAAAGGCATTTGTCATGAATCAACCTGGGCTTATGAAGTTACAGAAAATGGTAAAGTCAAAAATGTTAACACTCAACCAGTTTCTCATGCCTATAAAGAGGCTGCAAAACTTCTTAATGTTCCTGATTTTCAATGGGAAACACCAGAACAGGTTTCTGTTGAGCTTTATTCCATGAAACATTGTTTAGCAGAAGGTTATCCTTTTATTTTTGGACTCACTTTGTTTAAATCTTTTGATCGTGTGACTGCTAAAGGCAGGGTTCCGATGCCAGATTTAAACGGTGATGAAGGCAGAGAAGAACATGGAAAACACGCGATGCTTTGCGTCGGTTATAAAGATAGTGCTGAAGTCTTTATTGTCCGTAACTCCTGGGGTGAAGAATGGGCAGATGGAGGATATTGCTACATTCCTTATGAGTACATGACAAACTCAGATTTATGTTTTGAATGTTGGAAAATAAAAGGAACAACTGACTTTGATCTAAGTGAGGATATTTGGGATCAAGAAGATGAAGATTTTGATGAGGAATTTTATGAAGAAGAAGACGCAGAAGAACAAGAGAATTGTTATTTAACTCTGGTTGAATCTATAGCAGTTATTTGTTTATATGGTGCAGATGTAGATGGTTTATCTGATGAAGAATCTGAGTTATTGGCAGGACTTTATGAAAGCTATGAAATTGATACTGAATCTCTAGAAGAAAAAATCAATAATTTACTAGAAATTGGTGGCTTTGAACTGCTTTATAATGCGGCTGTACAAATTATTTTGGCTGAAGATGCAGCAGAGGAAGCTTTTCAAATGTCTGTGGAATTTGCTCTTGCTGATGAATGTTTTAGTGATGAAGAATATGAATACTGGACTAAGTTAGGACAAGACTTAGAACTTGATAATGATAGAGCAACAGAGCTATTTAATGAAGTTCTCGAAGAATATGATTATGAACCCTTTGAAAGTCTGTTTTAGAATCAATACCTTGTCCATTTTCTGCTTTGTTGGGTTAAGCGACAGCGCAACCCAACGCGTTTTTTAGGTTTCATGCTATTGCTTCGCAACGCGAACAACCCAACCTACAAATCAAGGCTTTTGCCAATTTGGATAAGGTATTGAGAATATAGCTATATAACAATATCTCCGACTTCTTAGAGAAGTCGGGGACCTGAATGCTTCTGTTGCCTATTTACTAATGAAATTCTGAATAGCTTCAGCAACAACCCCAGCACAAGATTCTGGTAAATTACTTTCTCCATGGGCAATGGTATGTAATTCAACATTAGGAATTAGTCGAGCGTAAGTATTACTTCTAGAGATGGCGATCGCATTATCTTGTCCACCTTGTAAAATCAAACAGGGAACTTGAATATTAGGTAACTTTTTATCTAATAATTCCGTTTCTATTTCTGCTGGTTTACGATTAAAAAGCAACTGACAAGCTGTAGGATATGCTAACAAAGTTTTTCTTAATTCTAAATCTCTAGAAATTGTTTCTTCCCAACCTATCAAGTTCATCAAGTAACTCATCAAGCGTAAAAATTTAATTATTAAGATGGGACAATTAAACAAAAATCGGCTTTTTTGCCAATATTTTTCCTGTCCTTGTACTGATACTCCCTCCGGTGATAACAATATTAAACCATATAGTTTTTCTGGATATTTTAAAGCATAACTAGCAGCAATCCAACCACCTAAAGAATTACCAACTAAATAGACTTTTTCTAACTTTAAAGCTTCAATAAAATCTGCTAAACATTGGACTTGTAAATCTATAGAATGATGAATACTAGGATGTGCTGATTCACCAAAACCTAATAAATCTGGTGTAAAACAATGGATATCTTTAGCTAATAATTCCATTGCTGATACCCATTCACTACCATCATTCCATGCACCATGTAAGAAAATCATTGGTATTCCTGTACCAACTTCCCGCCAAAACAATACTCCTTGCGATAATTTTCTCCGGGAGTTGCGAAATAAAATATTCATCTTCTATTTACTAATTTACTGATCTAACTTTGGCAATTCCTAATTATAAATTTTAGATTTAATTTTAAAACCAAAAATTTAAAATTCTCCACATTTTATCTGTAAGTATTGAGAATACAGCTATATTACTCCTTCATATCTAGATCCCCGACTTCTTTGATTTATTGTGTGCAGCAATTATAAATTGATCTGGTGAAGTCGAGCATATTATCGCCTCACCTGAATTCTTAATTTTATGCCAGTGTTGTTAAACCATTTAAGTAGTTTTGTAACTGACGAGCATGATCATGAGACATATCTGGTTTGGGTAAAGAACTAGGAGGAAAAGCTTGGATGTCTAAAACTTCCAAAGTATCTGTTATTGTCATTTCTCCTTCAACTTCAGCCTCAACAACAATACAAATAGAATGAATGCGAGGATCGCGGTTTGGTGAGGAATAAACTCCGACTAAACGACGAATATTAACTACTTCTAGTCCTGTTTCTTCCATCAACTCTCGACGGACTGCATGAGGAATATCTTCTCCCCAGTCCACCATACCACCAGGTAATGACCAACGACCATCATCTTTTCTTCTAATGAGTACAATCTGACCATCAGGTAAAATGGGGATAATACTTGTACCAGTAATGGGATGGCGAAATATAATACCCAATACGGTTTGTCCAAAGTGCCATAAGCTACGTGAGGACTCTATTAGTGGCGTAAAAAAAGCAAGAATGTTCAAGTTGGAAATTGCTTTGTGATGTTAATGTTATCTACTTTTCAGCACTTGTATAGACTCAACTTCCAAAATTATAATTGTGTTTTTATTTATACAAATATTGCAGTTTTGAGTGAATAATCCCGGTAATTTTCCCATAATCAATCAATTTTAACCTCTGCTTTCGATATCATTCCAATAATAGCTAAAAATATTGCTGTGAGACAAAGAGAAAACAGGAAGATAGAGAGTAATTTATGTTACCAATTACAATTAACTCATGACCCATTACTTATGAGTAGCCTAAAATTAGCTTGACATAAGACTTCTTGTTACGATACAATAGTATGCTGTTTAAAGTGTATTGATCGCTGCACTAGGCTAAAAAAGTATATCAATAACGTAGGTAGCTGATATTGCCTAAGTAGCGCCTAGATGCCAGTTTTTTGTTGTTTATTCATGAGGTAAATATGGCAAAGCGCCGTAACCCGAAAAAAGAAAAGGCGCTACGAAACCAGGCTTACGCCAGAAAGTTTCGTAAACGGACTACTACAGGAAGAATGGGCAGACGATTCCAGCAAAGATCGCCTAAGAGTGAAGAGGATGAAGGAACAGGAGCAGCAGCAATGGATGCTGCTGATTAATGTGTCTCGTTAAATTTTGCTCTTTCATATAGCAGAAGGCAGGAAGCAGGGGGCAGGGGGCAGGAGGTAAAACACTCTTGCCGTTTGATAGCGCAGCGTGGCGTAAGTCATGTTTTAGTTTTTAGTTTGTACCTCATTGACTCGCAATCTGCTGTAATTTGCAACTTGTGGGGTGTACGTTAGTACACCCTTACCTATTTTAATTTTCAGTCATCAGTTATAGCAGTAGTCAGGAGTCAGAAGTCAGGAGTCAGAAGTAAAACCCTCTTGTAGTAAGAGTTTCATGATTAACTGATGTCCTAACTACTCTGTCTACAGCTATATTAATTGAGTACGAGCATTGACGATAGCGTTTTA
>NZ_PGEM01000104.1:43222-43843 GCF_002934005.1 Cuspidothrix issatschenkoi CHARLIE-1 | reverse complement strand
CAAGTAAAATATAAGCTAAGGGTTGATGAAAAATTACCATTAAAATAGAAACAGCCACAGCCCCAGCAATAGAACTTAAAGATACAATTCTCGAAATAGCAATTACAACCCCGAAAACGCCTAATGTTGATAAACCGACTTGCCAACTAATAGCTAATAAAATACCCACACCAGTAGCAACAGATTTACCCCCTGTAAAACCGAGAAAAATAGATTTACTATGTCCTAAAAGGGCAGCTAAACCAGCTAAAGTAACTAAATAAGGTTGCCAGATTTCGACATTTACAGTTGATGGCATTAAATTCTGGCTAGGTGCAATATTAAATAAAACATAAACTAAATTTATTGATAAAACTCCCTTCAAAGCATCAATTAATAATACAAATGCCCCTGGAACTTTACCCAAAGTTCTCAAAACATTTGTTGCACCGGTTGAACCAGAACCCACTTCTCGAATATCAATTCCTTTTAATAGCTTACCTGCTAAATATCCAGTTGGAAAAGAACCAAAAATGTAAGCTAATAAAACCGCTACTCCACACAAAGTTAACCACATAAATTTGTTAGTTGTCAGTTGTCCGTTATCAGTTGTTATACCATTTCTTTGTAAAGTTGCATATA
>NZ_PGEM01000104.1:0-43088 GCF_002934005.1 Cuspidothrix issatschenkoi CHARLIE-1 | reverse complement strand
GAATAAGAATTTCAAAGTCCCCCAAACTTGGGGGATTTAGGGGGCTAAATAATCATAAACTGATTACTAACTAATTAAAAATCATCATCAAAATCCCGATCTCGCATAGTTTTTGGATCAGGGGCAAAAGCTAACCAGAGAGGGAATTGTAGCAAAGCTAAACTGATTTGTTCCTCAGAATCATCAATCACAATTAAAGGCATTTGATTAGCTTTAACTAATCTATCTGCCTTCTGGGTTAAAGCGGAGGGGGATTCAAATAATACAACGCCTCTATCGGGGCCAAAATCAGGGCGACCAATACCTAAACAATCTTGTAAACCCCGTCGCCATTCACCTAAACGTTCTGGTGTATTGGCTAAAATCAGAGTTCGCACGCGATCGCCATATAATTGATGCAATATCGAAATTCCTGCCGACGCAACTAAAATATTTTGTAAGCGGCTACCCATTGTCCGCAAAGCACCCCTACCACCTTGGGTAAAAAACCAAGTTGAGATTCTTTCTCCATGAATAGGTTCAAAGGTGCGGCGTAACTGCCACGGTGATCCATAATAATCTGGTTCGTTGCGGTATTGGTCAAGCAAGCGGCGGATTTTTTTGGTAGTATCCTGAAACTGCTGCTGGCCAAGTTGGGGCATTTCTGACTGTTCTTTAACAGGGTTAGCTTCTTTTTGGACTGGTGTTTCCTTTTCCTTAGCTGGTTGTACCAGTTGTAACTGTTCTGCGGCTGATGCCAAATCTTGTAAACTGCCGGTGAGATAGTCTTTAAAACCCTGTATGCGAATTGCTAAATCTTGGGATGTACCAGCAAAAGTAGTCCGCATTTCGTTGCGAATTCTTTCTTGACGACGTTCTAGTTGTTCTACAGAAATTTGTAGGGTTTGCTTACGTTGTTCTAGCTGTGATAATGAATCTTGAACAATTTGGGAAAGTGCCGTTTGAGTCGTTGTAACTTGAGTTTGAAGAGTTTTATAGGTAATTTCCAACTCAGCAATTTCCGCTTTTAGTACTGCTTCCTGTTGCTGCAACTGAGTAATTTTTGCCTCTGCTGATGCTAATGATGGTGTTTCTGTAGGTTGTGACTCATCATCTGTAGAATCTGTTCTAGCATCAATAATTGTCACGATTTCTGGCGGTACTTCTGCCACTAATTCTAAATCTGCTGTTGGGGTTTGTGGTAGTTCATCAGGTGGTTGAACTTCTATTTGTTCCAACCACTCATCTATAGGTTCTGGAGTTTGAGATTCTTCAGGGTTCATAAACAACAATATAAATTTTCCATTCTCGAAAAAATATCTTTTACAAAAGATACAATTAACTAACTACAAAATCCTAATCAATACGTGGACAACGTTCTTCTAAACAAGATTTTAAGGTTTTGGGGTCAAATAAAATGGGCAAAAAGTGAATACTGTTAACCTCTTTAAAATAAAACAAAATGGGAACAGGATTCCAAAATATCCGCCAATTTTGCCATTCTTGGTAGGGAAAACGCCGAATTAATTTTTCTCCTCTATAAAGATCAAAAGCTGTAGCAGTAAATTGAAACCGTAATGTTACAGCTTGCAACATCAAAAATAAACCCAATACCGCTAATATACCTCCCACCCAGGGTTGTATTAACAGTATAGGAATAGCCCCAAGCACCAAGAACACAGGAATATTGTAACTTGGCTTCAGTTCTACTGTTGATATCGTATTAGGTGTCAATGAACTATTCAAAATCTTTTTCTCCTACTTCTATAAATTGCTAATTCTTAACTATTTCCTTTTCCCTCCTGCCTCCTGCCTGTAAAATCATAATCCTGGTGTAAATCCAGTACCTGTTCCCTGAAACATTAACCAAGAGAGAAAGAAGTTACTAATAAATATCACCAATAAGGCAGTGACAACGGCAGTTGTAGTTGATTGTCCCACACCTTTAGCACCTCCAGTAGTAGTTAACCCCCAACTACAACCAATAATGGCAATTAAGACCCCAAAACAACAGGCCTTAATCATGGCGCTGCAAATATCCCACATATCCAGGAAGTTCCGCGCTGAATCAAGAAATACTGTATCGGAAAGGTTATAAATATGGGTAGCTATTACCAATCCGCCAGACATTCCTGTGATTAAGGATAGCAAAGTTAAAATCGGCAGCATGATCAGGCAAGCCAAAAGTCGGGGAATAACTAGATAATCAATAGGATCTGTTTTTAACATTAACAGCGCGTCTATTTGTTCTGTAACTCTCATTGTGCCAATTTCGGCGGCAAAAGCTGAACCGACTCTTCCCGCTAAAATTACGGCTGTTAATACAGGAGTAAGTTCTCTTGTTAATGCTACGGCTAAAACTCCACCCACCAGGTTGCCCGCACCAAAGTTAATAAATTCCCTTGCTACCTGAATGGTGAATACTGCACCGACAAATATAGCTGTCAATAAGGCAATAAATAGGGAATCTGGCCCCACTAGTGCCAATTGTTCTACGGTGTTACGGCGGTGAATTTTGCCTTTGAGTAGATGAACTAGGACTTGTCCACCTAACAGTATTGCGGCTAGCAATCGCTGACTCCATGTTCCTAAACTGGATTTGATCATTCGATTTTAGATTTTGGATTTTGGATTTTGCAGATTCATACTATCAACAAATATTCTGACTGTAGGGGCGAACAGATTTTAGATTTTAGATTTTGGATTTTGCAGATTCATACTATCAACAAATATTCTGACTGTAGGGGCGAACGGCCGTTCGCCCCTAGTACTTACCAAAGCCTTGAGATTTAAGACTAGGTTTCTTACCTAATAACCAATCTAAATGTTTTGGTAACAAAGTGTCTAAATCATAATTCTGAATAATTGTTTTGCGGGCTTTGGTACGAATGGGCATCATATCGCCAGGATTATCTAAGGCTGTATCTACTTTTTGGGCTATTTCTTCGGGTGAAAAGAAATCTACTAAAAGTCCATTTTTTCCGTCTTTAATTACCTCTAATACTGGTGAAGTATTAGACGCTATTACCAAACACCCAGTAGACATGGCTTCTAACATTGACCAGGATAAAACAAAGGGACGGGTTAAATAAATGTGTGCTGAAGAAGCTTGTAATACTTGCAGATATTCATCATAAGGTATCCTTCCGGTAAAGTGTAATCTAGATAAATCTAAATCTAATTTTTCTAACATCAACTGTTTATAAGTTTTGCCGTCGGGGAGAGTTTTACCATAGGCGACTCTATCTTCTCCCACTACTACAACATGAGTATGTGGTCGTCGTTGTTGAATTAAAGCAACGGCTTCCATAAATTGGGGAAATCCCCGATAAGGTTCCATCCCTCTACCCACATAAGTTACTAATTCTTCTATGTGGGAAAGGTCAAGATTAATTCTGGATAAAACTAATTTAGCTCCTGGATTGGGTTGAAAAAAGTTAGTATTAATGCCATCATGGCAAACAGTAATTTTACTGCGATATTCTGGCGGAAATTGTTGTAGTTGCCAGTTAGTGGGTGCAAGTCCGCGATCGCAACTGTATAAATCAATCAAAATAGGGGCATTTTTAATCCGAATCCGACATTGATCATCTACAGTCAGGGGTTCACTGGGGTCAAAATCCACATCTGACCCACAAGCATGATAAAACCATTCAAAAAAACACAATATTTCGGCTTTGGGAAAAATTTCTTTAATAAATAATGTTGGACCCCAACCGGAATGACCATAAACTATATCTGGGACAAAACCCTGTGCTTTGAGTTGTTCTGCTATTCTATATACCGCTTGTCCTGTGAGAACTGCTTTTTCCAAATTGCGGACATAATGGTGAGTTTGGGGATTCGCGTCACGGGAAGGTTGATAAACAGCTTTAAATACACCGGGTATTGTTCCTTCCTGGCGATTTGTCCCAAATGCAACCTGATAATTGCTGTTTTGTCCTAAAGCGGTGGCCAGATGGCGAAATTGGGCGGGAAAATTGGGATGTAAAAATAGAATCTTTTGCGGATGGGTGGAATCACTCTTCATATTTTTTAATGTTTTGGCAGGAAACATTAACTTAGTTTACGACTAGTCTTGTGAAAATTAAGCTGGTGTTTTAGAGTATTGTTACTGCGATCAAACTGCATACCGAGAGACAAAGCCCTATGATATCAAGGTTTTAGGTATTTTGAACCTGAAAAATTCCCAATACACTTGGGGTAACTACTACCCGTATAATTTAATAAAAACTTAAGATTTTTGACAAAATGGATATTTAAAGGCGATCGCCAGTATTCTAGAAAGGTGGCAGATAAGTTCTGTTCTATATCTCCATAAACCTCTACTCTGGTCTAATAATGATTATATTTAGTAACTTTCTTCGTTCTCTTGTCTTGACCACCATCTTTAGTTTTTTTGTCCCTGTCTTCCTAGTTGGTGGGATGCTACTTGTTTTATCCCTGTTCAGTTACATTCCTGGACTACAAGGGATGATTAACGATGTCTCCATGCAAATTCTGCATTTTCTCGCCACTTTTGGTACTGGTAGTTGCCTCAATGGACTATTGACCATTGGTTTAACTTGTGGTTTTGTCGGAGCGCTGTTTGATATCTATGTTTATTACCGCTATCAAATTCTGCATACAGACTCTTGAAAGTTAGCAGCCAATCAAACTAGAGTTGATCAGTTAGACGATAGCGAGACAAATAATTAATTCTAATATGAGGAAAATTCACTCAGTGAGATTTGAGTAGTGTAAATCTGGTGTTGTATAGCTTCATGAATTTTCGTAAATTATAAAAGCTCATACTCCCATAACTTGATTGTGCTAATTGTCAAATACAAGTAAATATTTTCATTGTTGCTCAAATTTATTGGCTTTGTGCTAGATGATTCTATTTTTTAATGACTTTAATTCCCCAAATTCTTGTGTATTGATATCTTAGGACACAATGGTTTGGTATGAATGTACCTGAACAGTAGGATATATTTTTTCATAATTCCTTCTTGTTCCTTAACAATAGCAAATAGAATTACACATAAAATATAAAATCTTTGTTAACTTTCGGTAATTGTTTATGGGAAAATTCTCCTTCCTGAACAAATTCCCAATTAGATTTACAGTTAAACCCCGTTAGCTGCACCCTGAGCGTTCTATATTAGGAATATTCAGAATATTAAAAAGTTATTTGATTGCTCATGATTTGGCCTTTTAAGCCCAACTTTCGTAAACAAATTGCACGGATTGAAATTAGCGGTGCGATCGCTGGTTCAACTCGTAAACACGTCTTAGAGGCATTAAAAACCGTAGAAGAAAGCAAATTTCCGGCTTTACTGCTACGTATTGATAGTCCTGGGGGAACAGTGGGAGATTCCCAGGAAATCTATAGCGCCCTGAAAAGATTAGCCCAGAAAATCAAAATTGTCGCCAGTTTTGGCAATATTTCCGCCTCTGGAGGGGTTTATATAGGCATGGGTGCAGAGCATATTATGGCCAACCCAGGAACGATTACAGGCAGTATTGGTGTGATTTTAAGGGGAAATAACCTAGAACGACTGCTAGAAAAAATCGGTGTTTCCTTTAAAGTGATTAAATCAGGTCCCTACAAAGATATATTGGCTTTTGATAGAGAACTGACAGAACCGGAACAAACTATTCTGCAAGAATTGATTGATTATAGCTATCAGCAATTTGTGGAAACTGTAGCACAAGCTCGTTCAATCACCGTGGAGAAGGTGAAAAGTTTTGCTGATGGACGGATTTTTACTGGACAGCAAGCCTTAGAATTAGGTGTTGTAGACAGCTTAGGAACAGAAGAAGATGCACGACGTTGGACAGCGGAATTAGTAGGACTTGATCCGGATAAAACTGTTTGCTATACGCTAGAAGAACATAAACCGTTGTTAAGTCGTCTTCTACCAGGAAGTCGTCAAGCTAAATCAGGTATTGCTGGAGGGATGGATTGGCTAGAATTTGAACTGTCTACCAGTGGTTTACCTTTGTGGTTATATCGTCCATAGTCGGTGGTCGGTGGTCAGTGGTCAGTAGTAAAAACCAAAATTGACAACTGACAACTGACAACTAACAACTAACACATACAAAAGGAGGATTTTGGCAGTGGAATGGCAAATGCGAGCAATTCGTGGTGCAACAACCGTTGCAGAAAACAGTGTGGAAGCAATTCGAGATTCAGTTACAGAATTATTAGATGAATTGGAACAAAGAAATAAACTCCAACCGGACGATATGATTAGTGTGACTTTTTCTGTCACCAAGGATTTAGATGCTATTTTCCCAGCAGCGATCGCCCGCAGTCGTCCTTTATGGGACAGTGTTGCTATGTTAGATGTCCAACAAATGCACGTCGAAGGCAGTTTACCTCGCTGCATTCGTTTTTTAATTCACGCCTATTTACCAAGTTCTACTGCCGTTCACCATATTTATTTACGTCAAGCGGCTAAACTGCGACCAGATTGGAGTTTACCCCAAACTTTGCACACTTCACCCCACGTAGTGGAGACAAAAGTTTAAAATCAGCAGGTCAGTCATCAGGTGTACAAGTTAGTCCCAAATGATCTGTTACAGTGGTGATGCGGCTGCTCAACCTGCTGCTATTGGTGGGGATATTTTCACATGATTCAAGTGAAACTGTATAAATCCTGATTTATTTAGCGAGCTATCAAAAATCAAATAGGAGTGTTATATTGCTGTATTCATATCATTAATTTTACCGCTAATTTTACACCAAATTCCTCCTCAAAAACTATTTTTTTGTAATCTAAACTCCAGATTTCCAATTCACATTCATCATTGATAATGGATGGAAATATCAACATTTTTAACTCTTTAAAATGGGGCAAGTATTCAAATTGAACATGAGAAATTGCTCCGATTTGTCTTCTATCTAAAGCAACAGCTAATCTTAAAATGGCGCTGAGTTGATTTACCATTTGCCTATGTTCTTTGTGGAGTAAATTCCGATAGTTTTCATGCTTTTTCTTAGGAGGAGATTTGCGGTGATAGCGGGCGATATTGGCGATAATTTCGATTTCGGTTTCGTTATAACCGAGTAATTCACTATTTCTAATTAGGTAGTATGAATGTTTGTGGTGTGCGGAATGGCTGACATAGTGACCACAGTTATGTAAAATTGCCGCAGCCCAAAGCAATTGCTGTTGATCCGCGCTCCAATGATGTAGTATGCCTTTGGTTTGGTCAAAGATATTTAGAGCAAAAGCGGCAGCCCGTTTGCTATGTTCTACGTTAACCTGGTATTGTTGAGCAGTTTTTAATACAGTGCGTTGGCGAATGGAACTTTGAAACCTTAGTCGGTTATCTATGAAGCCATGGGTCAGCATCCAGTCTACTATTACGCCTTCTCGCAGCGATCGCTCACAAACTCTCACTGATTCTACCCCTAACAAAGCCATGGCTTCCTGTAGAATCACTGCCCCTGAAAGTATTACTTCTGACCTTTTTTCTGGCATTCCGGGAATCGTAGCCCGTTCTACATTGGTCATTTTGCGGAGGCGGTTCACCCAGGTTCGTAGGTCTTGGAAACTGAATTGATAGCCGTTGAGGGTGGAAGGAACAAGACCTAATTTTTCCCGTGCATGGATGGTAGCGATGGTTTCTATTGTGCCAGATGTGCCGATTAATTTGGGAGAATCGCCTTTGAGGTTGGCCAGAATTTCTTCTACAGAACGTTCTAGCATGGCTTTGGTGTATGCTTGTAAATACTTAAATTCGCTCTCGCTGATGGGGTCAGATTTAACTAATTCGCTGGTGAGGCGGACTGCGCCAACTTTTGTACTGGTAAGACTGCGGGGTTCGTGACTATCGCCTAAAATCAATTCCGTTGAACCACCGCCAATATCAATAATGATGTGGGGTTGGTTATTAAATTCCATCCCGGATAAGACACCCAGATAGATGCGGCGGGCTTCTTCTTGTCCAGAAATTAGGTCTACGGTTAAACCGACTTGGGTTTCGACTTGGTGAATAAAATCTTTACCATTGGGAGATTCCCGGACGGCACTGGTAGCAACAGCGAAAATACTATCTACACCCAAGCTATGGGCAAAGGTTTTGAATCTTCCTAAACAGGCGATCGCTTTATTTATTATTTCTGGTTTTAATTCGCCTGTGACTAAATTGCGATCGCCTAATCTAACCGTTTCTTTATCCCTAGCAATAATACTAAATGATGGTAAAGTAGCTTCAATTTTGACCACCACCATGTGTAAAGAATTTGTCCCAATATCAATGGCGGCAATCATCTGGTTTTCTGGAAGGTTAGCCGAGACTAAATTTATCATTTGCTTGTTGATGGTGAATATAAGAGGTGACAGAGTTGAATAGATTTTGGGGTAAGGTTTTTGAGGTCAATTTTGTATCTTATTCAATTGCATACCGCTATAGGAACTGTAAAACAAATAGCAAATAAGGATATTCTATAAATGTCAAGATATGTTAAGTAGGTGAACATCAGATAACTAAAATATATGAAGAAAAGTAAAATTGCTTAAAACTTCTTGACTTTTGACTTCTGTACGGGCAAACAGCCGTTCGTCCTTCCTGTCACCTAAATCCTAACTACTGTTATTAAATATGTTAGAGACACCAAAAACCAACCAAAAACCATTATGGCTTGTAATTATCCACCTACTACGCTGGCATAAACCAGAAGGTAGGTTAATTTTGATGATACCTGCATTATGGGCTGTATTTTTAGCTGCTGAGGGTAAACCACCTGTACCCCTGGTAGGAGTGATTATTTTGGGTAGTATCGCCACTAGTGCGGCAGGATGTGTAGTTAATGATTTATGGGACAGAGATATTGATCCCCAAGTAGAGAGAACCCGCGATCGCCCACTTGCATCTCGCGCCCTTTCCATACAAGTTGGTATATTTGTCGGTATAGTTGCTCTAGCCTGCGCCGCAGTGATCGCCTTCTATCTTAACCCTTTAAGCTTCTGGTTGTCTGTGGCCGCAGTTCCGGTAATTGCCCTCTATCCCGGTGCAAAACGGGTCTTTCCTGTTCCCCAATTGGTGCTTTCTATTGCTTGGGGTTTTGCGGTGTTAATTAGTTGGAGTGCAGTCACAGCTAATATTACCACGCCAACTTGGTTACTTTGGGGCGCGACCGTACTATGGACCTTAGGATTTGATACTATTTATGCCATGAGCGATCGCCAAGACGATCAACGCATCGGCATTAATTCTAGCGCTTTGTTCTTTGGTAAATATGCCCCTACAGCGATCGCAATTTTCTTTATTGGTACAATTATTCTCCTAGCTGGATTAGGTTTATTAGTTCACTTAAATACACCATTTTGGATTAGTTTGATCCTAGCTACCATTGGTTGGATTTGGCAAATTATCCGCTTACAACAGCCAAGAATACCTCATCCTGCCTACGGAGAAATGTTTCGCCAAAATGTCTGGATTGGTTTTTTAATTTTAGCAGGAATGATAATTGGTTATTTATAAATTGTCATTTATTTAACCAAATAAAAATTTTCTGCCAATGTGACTCAAGCTAGATTCAAAACTATCAGGACTATTGTTTTCCAGGTTGGGATATTAGTCTACAAGCTAGATACAAACCAACCCCATGAAACAAGCTATTTTTGTTAAAATTGCTACAATAATTTTACTTTCCCTTGGTAGTTTGAGTCTAGTTATTGGCGGTTTTTGGATCAGTAAAGCTGCTAGTAATAACAAGCAATTACAGCTAATTACCGACACATCAAAATATCAAGAAATCCGTAATCATCAATGGGGAAATATTCAGCAAATTCAACATTTTCCCACCCAAATTCCTCCAGATGCTGAAATTTTACAAATGGCTTATGCTGCTGGCGTGACTCCGGGAACAAGTTCTTTACAAATTCGCCTCAAACAACCACAAACAAAAATTCAAAACCTACTCACACAATATAAAAAAATCTCTCAACGTCAATATCGAGGTGGTAATACAAATATTCATAGTAATCAACCTAACGGTGTCCCTACAACATTTTTTTATACTAGCGATTCAGAAATAGAAACCTTTCCTAGAAGTTATGAAATATTAGTATTAAAAGCAGAAGATCAAAGTCAACCTGGCTATAAATGGAATCATGGTAATAGTTATGGCGTGGCCATTGATGTTGCATCTTCAGAAATTATCTATTGGGCGGAAAAATGGTAAGGGAAGGAGGCATTGCTGGGAAAGGGAACAGAATTTCAAATTAAGCTTAATTTTTCGGTTAATAGCAATTCACGAAAAACCTAATATGGATTTTGTATAATTGCTGTAAATTGCCTTTTTAAATCAGATAAATTCTATTCAATAATTGACTATTACTACTTCCCTCATTCCTAAAAAAATCAAATTCTTTTCTAAAATCAACCTGTTGCCTATTTCCGGAAATTGATTTTCTAGATGTTTTTGTAAGAAGTCGCTATCACCACCAGTAATGATTATTTTACTTTCAGGAAATAATAACAACCAATGATCAATAAAGTCTTTTATTCCTGCTAATAAAGTGTAAATTATGCCACTTTGAATTGCCCTTGATGTATTCATAGCAAAACGTGGTGGTAAAGAACTTATTAACCCAGTTTCTAATAATGGTAATTGTCCGGTTTTTTGTCCCAAACTGGCAAATTGTAACCCTAAACCTGGCAAAATTGCCCCACCAACTAAGGATTTTTGAGCATTTGCTCCGGTAAATGTTAATGCTGTACCGGCATCAATTACTAATGCGGGAAATCCCCAAGTTATCCCTGCACCCCATACAGCTAAAGCGCGATCAATTCCCAATGTGGGATACATTTCCTGTAATGGTACATCTGCTAAGGTAAGCAAACATAAATGGGGATAATTTTGCCAAAATGCGGTTTGACTAGGAACAACAGAGGCAAGAATCACGGGTATGGGGTGATCTGGTGCTATGGGAAGATCGCTAGGTAGAGAGATTGCTGTTAACCAATTATCCAAGGTGGGATATGCAGCTAATTGGTGTATAACAGATATAGGTAGATGAGATATATCCCCAGTTGTATATAGGTTTTTATCTATGAATAATCCCCAATGGAGACGGGAATTACCGATAATTAAGGCTAAAACAGGAAGTTGTTTATTTGTTGAAGAGAAATAATTGTTCACAGTTTTAATTTTCTTAACTGGGTTATAGGTTTTTTAAGAAAAATTAACATTCAACCCGTGCCACAATATAGAGAAAGGCATAAATACTCAATTTGTTAAGGAGAGGCGTGATGGTATTGCTCACTGAGAAACTAGAAAAACGTCTGACTATAAATACTGTAGAGATTAGTGAAGATACTACTGCAATTCGGTCTTTGGATTGGAACCGCGATCGCTTTGATATTGAGTTTGGCTTACAGAATGGCACTACATATAATTCTTTTATCATTCGTGGTGAGAAAATAGCTTTAGTTGATACCTCCCATGAAAAGTTTCGCCAACTTTATTTTGATACTCTCGCGGGTTTAATTAATCCCCAGGATATTGATTATTTAATTGTTAGTCACACTGAACCAGATCACAGCGGGTTAGTGAAAGATTTACTGCAACTTGCTCCTGATATTACTGTGGTTGCCTCAAAGGTGGCAATTCAGTTTTTGGAAGATATGGTACACCAGCCATTTAAACGCAAAATTGTCAAAAATGGCGATCGCCTAGATTTAGGAAATGGCCATGAATTTGAATTTGTCATTGCCCCTAATTTACACTGGCCTGATACTATTTTCAGCTTTGATCACAAAACCCAAATCCTCTATACCTGTGATGCTTTTGGGTTGCATTACTGCACCGATAGTACCTTTGATGATAATTTACCAGCCATTGAAGCTGATTTTCAATATTACTATGACTGTTTAATGGGTCCAAATGCCCGTTCTGTGCTGTCTGCACTCAAGCGCATGGCAGAGTTAAAAACTATTCGCATGATTGCTACTGGCCACGGTCCCCTACTCTACCATCATGTAGAAGAATTAGTAGGACGTTATCGCACTTGGAGTCAAGGCCAAACCAAGGCAGAAACACCAGTCGGTATATTTTATGTATCTGAGTATGGTCATAGCGATCGCCTCGCCCAAGCCATCGCTAATGGTATCACTAAAACCGGCGTAGCCGTGGAAATGGTAGACTTGGGCGCGAATGTGGATTTACAAGAACTACGGGAACTGGTAGGACGTTGCACTGGTTTAGTTGTGGGAATGCCTCCCGCATCAGGTAATATTAATATCCAAACTGCACTCAGTACAGTGTTAGGTTCTGCCAAAGAAAAACAAGCCATTGGTATTTTTGAAACTGGTGGAGGAGATGATGAACCTACCTATCCCCTATTAAATCAATTCCGTGCAGCGGGGTTAAATGTCGCTTTTCCCGTGATTGAAATTCGAGAAGCACCCACAGCCAACATCTATAAAAGGTGCGAAGAAGCCGGTACAGACTTAGGACAATGGGTAACAAGAGACAAAAGCATCAAAGCGATGAAATCTCTTGCGGCTGACTTAGATAAAGCCTTGGGCAGAATTAGCGGCGGTTTATATATCATCACCGCCAAAAAAGGCGACGTATCCAGCGCCATGTTAGCCTCCTGGGTAAGTCAAGCCAGTTTTAAACCCCTGGGATTTTCCATTGCTGTAGCTAAAGATCGGGCGATAGAATCTCTCATGCAAGTAGGCGATCGCTTTGTTCTCAATGTACTCGAAGAAGGCAACTATCAAAAACTGATGAAACACTTCTTAAAACGGTTTGCTCCTGGTGCTGATCGTTTTGAAGGAGTCAAAACCCAACCAGCAGAAAATGGCGCACCCATTTTAGGCGATGCTTTAGCATACATGGAATGTGAAGTTGTCAGCCGGATGGACTGCGGCGATCATTGGGCAGTATATAGCACAGTTTACGCCGGTAGAGTATCCAAACCTGAAGCCCTCACCGCAGTTCACCATCGCAAAGTCGGAAACCATTATTAAAATCAAACCTTCTTGTCCTCCTCGCTTGGGGGGAGGGGGACAAGAATTATTGAAAGCAAGGAGATTAAACCTATGTCAGAAACTAAACCCCGTGATGTTCAAATATTACCCATTGGTACAGATACCACAATATTGCGATCGCGCAGTTGGGCCAGATTAAGATTTGAAATTGAATATGCTTTAGCTAAAGGTACAACTGCAAATTCTTTTATTATTCAGGGTGATAAAATTGCCTTAATTGATCCTCCTGGAGAAACTTTCACCGAAATTTATCTCGAAGCTTTACAAAAAAGAATTGATATTAAAACCATTGATTATGTAATTCTTGGTCATATCAATCCTAACCGCGCCGCCACATTAAAAGCTTTACTAGAAATTGCTCCCCAAGTTACTTTTGTTTGTTCTAACCCAGGAGCAAAAAATTTAAAAGCCGCATTAGAAAAAGAAGATTTACAAATTTTGATTATGCGGGGGGAAGATACTCTAAATTTAGGAAAAGGTCATCATTTACAATTTATTCCTACACCTAACCCTCGTTATTCCGACGAACTTTGCACCTACGATCCGCAAACAGAAATTTTATTTTCTGATAAGTTATTTGGGGCGCATATTTGTGGTGATCAAGTATTTGATGAAGGTTGGGAAGTCTTTAATGAAGATCGGCGTTATTATTTCGATTGTCTCATGGCTCCCCATGCCAGACAAGTAGAAACAGCCTTAGATAAACTGGCAGATTTGCCCGTGAGGTTATATGCTACTGGTCATGGTCCATTGGTAAGATATGCTTTACAAGAACTTACCCATTCCTATCGAGAATGGATTCAAGAACAAACCAATGCTGATATAAATGTGGCATTGATTTATGCTTCTGCTTATGGCAATACTGCAACTGTAGCTAGTGCGATCGCTCGTGGTATAACTAAAGCTGGTGTGAGTGTTGAATCAATAAATTGTGAATTTGCAGATCCTGAAGAAATCAAAACCGCTATCGAAAAATCCGCAGGTTTTGTTATCGGTTCACCCACATTAGGCGGACACGCACCCACACCAGTGCAAACAGCTTTAGGAATTGTTTTATCCACAGCAACCAACAATAAATTAGCAGGTGTTTTCGGTTCTTTTGGTTGGAGTGGAGAAGCAGTTGATTTAATCGAAAATAAACTCAAAGATGCAGGTTATAGATTCGGTTTTGAACCCATCCGCGTCAAGTTCAAACCTAATGAAGTCACCCTCCAAACCTGCGAAGAAGCCGGAACAGATTTCGCTCAATCATTAAAACGCGCGGCGAAGAAATTAGTCGTTGCTAAACAACCTGCAAGTAATATTGAACAAGCTGTTGGTCGTATTGTTGGTTCTCTGTGTGTTGTCACAGCCACCCAGGGGGAAGTGAAAACAGGGATGTTAGCATCTTGGGTAACACAAGCCAGCTTTAACCCTCCTGGGTTAACCATTGCGGTGGCTAAGGATCGGGCGATGGAAAATTTAACCCACACAAGTAATAAATTTGTCGTCAATATCTTAGCTGAGGGACGGGAAATACGTAAGCATTTTATGAAGGTTTACAGACCTGGACAAGATAGATTTGAGGGTTTGGATATTTCAGAAGCCAATAATGGTGGTGTAATTATCAATGGTGCTTTATCTTACCTAGAATGTACGGTACAAAACCGGATGGAAGTAGGCGATCATTGGTTGGTTTATGCCACTGTGGATGATGGTAAAGTGTTAAATCAAGACGGTGTAACCGCTGTGCATCATCGCAAATCAGCGAGTTATTATTAAATAGTAGGGTGGGCAATGCCCACCTAAATGTACAGCAAACTTTAAACTTAATTACAATGTTAAGAACAAATAATCATTTGTTTTAAAGAGTGTTATATTAGTTACTAATCATTATGATTTGATAGGGGTTACTGGCATTGATTATTTTATGTACTCATAATGATGGTGGTGTAGGCAAAACTACCCTTGCAGTTCATGTTGCTGGTATTCTTATTAACAGATCAGAAAGTACGCTTTTAATAGATTGTGATGATCAGGCAGATTTTTGGCAATTTTATACAGATCGTATTCCAGAAAAATCAAAAGATGTAGAAAAATACGAGAACAGTACATTAATTTATAATGAAAGACGCGAATCAATTACAAAAGATTTACAACAAGGGCAATATGATCATTTGGAATAGAATAATTAAGGAGAGTGATTATGCCTATTGAAAATACAACAAATCATCAAAATAAAGATTTCTTGGTTGAAAATGCTATTAAACATGGAACTCAAAAAATCGAGGAAGAAAATGAAAAAGAACTGTATATAAATTTAAGATATACCAATTCAGAATTAGAAAAAATCAAGGAACTTACCTCTGTTCTGCGATTATCTAAGGAACTATTTATAGAAACTGCAATCAGTTATTTATACTTCCGATTTTCTGAGAATCAAGACAGCATAAAAAAAATAATCAGTGAAGAAACAGAAAAGTATAAATCTGAATTTCAAGAAATTTCTATTGCTGGAAATAAGTCAAGAAGAGAGATAGACAGACTTTACGGTAAAATTAAATTATCACCCGAAATATCTCATAAAGTTGAACAACTAAACATGAAAGATAACATTAATGAGTGTTTATTTACAGGTATAAATTTGCTTTATAAACAACTGATTGGAGATTTTAAAATAGTCAATCAACAAAAATAGAGATGGATTACTTAGAAATTGATGCGCTAATAAATGGAATTATTTATTCTACTGAGGTAGCAAAACAAGATTTAGGAAGGCGTTTTGCTGCTTATCTAGGATTAACTCCTGGAAAAATAGGAAGTGATGGAGGAATAGATGGTTATGCACAATTGAATAATGACATGATATATTTTCAATCTAAATTGTCCCAAAATATATTAGATGCCTCTTATGCAGCAGATTTTATTGGCAATATGATAATTCATGAAGCTAATATTGGCATCATGTTATCTGGTGTTGGTTATACAGATGGATTTTGTTCTCGCTTGAATAAAGCTGCTTAAAGTAAGATAATCAACTTAAAAATCAAGATTCATTTATTAGGTCTTGAAGATATTTTTGGTGAAACTGAAGTATTTTTAAAAGCTACTCATGATTTACCTCCATTGAGAAATCTTAGCAGTGGTAAATGGAATCAGTACAAATAACTATCGTTTGGGTTTTTTCCAGGCAATGAATATCGGAAAACCTGTAGAAATTATCCAACTTCCTGCCGTACTTTCTGGAGAAGATGTTTTACCAGGATTTGAATTACAAATGTAAATCCTGATGTTTCACCTGTCACCTATTTTTAAACCTATGGTTTTTGTACAGGTTTGATATTTTTCGCTTTATAAAAAGTTTCTAAACTATCAGTATCACCCACAAAACGCCAATGCCAAGGTTCATAACTCACACCTTGAAGATTATCTTTAGGAAAAGAAAGTTCAAAACTAAACCGAGCGGCATTAGCTTGTAACCACTCATAAGCTTTAGTATTATCAAAATTGGCTTGGAGATTAGTCGCTGGTACTTCACCATCACCAATATCCACAGCATAACCTGTATGATGTTCACTATGTCCAGGAGGTGCGCTTAAAGCTGCCCTTTCGGCTGGAGTTTGATTGCGCTGGGCCCCAACATCAAAAAATAATTGCTTTTGTTCTTCCATAGAACGAAACCCAGAAATAGCAACTAAATTTACTCCTGCACTTCTAGCTGCTGCTACCATAGCTTGAAACTTAACAGCAGCAGATTTTCGCATTCTGATTTTACCATCAGCCGTAATTGGTGTTAATTCTGACTCGGGTGCTTGTGCATATTCAAAATGTCCCAATACACTATTATTAGGTGGAGTATTACTAACTATAGGTTCGGGTGTAGAACTAAGGGGTTCAACAGGAGAATTAGCAGTTGGTTTAGGTGTGGTGACAGAGAAGAAAAAACCACTGGTAACAGCCAGGAGGATAAATCCTGTTAATCCACCTCCAATTAAAATTGGAGTTGGTATGTTTATCTTACTTCCTGTATCAGAAGTATCACGTACAGCCGTCGGAATATCATCAGCAGATGGAGGATATGAATTGTCCGGTTTTTGAGGAAATCCAGCTTTATTCAAGTTTATGCTCCTGTTTGTATTTAATAGTAAAAAATGCCCTGGGCTAGACAACGTAGTTTGGTTTTAATTTTTAATTTTTAATTATTCTGGGTGTAATCTTGGTCAATCTTTTAGAACTATATATCAAGTTAGTGGGGTTAATTCTACTCGGATTCATCTTAGGACGGAAATCACCGAGTTATGCTTCCACATATCTAGGTCAGTTTCTCTTTTGGATAGGAGTCCCTATAAGTATTATTGGGTTTTTAGTGCAAACAGACTTATCAGGACAGATTTGGATTGCACCGGTAATAGCGTATCTAGCCCTATTTATAGGAGCATTTTTAGCTTGGTTACGAATTCAAACCTTAGCATATTTCACCAATTCAGTCCCCCAACCTGCTACTCAAGGTAGCCTGATTTTAGCAGCGATGGTAGGTAATACAGGTAATTTGGGTTATCCCATAACTTTAGCAATGGTTGGTAAAGAATATTTTGCCTGGGCTTTATTCTACGATATGTTGGGTTCATTATTTGGGGCTTATGGTTTAGGCGTGATTTTAGCCGCCAGGTTTGGTAATAATATCCAAAATTACACCCAATTAGCCAAGGTAATTTTGATTAATCCAGCTTTATGGAGTTTTGGCTTTGGCTTGTGGTTGTATCAGCTTCGACTTCCCTCTGTAGTAGAATTTACTTTAGAGAAATTGGCTTGGGTGGGGGTAGCTTTATCCTTAATGTTAATAGGAATGAGACTTTCACAGCTAAAATCTTGGCATAAACTCCCAGAAGCATGGAGTAGTATCTTAATCAAAATGCTAGTAGTTCCACTGATTTTAGGGAGTATGCTGTCGCTGTTTGGTGTGACAGGTAATGCAGCACAGGTAATGGTTTTACAGATGGGTATGCCCCCAGCTTTAGCTACATTGGTAATAGCGGAAACCTTTAATTTAGATCGTGATTTGGCTGTGACTATTTTAGCGATGGGAATGATAGTCTTGTTATTTACTTTGCCTATTTGGTTATGGTTGTTTTAATTTGATTTCAGAGGATGTTGAAAAAGGTAGAGTTTTTCATAATTTTAGTAAACTAAATTTTGCTTTTCTGCCAACTCCCCAGGAGTAATATGTTCATAATGTTCAAAAGGTTGATGAATCCAAGGATTATTAGGAAGATAATCAGCATAATAATTAGGAACAACGACGGAACAAGCTTTATACCAAATTACAGCAGTGCGAATTTCCTCTATGGAGGATTGAGTATAGGATTGTAACCAAGGAATTGTTTTTTGAATAGTGATACCAGAGTCTACTAAATCATCTACTAGCAAAATCCGTGAACCTAAATTTTCGCTGGTCATGGTTAAATGATGGGAAACAATTAAATTATTTCTGTCTTGTTTACCCGCGCCACTGTAGGATGATGTAGATAGAATTGCTAAAGGTTGATTGTATATACGGGAAAGAATATCCCCTACTCGCAGTCCTCCCCTAGCTAAACAGACAATTTGATTAAATTGCCAGCCTGATTGATGGATATTTACGGCCAATGCTTCAATTTTGTGGTGATAATCTGACCAAGAAATGTAAAGGTCTGACATAAGATACAGAAAAGTATGTTAATTAATACTGAATACCAGTGAGTTTTTTATTTTAATATGAGCGTGATTTATGGTCAAAGATAATTCTGAGAATAACGATTTACACAAATCCCTAACAAACGAAAAATTAGATTTTAAAACTAAACTAGCTTATG
Source organism: Cuspidothrix issatschenkoi CHARLIE-1 (assembly GCF_002934005.1). Taxonomy (GTDB): domain Bacteria; phylum Cyanobacteriota; class Cyanobacteriia; order Cyanobacteriales; family Nostocaceae; genus Cuspidothrix; species Cuspidothrix issatschenkoi. The sequence continues at coordinate 24,282 of NZ_PGEM01000104.1, read as the reverse complement.
GGGCCGGAGATTTAGGCCCGGCGATTACTGCGAATATTGCTGTATTTTACCTCCTGGTTTTCTTTACCAATGTGGCCGGAATTCCGGCGGGTTTAGCAGGTAGTATTTTGATGATTGGCAAAATTTGGGACGGTATCAATGATCCGATGGTGGGAATGTTGACCGATAAAACCCAATCCCGTCGCTGGGGTCGTCGTTTACCTTGGCTATTATATGGGGCGATTCCCTTTGGGTTGTTCTTTTTCTTGCAGTGGACTGTACCTCAATTCAGTGCAGATAAAAGTAGTAATATTTGGTTATTATTTTGGTATTATGTAGTTATTGGAATTGTGTCTCAGGTATTTTATACTGTTGTTAATTTGCCTTATACGGCGATGACTCCTGAATTAACTCAGGATTATGATGAACGGACTAGTTTGAATAGTTTTCGCTTTACATTTTCCATTGGTGGCAGTATTTTATCGTTAATTTTATCAAAAATTGTTTTTTCACAAATTGAGGATCGCCAACAACAATATTTAGTTTTAGCCGCAGTTTGTACGGTGATTTCGGTTTTATCTTTGTATTGGTGTGTTTATGGTGTGCGCGATCGCATTTTGGCTTTTGAAGCTAAACGGATTTCTTTACCACAGGAAGCAGAAATTCCCTTCCTAGAACAGCTAAAAATTGTCTTTAGTAATAAACCTTTTCTCTTTGTCATTGCGATATATCTTTTTTCTTGGTTAGGTGTGCAAATCACCGCCAGTATTATTCCCTATTTTGTGGTTAACTGTATGGGACTTAAAGAAGGAGATGTCCCTACAGTGATGATTGCAGTCCAGGGAACGGCTTTGTTAATGTTATTTGTGTGGAGTAATTTAAGTAAAAAAATTGGTAAAAAACTGGTTTATTTTCTCGGCATGAGTTCATGGATTATTGCTGCTGCTGGATTATTTTTCCTGCAACCAAATCAAGTTGCCCTCATGTATGTCATGGCTATTATGGCAGGTGTGGGAGTTTCCACCGCTTATCTAATTCCTTGGTCAATGATACCTGATGTGATTGAATTAGATGAATTGCAAACAGGACAACGCCGCGAAGGTGTTTTCTATGGTTTCATGGTGTTATTACAAAAATTTGGTTTAGCTTTTGGGCTATTTTTAGTCGGTAATACTTTACAAGCTTATGGTTTTAAAGAAGCTGTGGCTGGACAAAGTTCTTTACCCATACAACCTGAATCAGCGCTTTTAGCCATTCGCATCGCTGTTGGACCTATACCAACTGTTTGTTTAATTGCAGGTTTGGTTTTAGTTTACTTCTATCCTATTACTCGTGAGATTCATGCAGAAATGATGCTAAAACTGCAAGAACAACGAGAGAATAAATAAACATAACCGTTATTTTTTTCAACAATTCTCAGAATTGAGATTGCTTGCTAGGTGGAAATAAATCTTAACTGAAACTCTTGTTATATTGTAGGGGTAATTCATGAATTACCCCTACTTTTGTTCTCTTTTGCGTAAGTCCTATCTCAAAAATAGTTTATATTTCATTTCTGTAATAATTCCTTGTATCAAAAGATTAGGGTAGGCAAGATACTATAGATCGCATTAGAGGTAGTCACCGTATCCTCAAACAATGAAAATAAATCAGGTATCGTAGTTGTGCCTGGAAAACCAAATGATGATATTCTCATAGGTACACTTTCATCAATTTGGAAGTATTGAAAGAAGATGGAAAACCTATACCCAAACCTTCTACAATTGTTGGTAAAGTTGCAGTGAATATAGAAATATAATCATCTAATCATAGATATCACGGGAGATAATAAATTTGTTTTTGTGATACTATTATTTTGAAAAAAATCCTCCACAATTGCTTGAATTACAGGTACTGTTACAGCATTACCAAACTGTTTGTATGCTGCATTATCATTTGGATGAAGAATATAAGAATCTGGGAAACCTTGTAATCTTGCACATTCACGAGGGGTTATTCTTCTAGGTTGCCGATCTTGGACTATACCTAATTTGTTAGCATCTGATGATGTTAGTGTTATAGAAATACTCTCAGGATCGAGAAACTTAAAAACTTCAAAAGACATATTTCCACTCACAGGATTATATTTTCCATTTATTTCTTTAAGATATTTTTTCTTCATCAGTGAATAAATAATATTTTCGATATTCTCATGATCAAAAAACGTTTTAATTTGTTCTATAGTTAAACTTTTACCATCTTGATGATCACCAAATTCTTTATGTCTTCTATGGGATATTAAGGCAGCCATAAAGTCACGTTCATCTTTTGTACACTTGCCCTTAATACCTAAATCCCAAGAATGGAGAGAATTACCACCGCGAAAATCAATTAGACGAAAACCATGAAGTTTTTCAAATTGACCATCAACAGCATCAAATAGTTGTTTTTCAAATTCTTTTGACAGATAATAATTTCTAGAAACTTTCTCTTCTATAATATCTTTAACTTTAACAATTGAATAAGTATTCTCAAAAAGACTTACCTGATATAGCTGTTCTTTAAAAGTATGGGAATCAGTAGCACCTCTATCTGAATTAAGTGTAATTTTTGGTTTTTTTCCAAGTAATCCAATTATGTATATACGAACACGATTTTGTGGTACACCAAAGTTACTACTGTTAAGTAAAAGATAATGAATACCATAGCCAATTTTTTCTAATGAATTAATAATTGTTTTGAATGTTCTTCCCTGATCATGTGTTGTTAAACCACGCACATTTTCCAGTAGAAAAGCTTGTGGTTGATAATTTTTCAGGAGTCTTTCAATTTCCCAAAATAGCGTTCCTCTTGTATCTCCAAAACCTTTTTGTTTACCTGCATAAGAGAAAGATTGGCAGGGAAAGCCAGCCAGCATAAAATCAAATGCAGGTATTGTATCAATTTCTCGGATGTCTCCCGTAGGTTGATCATTAAAGTTTAGTTTATAAGTTTCAATAGCTTTTTTATCAATTTCTGAGCTAAATACACATTGAGATTCTATTCCTAACACATTACACGCTTGCTGAAAACCAAGCCTCATTCCACCAATACCTGCAAAAAGATCAATAAAATGAATCATGATAAACTCTCACACAAAAAATCAACTAAAACATCAAATTCACTATCAGAATAAGCTACTGTACAATCACTATACAGACAAATTTGAGAGATAGCCGCAGAACGTTCAAAATTTCCAGCCCCATCAATTACATAGGCTATTTTGTACCCAGCAGTTTTCATCAAAGCTTGCCTTTCAAATGCCTGTGCTGCTTTTCTTTCTATAGTGCTGTTGGTGGTTACTTGAAAACTAATTTCAATTCCTACCTTTTTACCTGCTTTTATTACAACTACATCAAAAGGCATTCCAGTTGTTTTAGCATAACCTGGTAAAATAATTGTGCTATTGCTGGTAATTTCAAATTCACTTCCTAATTTTTCTTTGAGGTATTCGACAATATAACGTTGTGCTAATTGTCCTAAAGAATTGGCATTTGCACCACCTGTTATGCGACTAACAACTATATACCTTTGTTTGATATGATGCTCTAATGCAAGTTTATCACCAAGTAAAGAACCAAGAATACATACATCTAAACCAGCATAGTCTGAAACTTCAGATGTACTGGCATAAAGCAAAATCATAGTCATATCTCGTTTAAGAGTGTCAAAAGGTTTATCATTTTGCAACCCCTCGCCATCAATATTAAGCTTTTTATTATCTAATAAGCCTTTGACTGGCATAGACTCAAACACATATTGATAATTTTTCCCTCTCCAGACATAATCCATAATTGGTTTACCTGTCTGATCTTTTTTAGTAAAAATATTTGTGAAACTTTTTCCTAGCTTTTTCATGGGTTCACCTCCATAGTCTGAAATAACAACCAAGTGCTTGAGGAATAAGTTTGCTGGAAACTCCGCTGCTTTCACAAGGTCGAATACCTGTGTAGGATTATTTTTGCTCAATTTTAAAATTGAAATGAAATCGTCTTGTGTTTCCAGTAATCTAGGAATAATACTTATTGTTGCATTTTTATCCTTTAAATTTGCAGGCCACCACATTACAGCGTAGGACTGTAAAGTAATGGTATCTCTAGCGTAATTTTGCATATAATATGGTTGAAGTAATTCTTATATTTTATACGATTTAATCTAGATAAATATGAATGAATCAGTTGATTTCATGATTATTTACAACTTTAGACAAAAAAATTATATTACATTGTAGAGACGCTACAGAAAACGCCTCTACATTATTTTTCAAACTCCTATTTCAACGCTGCTAACAAATCATTTTTCGCAGTTTCCAAAGCTTGCGGTAATTTACTTGCATCCCTTCCCCCAGCTTGCGCGAGATTGGGTTTTCCACCACCACCACCACCGCAAATTTTAGCTACATTTCCGACAAATTTTCCGGCTTGGATTCCTTTTTTATTCACTTCAGGACTAACAGCAGCAACAATACTCACTTTCCCTGCTTCGGGAATAGAACCTAAAACCACTGCACCGTTACCGATTTTTTGCAATAATCTTTCTGCTGCATCTTTTAATGATTCTGCGTCTACATCTTCCAGTTGAGCAACAATAATTTTATGTTCTCCTACGGCTTCCGCAGTTTGTAATAAACTGTCAGATTTAACTATTGCAAGTTGTGATTTTAGGGTTTGAATTGTTTTTTCACTGTTGCGGAGTTCGGTTTGTAAAGTTGTGATTCTGTCGGGTATTTCTTCCGGTTTGATTTTAAAGCGGAAACACAAATCTTTGGTTACTTGATCTCGCACATTCAAATAATCTAAAACGGATGCACCAGATACCGCTTCTATTCTTCTAACTCCTGAAGAAACTCCAGCTTCAGAAATGATTTTAAAAACGCCTATTTCCGCAGTATTATTAACGTGAGTTCCCCCACATAATTCCATTGAAACACCAGGGAAGTCAATTACTCGTACTTCTTCACCGTATTTTTCCCCAAACATTGCTACCGCACCTCTAGCTTTTGCTTCTGCTAAAGGTAATACTTCAATTTTGGCAGAATGTGCTTCACAAATCCAAGTATTTACTAATTCTTCAACTTGTTGAACTTCATCCGCAGTTAAAGCACGAGGACAGTTAAAATCAAACCGCAAGCTATCAAAAGAAACTAAAGATCCTGCTTGGGAAATTCCCTCATCAACTACTTTCTTTAATGCAGCTTGTAATAAATGAGTTGCTGTATGGTTAGCTTGAGAGCGACGACGACAAGAAGTATCAATTTGGGCGGTAATTTGATCAGCGACCCTAATTGTACCACGTTCAATTTTACCAAAGTGAACAAAGAAATCAGATTCTTTTTTCACATCTTCAATTCTAATTAAAATTCCATCACCGGAAATATAACCTTTATCTCCGATTTGTCCACCTGATTCTGCATAAAATGGGGTTTTATCCAAAACTATTTGTATCTCTGTTCCTGCTTCTGCTTCTTCTTGGGAAATACCATTAACTAACAATACTTCAATTTTTGCTGTTATTGCTAATTGAGTATATCCTAAAAATTCGGTAGAATGAATATGTTCTGCAAGTTGATCTAAAGAACCTTGTACGGTTAAATCAATGGTTTCGTGTGCAGCTTTAGCACGTTCTACCTGTTTCTGCATTTCTGCATTGAAACCATTAACATCAACAGTAATGTTATTTTCTTCGGCAACTTCTTGAGTTAATTCCAATGGGAAACCGTAGGTATCATATAAGGTAAATGCACTTTCACCACTAATGGAAGTTAAACCTTTTTGTTTTACTTCTTGGATGATATCAGCTAATAGTTTTTCACCTCTATCAAGAGTTTTCAAGAAGTTAGCTTCTTCTCTAGCTAATTCTGCTTTAATTGCTGTTTCCCTTTGTCGTAAATTAGGGTAAATTGATTCAGAAAGAGAAATTGCTGTTTCTGCAACTTGGTTAATAAAGTCCCCAGAAATTCCAATTAATTTTCCATGTCTGACAACACGACGAATTAAACGCCGTAAAACGTAACCTCTTCCCCCATTAGAAGCGCGAATTTCATCAGCGATCATGTGAACAACAGAACGGACATGATCACCAATTACCTTTAAGGAAATTTTGGTATTTTCATCACTTTGGTGATAATCAATGTTGGCAATTTTCGCCGCAGTTTCAATAATCGGGAAAATCAAATCTGTTTCATAATTATTAGGAACTTTTTGGAGAATTTGCGCCATTCTTTCCAAACCCATTCCCGTATCAATATTCTTATTTTGCAACGGCGTTAAATTTCCTGAAGCATCCCGATTATATTGCATGAATACTAAGTTATAAAACTCGATAAATCGGGAATCATCTTCTAAATCAATATGATCATCTCCTAATTCTGGATGAAAATCATAATAAATTTCTGAACAAGGTCCACAGGGGCCAGTAATTCCAGAAACCCAAAAATTATCATCTGCACCCATGCGTTTGATGCGTTTTTCTGTTACACCAATTCTATCGCGCCAAATTGCGAAAGCTTCGTCATCTTCTTCAAATACACTAACGACTAAATTTTGAGGAGAAATACCAAAAACTTGAGTTGATATTTCCCAACCCCAAGCGATCGCTTGTTCTTTAAAATAATCACCAAAGCTAAAATTACCCAACATCTCAAAAAATGTATGATGGCGTTTTGTCCGTCCTACATTTTCGATATCATTGGTACGGATACATTTCTGAGAAGTCGTAGCGCGTTTAAATTCTGGTGCGCGCTGTCCCAGGAATATCGGTTTAAATGGGAGCATCCCCGCGATAGTTAGCAGCACCGTGGGATCTTCTGGTACGAGGGAAGCACTCTTGAGCGGTTGGTGTCCCCTTTGGGTGTAGAAGTCGAGGAATAAAGCGCGAATATCGTTACCGCTAAGAAACTGGGGAGTTGATGACATGAGTGTTTAAGAAATCAAATTTAATTAATTTAGTCAGTTTTGCAAAAAGCATCATCCAAACCTCCGGGAGACCCCCACCAAAACTGTACTCAGTTTGGTGATGGGAGGAATGGAGGGTTAACTGTGAAACGTGCCTTGAGTAATTTTGTGCGTCAGCACAAACAACGAAAGGGAGAGTTCGCTCTTTGGGAAAAACTTTTTGGTTTACTGATTTTACCAAATAAAAGCCTGAAATCTTTACTAGGGAGTATTTTCAGACTTTTATTTCTCTAAATTTTTAAATTTGCTTTAATGTCGAATGTGGATCATAAGATAAATGCAACACAGTTTATTTATCAGTGCAAACAAAAAAACCCCCTTGGGGGGGACTGTAGGTTATTCGAGTAGAGTGAACAACTAAGTAATAAATACCTAGAGTAAATACAGTAATCCGAACAAAATAAGCCAAATTACGTCTACAAAGTGCCAGTAAATTTCCGCCGCTTCAATCCCGAATCTTTTTTCGCTGGAGTAGTGTCCGGGAGTAAGCGATCGCCACAAAACCGCTACAATTGCTAATACACCGATGGTCACGTGCAAGCCGTGAAAACCGGTTAAAACATAGAATGAACTGGCGAATAAATTGGTAGTCAGACCAAACTCTAAATGAGTGTATTCATAAACCTGACCTGCTAAGAAAATAGCCCCCATAACTGCGGTAATTGCTAACCAAATCCGCATTCCCTTCGTATCATTCTTTTTGATCGCAGTATCAGCATTGTGCATGACAAAACTACTAGCGACCAGAATAGAAGTATTGATTGTCGGTAACAACAGTTCTAAATCTGGTGTTCCTGCTGGTGGCCAGACAGGGATAGTAGAACGGTAAGTCAGGTATGCACCAAACAAACCCATAAAAATCATGCCCTCAGCCACCAAAAACATAAATAGACCGAATAAACGATGATCTGGATGTTCTTCGTGATGAGAAACTGCTGTGTGATGGTGATTTAATTCAGTTTTCGCCGTGTCAATAGTTTGACTTTGCATAAATTGGTAATTGGTAATGGCTAATTGGTAATTGGTAATGGGTTAAAGGTTTTTTAATTTCCTTTTCCCCCTTTACCTTTCACCCTTGTCTCCTAAACTGCTGATTCCGCTTGGGGAGTTAATACAGGTTTAGTTTCAGTCCGTTCTTTACTCATGCCGTAATCGTAGGGGCCTGTAGTTAAAACGGGAAGTTGTTCAAAATTCTCAATTGCTGGTGGGGAAGTAGTTGTCCATTCCAAAGTCAATCCTTGCCAAGGATTATTACCCGCTTTTTCCCCATATAACCAAGACCAAATGGCATTAATTAAAAACGGTAATGTAGAAATTGCCAAGATATAAGACCCGTAGGTGCAGATTTCATTCAAACTTGTGAACTTGGGATCATATTGGGCGATACGGCGATTCATCCCCATGAGTCCGAGTTTGTGCATGGGTAAGAAAGTCATATTTAGACCAACGATAGTGAGGGCAAAATGTACCTGACCCCAAAACTCGTTCATTTTCCGTCCCGTCATTTTGGGGAACCAGTGGTAAATAGCGGCAAAAATTCCTAACACACTGCCACCAAATAAAACATAGTGCAGGTGTGCCACCACAAAATAAGTATCGTGAACGTGAACATCAAAAGGAACTGAGGCCAACATTACGCCACTAATACCACCTATCACAAAAGTTGCTAAAAAGCCGATAGCAAATAACATGGGACTATTGAGGCGGATTTTACCCCCCCAGATAGTGGCTAACCAACCAAAGATTTTAATGCCCGTGGGGACAGCAATGATCATGGTGGTGATCATGAAAAACATCCGCAACCAACCGGGGACACCACTGGTAAACATATGATGCGCCCAGACGATTAAACCTAAAAAGCTGATAGCTAGGGATGAAAAAGCGATCGCTTTGTAGCCGAAAATAGGTTTACGGGCATGAACTGGGAGAATTTCTGAAATTGTGCCAAAGAACGGCAAAATCATGATGTAAACAGCCGGATGGGAATAGAACCAGAACATATGCTGGTACACCACCGGATCTCCGCCCCCAGTCGGGTTAAAAAATGTTGTTCCTGCCAACAAGTCAAAACCCAGCAAAATCAAAGCCGCCGCTAATACTGGTGTAGATACCAGCGCCAAGGCCGAAGTTGCCAACATTGACCAGCAAAACAAAGGCATTTCAAACAGCCCCATACTAGGAACACGCATCTTCAAAATGGTGACGAGAAAATTAATCCCCCCCAAAATTGAAGAAGTTCCCAATAGCAAGACACTCATAATCCAAATTCCCTCTCCCACCTGGCCTGTCATCAAACTCAAAGGTGGGTAGGAAGTCCAACCAGCATCGGGTGCATCACCTATCACCAAACTTGCAATCAGTAAGAGACCTGCGGGGGGGATCATCCAAAAAGCCACCGCATTGAGGCGGGGAAATGCCATATCTCTAGCCCCAATCATCAGGGGGATCAAGTAGTTAGCAAATCCAGCGCCGGCAGGAACAATCCACAAAAAAATCATGATTGTGGCATGGAGAGTAAACAAGCTGTTGTAGACTTCAGGAGTGACAAAATCTACATCAGGAGTGCGTAATTCTGTCCGCACCAAATCAGCCATGACACCGCCAATGCAGTAAAAAATAAACGAGGTGACTAGATATTGAATCCCAATCACCTTATGGTCTGTACTAAAACCAAAAAAGTCATACCAACGCCTTTCCCCATGTTCTTCCACAGGTTTGGGGCTATTATCCGTATTTTGTAACTGTACTTGTGTCATATTTTAAAGAAGGAGTCACTGAGTCAGGAGTATGGCTAAGGCCACGCTATGCTATTAGGAGTTCAGGAGGGAAGAAGAAGGAAATTTCTCCCCTGCTCCCCCCTGCCTCTTATTTTGTAACTGCTGCAACTTCTGTAATTAGTCAACTACTTAATTTGATGCAGAATTTCTGAGTTGATCCCCATCTCCTTGGTGTAGGGAGAGAGAAATTCATCGCTAGTTATGTCCAGGGGATTCATTGCTACCGCTTGATTTGGGGTATCTTTACTAGCAACTAGCTGTTCTTGCATCCATTGATCAAAAGCTTCCTGTGTCTCGACCACAACTTGGGTTTTCATTGCTCCATGATAGGGGCCACATAGTTCAGCACAAATTAATTCATAATCACCGGCTTTTCTAGGGGTGAAACGGAGATTTGTCTGTCTACCAGGAATGGCATCCTGTTTTATGCGAAATTCTGGGATCCAAAAGGCGTGGATGACATCATTAGCTGTCATATTGATTTCTACGGTTTTGCCAATGGGAAGATGAAGTTCACCAGTGGTCACGCCTGTTTCGGGATAGGTGAATAACCAAGCATATTGCAGCCCGGTGACATCAACAGTTAATTGTGGTGGAGAGGTTTTCTGTTGCTCTGAGAACTGTACAGGTGTTGCTGTGTTACCAGATCTATGGTCTAGGGTGGCAGCCATGGCTGTACCCGGCATAGTCATGGACTCTTCCATCATGGGAGAACCGTGACCACCATGGGGATCAAAGCCGCCAATGTTGGTATAGACATCAAAACTGTAAATGGAAATACCCAGAACGATAATTGCAGGGATCGCCGTCCAGAGTATTTCTAGAGGCACATTACCTTCAATTGGTAATCCATCTTCATTATCACCAGCCCGGCGACGATATTTGATAACAGAGTAAATTAAAACACATTCAACGATTAAAAATATGCCTGTGGAAACAGTCATCATCGCGTTGAATAGTTCATCTACCAAAGGTGCTTCATCGGAAGCCGCCGTAGGTAAAAGACCATGATTTTGACCATACCAGATACTAACGAGAGTGAGGACAATGCCAATGAGTAATGTCCAGATTGCACTTGGAATTTTCACGGCTTATTTTTTAATGAATTGACTACTTGATCTTAAAGTGACTTCAATTATGAGAGTGACTCTATTTACTAAGGTAGTGCAGCCTATCCGATATATTATCCGTTGGTCTGAAATCTTTATTAATTTTTTCGATTAAGATCACAATTTTGAGTACAAGAGAGATAAGTTGTACAACCTGCAAATAATAGATGACCTTTAGTAAAAAAATTTAAGGAAAATTTTAGAAAATCCCCTGAATTCCCATTGATTAATCATTTCCATCTGCAAAAAGCACAAAATCTTACAGCTAAAACTAGCTAAAGTGATCCAAAGTATAAGGGAAAGCTGATTTCGAGATTCTGACCGCGTGGTTAGGGTGAGTAGAGATTGGTATTAACTCAAAATAGAAAATTTTCAACTTCAAGCACAAGCACCTCAGAAGGTATTGTTAATGAACGAGTTTGTCCTAGAACAACAAAATGAAGAGGCTTCAATTGCAAAACAGCCCCAGGATATGATTCGTCACTTGGTGTGGAAAATATGCGTAGCCACCTTAATTTTGATGGCTATAGGCAGTGCCACCAGAGTGATGAATGCTGGTTTGGCTTGTCCTGACTGGCCTTTGTGCTATGGGGAATTAGTTCCAGCCAAGCAAATGAATCTCCAAGTGTTTTTGGAGTGGTTTCATCGCCTAGATGCAGCTTTAATTGGCTTGAGTGCGATCGCTCTAGGCAGTCTATCCTGGTGGCATCGTACCTCTTTACCCAAGTGGCTACCCTGGGCATCTACATTTGCCCTATTTTTAATTGTCTTCCAAGGCATTTTGGGAGGACTAACTGTAACTGAATTGTTGCGGTTTGATATTGTTACCGCCCATTTAGGAACAGCACTACTATTTTTCACCACTTTGTTAATTATCGGTACAGGTCTGACTCCCTATCAAGGAACGGGAACGGTGGGCAAGTTACCCCTAGTGGGTTTTACTGCTGCTGTTTTTGTCTATTTACAAAGTTTACTGGGTGCGTTAGTTGGTTCTCGCTGGGCTTTGCATCAATGTTTTGCCGGGGATCAGCTTTGTGATGTGATGTACAGCCATATTTTTGGTTTAGTACCACCAACTATCGCTACTTTGGCAGTCGTTTTTATGTCTTGGCGGACTCCCGCATTGCATCCTGTGTTGCGGAAACTGGCAAATATGGCTGGTGGCTTGTTGATTTTACAACTGTTATTGGGTGTGGCCACCTTCAGGTTACATCTACAAGTTGAACCTCTCACTGTTTCTCATCAAGCTATTGGTGCAACTTTACTCGGTACTTTGGTGGTATTTACGGTTTTATCCATCCGGGATTGGTTAACTCATCGGGAAGTACAGGCCGCGCTCACCACAGCAAGTCATGGCGCAAACTAGACCAAGGTTGACCGAAGAATTTTAGATTTTAGATTTTGGATTGGGAATTTTCGATACAAGCCCTTCAGAATCGGTGACTCCTGCCATAGCAGATCAGTTCTTGAAACATAAGGAAAAAGACCTAACATGATTGAGACTAATGTCTCTCGTCGTCACCACGACACATTTCTCCAAGTCGTTCAAAGTTATTACCAACTGACTAAACCCCGAATTATTCCCCTGCTGTTAATTACTACTGCTGGGAGTATGTGGATCGCCGCTAAGGGTGAGGTAGATCCCTGGTTGTTAATTATCACGATGATCGGTGGCACTTTAGCAGCGGCCAGCGCCCAAACCATTAACTGTATCTATGACCGAGATATAGATTACGATATGGAGCGCACCCGCCACCGTCCCATGCCTTCGGGTAAGGTACAACCCCGTGATGCTTTGATTTTTGCGATCGCTCTAGCTGTACTTTCTTTTACTCTCCTCACAGTTTTCGCCAATCTCCTGGCTGCCTTTTTAGCCTTCTCTGGCATCATTTTCTATGTCTTAGTCTATACTCACTGGCTTAAACGCCATAGCACTCAGAATATCGTTATTGGCGGTGCTGCGGGGGCGATTCCCGCTTTAGTGGGTTGGGCGGCGGTGACAGATACTTTAAGCTGGGCAGCTTGGCTAATTTTTGCGATCGTCTTTTTGTGGACACCACCCCATTTCTGGGCTTTGGCTTTAATGATTCGTGATGATTACGCTAAGGTGGGAATACCGATGTTACCTGTGGTAGCGGGTGATAAGGCAACTGTACGGCAAATTTGGTTTTATACGGTAATTACCGTAACTGCTACAATCTTATTGTTTTATCCCTTACACGCTAGTGGCATTGTCTATGCTGTTATTGCCTTAACGTTAGGTGGGGTATTTGTCCATAAGTCTTGGCGCTTGTTACAAAATCCCGAAGATAAAACCATAGCGCGGGAATTGTTTTTGTATTCCATTTCCTACATGATGCTATTGTGTTTGGGAATGGTAGTGGATAGTTTACCTGTGACTCATCATTTACTGAGTACAGCGTTTGATTACTTGCATTTGTCCTAGTCAAAATTCAGTGAAGTCGGGGATCTGGGTGCTATAGCATTGAGGAAATAAGATCCCCGACTTCTTTTATTTTTTGTGTCCATAAATTATAAATTGATGTCATACCATTTCTTTGTAAAGTTGCATATAATTTACCCCCCGGCTTCACCATCCTCCCCTTAGCTACGGTCTACACACAAGTAATCGAATTTAACCAAGCCCTCACCGAACTCACCCTTCTCAGAGACATTCTAGTGGAATTGGTGGTACCATTTGTATGTCAGATGCGATACAATAGAATGCAGAGGAAGTATATGCTGAATAGTATAAGCTTAAGTGTTATTACCAGCAAATTTCTATATATGTATATGAGAGTAAGTGGGAGAGTAAAATGGTCACCATTTTAATTATTGAAGATGAAAATCAAATTAGAGAGAATATCCGTGAAATATTGCATTTATTCGACTTTGATACGCTAGTTGCCGAAAATGGCTTGGTAGGTCTGGAGATAGCTAAAAATCAACATCCTGATTTGGTTCTTTGTGATTTGATGATGCCTGAATTAGATGGGTATGGTGTGTTATATCACCTGCGTCAAGATAGTTATACGGCAACAATTCCTTTAATTTTCTTAACTGCCAAATCAGAGTGGTCAGATTTACGCCGAGGGATGGAACTTGGTGCTGATGATTATCTCACTAAACCTTTCCAACCAGATGAACTACTACAAGCAATTACTACGAGACTGGAAAAACAATCTATAGCTGAAAAACAAACTGAAGAAAAACTGAAGAATTTAAGCACTTCTATTAGTCAATCCCTTCCCCATGAAATTAATACTCCTTTGAATCATATTATCAAATTATCCAAGTTATTGATTGAAGATGGGGGATTATTAGCTAATGAAGAAAATTTAGAAATGTTAAAATCAATTCATGACTCAGGATTAAGACTGCATCAATTAACTCTAAATTTTCTGATGTATGCAGACTTAGAATTATTAGCATCTGACCCTCAAAAAATTGCTGAACTTCGTAATAATGGATGTAAAAGTTATATCAAATCAATTATTGAAAATATAGCAGTAAAAATTTCAGAAAAGGTGAATAGATTAGCAGATTTAAGTATAGATATTCAAGAAGCAATAGTCAATATCTCTTCTGCTAAGTTGAGTAAAATAGTTGAAGAAATAATTGATAATGCTTTTAAGTTTTCTCAGCCAAATACCCCAGTGAAAATTAGAGGCTTTGTTAGTAATAATAAGTTTCATTTATTTATTATTGACTACGGCAGAGGTATGACCCAGGAAGAAATTACAAATCTTGGTGCTTATGTGCAGTTTGAACGTAAAATTCATGAACAACAGGGTTCAGGTTTAGGGCTATCAATTGCTAGGAAGTTGGTAGAACTCCATGGAGGAGAGTTTTCCATTGAAAGTATCCCTGAAAAACAAACAATTATTAGGATTGTTCTTGCTAAATCAAGATAGAAGCAGATGTTCAAACTTTCAAGAAATAAATTATCCAATCTTGTGGGATCGGCTAGAAGCCCATCCAAGTTGAAGATTAGGCCAGATGTCTAACCCACAAGAATTAATTGCAGGACTTACGCAAAATAGAACGAAAGTAGGGGTAATACCCTTCGGGAAGCAAGCTACATGAATTACCCCTACAAAATAATCAGGGTTGCAGTTACATCTTGCGTAAGTCCTAAATTGAATATTTTTTCATTTGCAAATCCCTAATGCTGGGAGAGAGAACCTTGTAAACCCAGATTACCCTGTAACCCACCAGTGTGGATTAATAACAAAGATTGTGATTTTAAAAAGCCTTTTGCAATTAAATCCATGACTCCATAAAACATTTTTCCCGTATAAATATAATCTAAAGGGATATCATATTGGGTCTGAAAATCCTGACAAAATAGTTTTAATTCTTTCGTTACTTTCCCATAACCTCCGAAATGATAATCACATACCAGTTGCCAAGGGGCGGGAGAATTAACTGGTGTCGGTAAGCCAGAATTAAGATAATTTGTTAATAAGTTATTGATATCTTGATTGAGAAAATCTCCATCTTTTAAAACAGGAAACCCAATCACTTTTTGTTCTTGATTTAATGAAAGTGCGATTCCTGCTAAGGTTGTTCCTGTACCGCAAGCTAAACAAATAGTATTAAATCCTTTCACTGTTTGTAATATTTCTATACAACCCCGCATACCATTTAAGTTAGAACCACCTTCAGGAATAATAAATACCTCTCCAAATTGCTGTTTTAACTGATTTTGTAATGCCTGTGTATGGCGTTTTTTATATGTGTGCCGATCAATATAGACTAATTCCATCCCCTGTTCTGTAGCAAATTGTAAAGTAGGATTTAAGGGTGTATTTTCTTCTCCACGAATTAAGCCAATGGTGCGGAAACCAAAAATATTTCCCCCGGCCGCAGTAGCATAAATATGGTTAGAATAAGCACCACCAAAGGTGAGAATTGTAGAAATATTTTTCTCTCTAGCTTCTAAAAGATTATATTTTAGCTTATACCATTTATTACCGTTAATTTTGGGGTGCATGATATCTAAGCGTAAAATATATAACTTAACACCTGCATTAGTCACAATTTCATTATCAATTTGTTGAATAACTGGCGGAAAAAAAATTGACGACATTTCCAAAACAAGTTAAGCTTTTCTAGAATAGTATAAACTATCAAAGTTATAAAAATATACACTGATTATGGGGCTTAGATAGCCGCAGTTTAAAGTTAGAAATTACGGAAAGTGTAGCTATGGAAGATGTGGAAATTGCGATCGCTATGTTGTTACAATCGAGAAGTTTGGCGTTGCTGATTTGATGTATGAAAATGATTTTTGATGATATCCAACGTCACTTTTTCTTTATTGTCCTTTACGGTTGAATACTTTTATGTCTAGTCAACGTCTAATTCAAAGTATATATACAGATGGTGCTTGCACAGGCAACCCTGGCCCTGGTGGTTGGGGTACGGTAGTTTATTTTAATGATGGTTCGGTGCATGAAATGGGTAATTCATCCCAGCACACCACTAATAATAAAATGGAAATGCAAGCAGCGATCGCCGCCTTGGAATTTTTTAAATCTTCTGGACAAAATCAACCTATTAGTCTGCATACCGATAGCGAATATTTGATTAATTGTGTAACCAAATGGGTGAAAGGTTGGAAAAAGAACGGCTGGAAAAAGTCAGATGGTAAACCTGTACAAAACCAAGACCTCTTAGAAACTTTAGATGAACTAAATAGCAAATTAGTCAAATGGGAATACGTTAAGGGACATTCTGGTAATATTGGTAACGAACGCTGTGATGCGATCGCTCGCTCCTTTGCCAATGGCAAAATCCCCAAGTTACAACAGTTAGTATCACAAATGCTTAATGAAACTTTACCAAAAAATAGCGAAATAAGCGTAGTAAAAGTATCTGATTATCCAATAAACTCTACAATAATTAATAAAAATACACTGCAAAGCAGTTCTGCTGCATCAAATATTACCACTATGGAACCATTTACCGGGCCAAATGCGGCTACAGGCAATGAACAACCTACTGAAATCAGGGTTTCACAACTTCGTCACTTGGTAGAAACCTTGCGTATAGCAGACGAAATTGCTGAAAAAGGCTATCTCATCACCAGTTCTGAATTAGCAGACCTCATGGGTGTCCATTCTAGCGCCGTTACCAGCCGGGGAGATGAATGGCGTTGGCGAAATTGGATAGTTTCACGGGTAAGACGTGAAGGTAATCAAATTCTTTGGGAACTTGAACGAGGGGACAAGCTAGAAAAAGAAGTAGAATGAGGCAAAAAGATCCCCGACTCCTATGAGCAATTTATCATTTATGGACACAATCAATAAAAGAAGTCGGGGATCTGGGCATGAACAAGTGCGATAGCGTTTGTCTATTGCTATAAATTGTTAAACCTCCCCTAAATCAAAATTTTTTACGTTCAAATTACAAACTCGCCAAAATCTCCAACTTCTCACGCCAATTTTCATTGTACCGCAGAGTTAAAATTTGATAACTAGCATTATATATGAGATTATCGCGCTGAATTTTATCTTGCTTTTGCTGTTCGGGGCTATCATGAACTGAACCATCACAAAAGAGAGCGATCGCCTCTTCTTTATACACAAAATCCGGTTTACAATTAGCTTCAGGAATTAATAATTGTGCAGCATCCGGTAATTTATACCCCCGTTCATATATTACTTGTAAAACTTCCCTTTCCAGATCAGAGTTGGGATCTGTTTGGGAAAGCAACTTTTGATATTTTTCACTGCGGTCTATATCTGATATTTCTACGGTACTTGTTTGTAGTTCATCTAATAAAGGTTTAATTAGATGACGATTAATTAAGGGATGGTCAAATTGATTTCTGTAGGAAAGTAAACATTCATAGCAAGCTTGTACACAACTATCCTTTGGTGTTTGAAAATGACAGATATCTAAAGCAGCATGGGCAACTTTGATAAAAGCATCCGTTTGTTTTAATAGTTGAGATAAAACCCCTGCACCACCTTCTGATGCTTCCCAAAATAGCAAGTATTTTCCTTCTCCTAATCTTTCCGAGTCCAGTTCATCTGGTTCTAATTTATAAACTGCTTGAATAGCTGTTTCTAGAGTATGTTGGAGTGTGGCAATAAACGCTTCTTTGTTGTCTTGACTCACATCTAAAGATTCAATTACAGGTTCAATTACCAGAATATTGCAAGTGTCACTTACCATTAAATTTACTTCAGTATGTAACGTTTCTAGAGGTAAATTTATTGGTAGTGAGTTGGGTTGTAAATTATTTTTTGCATCTCCCCAAATACCTGTTTTAGTATCTAATTTAAACCCTCTTTCTTCGGTGTTTTTCTTCAGTCCTCTGTTAATGCGCCAAATAGTTGCTGTAGCTCCATAGGTTAATTTGAATAGTGGTGTATTATCTGCTGCTAGAACTGTAGCAGATTCTTGTTTTTGATGTGCATAACGGAAATGGGTAGTAATGTTATAACCATATTTCAATCTTTCTTCTTCATCGCAGGTAATACGTTCTCTTCTGCGAGTAAATACTGTGTCCATTGACAATACACGATTTAATTTAGCTAGGTTTTGCAGACTATCAGGTTTAATTTTTGCCCCGCAGTTTTCACAGTTATCACGGGAATCATCTCGATGGAAATAACCACAATTAAAACAACAGCTTACTTGTTGATATTGACTTTCAATACCACCCACAGGTACTTTAGTTTTTGACACCATGAATTTACTACCTTCATAGTAAATAATGTTGTTGGGTGCAAATTCCCTTAAAGCGACAACACGGGGACGGGAAATAAAGTCACCTCCATCATTAGTGGGGATAAATGCTCTCACAGGTAAACGGGGGAAATTAAACCCTGGTAAAAATCCTTCAGCAGCAAAGTAGCGGTAGGGATAAAATTCAAATTCGCTATTACTTTTACCTTGGTTTTGTCCTACCAGTAAATCTATTTGTCGTTGCGCTTCTCGTGCTTGAGCTTCAGCATTTTTACGTTCTTCATCGGTAACATAACCAGCAGCAGAACGACTAATTATGATGTTAGCCTGATCTCTTTGTTTGACAGCACCATCATAAAGTTCACGCCACCGCTTGCATTTTTTATCAAAGGTATTTAGGGCATTTTCTAAGGTAAATTGTAGCCAATGCACAGAATACCAAGAAGCTTTTTGTAAATCACTTTGACAAAAAGTATCTGCAAGTATTGACTGAGTAGCTTGCAGACATTCAGCTAATTTAGCCGGACTAAGTATTAATTGTTGACGGATACTTTCTTTCAGGGGATAATCAGTAACATATAAATCAAGAATTTTGTTCATAGCGTCATCTAAATAGACTCCTGTATGTGCTAACCAAATTGAATAAACATGGGATTGAACTAAATCTTGATTAGCTAATTCTAACTTGGGTGGAGCAACAGCACCAGCTACCATTTGCTGTTGACGTTGGAAGAAATATTGATCATGTCCACTACCAATAGCTGCATAGGTAATAACTAATGCTTCCTGTCCACTACGTCCCGCGCGTCCACTGCGTTGGGCATAATTTGCAGGACTGGGGGGAACATTCCGCAAATGAACTACACTCAAATCTGAAATATCTATACCTAATTCCATTGTTGGGGAACAGAATAAACTCGCTAATTCTCCTTTTCTAAATCTTTCTTCCCGTTCTTGACGGTCTTTAGTTTTAACTTGTCCTGTATGTTCTCGTCCTTCCATTGTTTGAATAGTTTGGGCATTAGTTTGGTACAATTCTTGAAAGAATCTGTTAACAGGTATTTTTCCATCCTCTTGACCCCGTAACCGCTTAGACGAAAGAGGGTCGGGAGGAATTTCAGTTAATATTGTAAATTTCCATACTAGGGAACTAATTTGTAATTGAATACCATTTTTAGTAGTTAAAAAACCACCATCAGCTAAGGCTGCAACGAAGGTACTAATTAAACTGTTGTACTCTATTTCCGTTAATGATTCACTGCGTAATGACCAAGCTTTAGGAGAACGTAAAAACAGCCCCACTTTACTTCTACTGGTTAATTTTACCGGGGCTTTTTGTTGAGATTTTGGTTTATAATTACCATCAATAATTGCAAATTTGGCAAAATGCAATTGTTCATTTTCATCAAATACCCAAGGTTCTTTAATTGCTTGAGAAATATTCCGTAAAAAAGGAATTTCCTCACCATTAATTAACTTAGCATCAATAGCTAATTCCCGACGGAGATGATTTAATAAAGCTAGGGCAGCAGTCAATCTTTCTTGAGGAGTTGCTTGTAATAAAACTGGATGACGGTGTTTATTCCAAATAGCTTTATCTGTACAAATTTCCTCTAAACCATCATATTCAATTACCAAAAGTCCGCACTGTTCTAAATTAGGTTGAACAATACGCCATCCTCTGCGTAAGTCTTCATAAAGACGATATTCAATTAAGTCTTGAAAAGCTTTTTCATTTTTGCGTTTACCAGGATTAAATTCTGCTGGTTCTTGAGAATAATCTTTTTGAGATATTCCCATTTCTTTAATAACTTCACTCACTAATTCACCATGAGTAAGTTGTCCTTTATTTCGCAATGCACCTAATAAAGCAGCACGTAAAAAACTGGTTTGCACAAAATCGTTAAAATGTCCGGCTTGTAATGAGGCATCTTGGCGGTTATCGGTGAAACTAAGAATTTTGGCAGCTTGGGCTTTTTCCCCTGTGAAAACTTGTTTTAAACGGCTGACAGTGGATAAACAGAGGAGAGTTGTAGCGGTACTGCGTCCTTCACTACTCAAGCGGGAAAGTTTAGAAAATTCGTTTTTCTTTCCATCATGAACTACACCACAATTTAAGCACACGCGAAATGGTCTAGGAACAAACCAACAAGTTTTACCTTGTAATGCGGAAGTGGTAACTTTGCCGTTGGGGAGAATTTGTAATTTTTGGGGAATGAATTTAGCATAATCTTTTTTAGGAACTCGTCCTTTCTTTTTGGTTTCGGTAAACCAGGAGTCAGGAAGTCTTTCTTCATCTTTATAAGCATCCCAAAGTCCTGGTTCATCTAAGGTAATATAACCAGCTTGAATATCAGTATATTCGGGACTCATATCTAATGCTGTGGGAAGTTGGGGAAAAACTATTTGTTTGTCGTTATTGTAATTTACTACATAATAATCATGTCCACATTCCCGACAAAAGACGAGGGGATAAAGTAAACGTTCTTCTGTGGTGGTATATTGTCCTTCTAGGGTGAGGAAGCGTTTTTGGGGACTTTCAATGGTAGAGTAAACGCTACCACCTTGGGAGATAAATTGATGAAGTCGAAAAGCTAAACCTTTAACTTTACTTCCCCATAAAAACATCTGTTTGAGGATATGGAGACAAGTTTCTGGGGTAAGTTGAGTTTCATTAGCTAATGCTTCTGCACCTACTTCTAGGGTGATGGGTGTACGTCGGACAAGATGACCTTGTTTATCTTCTAAACCAAAGGTCATTTCTATCCAGTAACTTACAGGATGGTTTTGGAAATTCTCTAATGTTTGTTCTGTCTCTGGTGGTAAACCTTTTTCAATGCTTTCTCGTAGTTCTGTAATGGTAGGTTCAGAACGTTCGATGGAACGTTCTAGGGTTTCATCAATAACATTATCAGGTTTAATTTCGACACCAAATAATTTACTCGCTACATCTGCAACTACTTGACGACGTTGTGCGCGTGTTCCCTCTGTGGACATGGTAGCACTTGTACCAATACATAATAATTCGTAATTGTTATTATTTCCCGACTTTCCATTATTCCCAATTTTTCCGCAACGTTGGCGGAGTTTTCTAATTAAAATGGCTACATCTGCTCCTTGTCTACCTCTATAAGTATGCAGTTCATCTAATACTAAAAATTTTAATTCTGGGGATGCAACAAATTTTTCTTCTTGTGTGCGGGAAAGCATTAATTCCAGCATCACGTAGTTAGTTAATAATATGTGGGGCGGGTTATTTTGGATTTCCGTTTTTATGGTTGGAATCTCTTGTCCGGTGTATTTAGCAACGCGAATATGACTATTAGGAACGTTATTAAGAAATTTCTTTAATTCTTCTTCTTGGGAGTTGATCAGGGCATTCATCGGATATACTAATATTGCCCTCACTCCTTTAATTTTTGGATGTCGCAATAAGTCATCAAAAATGGGGACAAGATATGTCATGCTTTTACCTGAACCTGTACCCGTTGTTAATATGTAGGGTTCTTGTTTTTGGGCAGTTTCAAAAGCTTGTTTTTGGTGGTAGTGGAACTTAAAAGGTTGACCGTTTCTAGAAAAATATGCAATACAATCAGGATGGAGAATACCGTTATTAACTAATTCATTGACCGTTGCACCAGGACGATATTTAGGATTTAATTGTACTAGGGGATTTGTCCAAAGTTGTCCTTTTTCAAGTTCTTGATTGACAAATTCTCTAACTTTATGATCACGGATTTTTAAGAAGCTTTCTATATAACGGCGATAATCGCCTATAATTTGATTACGGAAGTTGAATATATCAAGAGAATCGGTAATTGATGATTGGTAATTGGTAATTGTAGAAGGTTGGGGTGTGCGTCCTAAGCGTTGATCAATATGTGCTATTAATTGGTTGGTAAAGGTTTCTGTGAGGGTGTCGGTATTAAAGATTTCTGCGATTTCTGGATAGTCCCACTCTGGGGGAATATGGGTGAAAATTAGGTTTAGTTGTTCGGGGGTGAGTTCAACAACATTTGTACAGTCAACCAATGCTAAGTTTTGTCCCAGGAGGGTACTAATTGATAGAATTGCTGCTTCTGTTTGTGGGATGAGTTCTTGAAGTTTAACTGGGATTTTCATAATTCGTATTTTTGGTAATTGGTAATTGAGTATAACGGAGAATTTTATCACAACTAATTAAAATATCATTGCAATAAAGTTTTAAGCTACGCGACATAAATAGCGTCCTTTTCTACAGCATCAATAATTTGAGGTTTCAACATTTTTTTAGTCACTAAATCAACAGATAAAGATAAGTTATCTTCTAAGAAAAATTTTAAGTCCATATATTTATCAAAGGTAACTTTCCCTTGAAATTCTACTAATAAATCAATATCGCTAGTAGTTTTTGCTTCATCTCTTGCATAAGAACCAAATAAAGCTAAGGAAGTTACACCATAACTTTTTATGGTGATTAAGTTTTTTTTGAGGAAGTTAATTAAATATTCTCTGTTCATAACTTGTAATTATTTCGTCAGAATCAGGATATCCAGGATGAAAGGATTCACAGGATGTTTTTTGATGATTAAATAATTGTATTAATAAATTGCCTAGTTGAATAATCTTTTTAACATAATTTAATCTTTTCATATTTGATTATTTCCAAATAACATCCTGTACATCCTATAATCCTGGTTATCCTGATTCTGACAAAATAATATTAACTTTTAGTTTTTAATGTGTTTAGATCCCGGACTTCTTTGAGAAGTCCGGGATCTGGGTATCCAGGACGTGGGTATCTTAGTCATCATCAAGTAGGAGTTTACGAAAGTTATCGCTATGAGGTAATTTGTCATCTGTTAAAAATTTTCGATATTCTGTTTCATTATCTATTTCCATTTTAATATAGTTCATTGCAGGTAGTTTTCCTGGTCTTAGTCCTGCATATTCTAAATAACTGGAAAATTCCCATTCTTCTATTTTATCAACTATTCGCGCTTTGATGGGGTTTAAATGAATATAACGGACAAGATTAACTAAATGTTCTGTTTCCGCAACATGAATATTTTGAAAACGTCCTTGAAATAATACTCCTGAACGATTAAACCTTTTATTAATTGCTTTTGTATAAGCTACGGAAAGTGATTTCATTGCGTCAGATAGGTTTTCATCTTTTAAATATAGTAGAAAATGATAATGATTGGGCATTAAACAATAAGCTAAAATATCTACATGATTGATAAGATGTAGTTTGATTAGTTTTAAGAAATATATATAGTTATCCCGTTCAAAAAAAATGTTTTGCCGGTTGTTTCCACGATTATAAATATGGTAAAAATTATCAGATTTTAATGGTGTTTTTCTTTGTGGCATTTTTACATCTCCTTGTGGTGTTTCAGATCCCGGACTTCTTTGAGAAGTCCGGGATCTTGTGGTGATCTTGTGGTGGGGTGTTTAGATCCCGGACTTCTTTGAGAAGTCCGGGATCTTGTGGTGAGGTGTTCAGATCCCCTTCTTTGAGAAGTCCGGGATCTTGTGGTGAGGTGTTCAGATCCCCTTCTTTGAGAAGTCCGGGATCTTGTGGTGAGGTGTTCAGATCCCGGACTTCTTTGAGAAGTCCGGGATCTTGTTGGGGATCTTGGGTGTGAAATAACCCGCTATCATTAGCCATGTCAAACATACGCATAAATGAAATACCCCAGGGGTTAATTCCTGTTTTCTCATTTTCTAAAACTGGCACATTTTGATATATCTTTTTAGTTA
>NZ_PGEM01000103.1 GCF_002934005.1 Cuspidothrix issatschenkoi CHARLIE-1 | reverse complement strand
TTCTTTAAAAACTACTGCCAAAAATTATCAAGTTTTGTCCTCACAGAGGTAAACTGTCGAATATATTCCTAGCATATACAGCAGTTTGCGGGCAAGACTTGTACTGAGCTTGTCGTTCGCGTATGTGGACAGATTTTGCGGGCAAGATGCCCGCACCACAAAAGTTTGATTATGGTTGTACCTCATTTGAATAAAATATGCTGTATATGTTGAGGCTGGTAATGGGTAATTGGTGATTGGGCGGACATGATATAATGGGAAAATATAAATTACAAAAAATTCTAAAAATACTCACGAGAGGAAGTTAGATTTATGGTAGCTACTCTAATTTTCAATATTTCACAAATATCAAAAATAGCCTAAATTCTATTCAATTCTACTAACTTCTAAAGGCAGGAAAATAGTCAAAACCTCCCCATTTTGAGGACGTTGACGGACAATCAATTTACCACCAATAGCTTGAAATAAATGCTTAGTTGCAGACATATTTAAACTAATAGTCCCCGTTTCTGGTTGGAACATTAATAATTGACCTAAAGATTTACGAATAGGTGGAGTGGCCGTATAGTTTTTATTTTCACAGTCAAACTGAGGTGTTAATTGCAATTTTAACTGATCACCAGCAGTCATAACTTGCACTTGAATACAACTACCAGGAGGCAAACTGCGGGTAAAATTTTCCATTAACCCCGTCAGTACCCGATCAAACATAGCAGGATTACTCACTACAGTAGGTAGTTGTTTAGGTAAAACCACATTTAAAGTTAAATTACGGCGAGTTGCTGCCTGTTGCCAACGGGGAATACTTTGCTGTAAAACCTCATCTAAACACATGGGTGTCAATTGGGAATTAGCAAATTTTGAAGGTTGTGATAAATTTTCTAATTCTGCCGCTTTAAATAATAACTCCATCCGATCAATTTGCTCAGTACATTCATGATCAATAACCTCTAAACGACTGATCACATTTACAGGTAAATCCTGACGCTTTAATAGTAACCTCGTCATCATCCGAATAGTTGTTAACGGCGTGCGAACTTCATGGGCAAAAGCTTGTAACAATTCCACATCAGGCCGAGGTGCAGGTTTGGGCGGTGAAGTAGGGGCATGACATGGTACTGAATTATAAGTAACTGGATTACTTTCTGTAATAGTTAATTCTTGCAATAATAACTGACTAAATTGAATTATAATTTGGTAATCTGGCGCAACTAAAGGATAATTTTGGACTTGAATATCTAAATCAGCAAACAATTCTGGATTAGTCAAAACTATCCTAGCACCTAAAGCTTGCCAAGCTTGTTTAACTATCTCCGGTTCAAAGGAAAATAAAAACTCTTTTTTGCCATTTTGATTATCAGCCAAAACCAAAACTAATCTAAATTTATCTGTAAAAACTAAACAAAACTGTTCCGCGCCGAGAGGATCAGCAGGTAATAAAGGTAAAATAGACTCTTGGCAAGTGGGACTATGGGGAGTAATGGTTTCTATATGATTGATATTTTGCGCCATTACTGAGGACATATCAAATGGCATCAATGCCAAAGGGTTAAAAGGTTTAGCTGTAAAAGTTAACCTTTGTACCTGTTGTGTCAGTTGGGGATGACTAAATAAAGGTGCAGGTGCAGCTAATACCAAACCTTGTATAGTATCAGGTGCATTCGTAGCTAAAGTTTTCCGCAGTAAATTTTCTGTAGCGGCCAAACTCACACGCCATTGCTGTTCTGCTTTTGCTGGAAAAGACTCAGCATGATGAGATTGACTTGCGGATAAAACTTCCTTGAGACTTGGTAAAATCCATTGGTACACAGGTTTTCACCTCTTGTTTGCCAGGGCAGCTAATGGTGGGTATAGCAGACATTGCACGCTATATGTACGAAATTATAGTCATTAGTGTGAAAGCAGAAAGTGGTATAACCGAACATTTAAGGTGCTATTTCCTCTCTAAGTCGGATATTGTTAGGAATTAGCAGTTGAAGCCTCTCCCACTCATCGAGTTAGAAGGAAGAAGAAAATTCCCCATTATCAATCCTAGAAAAGATGCGGCTGAGTCTCTGTGATAGAGAATATAGAGATAGTGACTCCTTGCGAGAATAAAATCCTTAGTAGTCTATGGTCTTGGACACAATAGACATAGGAGTGAAAATTATCGTAGGGACAATTCATGAATTGTCTCTACAAGAGTTTGGTGGTTATGCACATTTAATTACCACCAAAAACATCACGAAAGTACCTTAGCTATATTTTCAAGATCAAAGATGATGTGATCTTAAGCTTCCACTTTTACACCTTTCCAGAAAGCAACATAACCTTCTATATTTTTGGCTTTTTCCTTTGTGCTGGGATAGTACCATGCTGCATCTTTGTTAACTTGTCCATCAACTTCAATACTGTAGTAACTAGCGACTCCTTTCCAAGAACAAGTGCTGTGAGTGCTGCTATCTGTGAAGTATTGCTTGTTAATAGCGTCAGCAGGAAAGTAATGATTTCCTTCTACAACTACGGTGTTATCGCTTTCGGCTAAAACAGCACTATTCCAAATTGCTTTCATAATGTGAGTTTAAAAAAGTTAACAATCTATATTGTGACACTTTTGTGGTGTTTTATGGCCAGTGATGATAAAATGGGGCTTACGCAACTGGCATATTAGTAGGGTGTAATTCGGCAAGCTCACCAACCACGTCAG
>NZ_PGEM01000102.1 GCF_002934005.1 Cuspidothrix issatschenkoi CHARLIE-1 | reverse complement strand
CCCCCAAGTTTGGGGGACTTTGAAATTCTTATTCCCCCAGAATTGGGGGTTAGGGGGCATTAAAACCCTAGATGGCAACTTGATTAGACTGTACACCGTAGCTTACTAAGGGGGACTACAGGGAGGTCTGATTATGTGCATCTTCATAATTGCAAATTATTCCAAAAGCTTTTGGTGCGTTACGCTGTCGCTAACACACCCTACTCAATAAACTACTCAATAATTAAACCTCGTAACCCATGATATAATCATCCAGCACAAAGCCATTGCCAAAATCTTTCACCTGACTATCAATAATCTCAAAACCAAATCGAGAATAAGCTTTAATACCTTTTTGATTTCTTTTATTGACATTGAGAATTATTTTTTCTAATTTCATTGCTTGCGCTTTTTGGTAAATATGAAATAACATCTTTTGACCATATCCAAAACCATGTAATGAGGGCAATAAATAACATTTATATAATTTTAAATAACTAATGTTATCCATTATTTCTGACCCATAGGATACATAACCAACTAATTTAGAATTATATAAGACTTGATCATAAAATATCCCTTGGTTATAAATTTCATTTTCAATTACTCCTATTCCATACATTTTATCTAGCATATATTCGATTTGTTCATGGCTAAGAATTGTCGGATAATGGGTAAACCAAATTTCTCGACTAACTTTTCTCAATGCTTCTAAATCAGCATCTAGTAACTTGGTAATGGTAATTAATGAATCCTTCATAGCAATAATTATAAGGATATTCCTAGTATAACTTAGCATTTAATTGACTATTGTTACCAAAAAAATCTATGATAATTTTAATAAATCATCACCAGGGATAATTCTATGAGTTATTATATTGCTCCTAGCTTTCTTGATAAACTTGCTGTTCATATCACCAAAAACTTTTTAAACATTCCTGGGATTCGCGTTCCCCTAATTCTAGGTATTCATGGCCGCAAAGGAGAGGGAAAATCCTTTCAATGCGAGTTAGTCTTTGAAAAAATGGGTATTGAAGTCACTTTAATATCTGGAGGAGAATTAGAAAGTCCAGACGCGGGAGATCCAGCGCGGTTGATACGTCTGCGTTATCGGGAAACCGCAGAATTAATCAAAGTGCGGGGGAAAATGTGCGTACTGATGATTAATGATTTGGATGCAGGTGCGGGACGTTTTGACGAAGGAACTCAATATACAGTAAATACCCAGTTGGTAAATGCTACATTGATGAATATTGCTGATAATCCCACAGATGTGCAGTTACCGGGAAGTTATGATTCCAATCCTTTATGTCGTGTCCCGATTATTGTCACCGGAAATGATTTTTCTACTCTCTATGCACCATTAATTCGTGATGGGAGAATGGAGAAATTTTACTGGGAACCAAACCGGGATGATAAGGTAGGAATTGTAGGGGGAATTTTTGCTGAAGATGGAATTTCACAACGGGAAATTGAACAATTAGTTGATACTTTTCCCCAGCAATCAATTGACTTTTTTAGTGCTTTACGTTCGCGCATTTATGATGAACAAATCCGCAATTTTATCCATCAAATTGGTTTTGAGAATGTTTCTTTGCGAGTTGTTAATAGTTTAGAAGGACCCCCAGTATTTACCAAACCAGATTTCACTTTATCTCATTTAATTGAGTCTGGTAAATTTATGGTTGGTGAACAAAAACGGGTAGAAACTTCTCATTTAGTTGATGAATATAATCGTTTAAATCGTGGAAAAGGTTCTCAAATAACTTCACCTGTTGCGGAAGTTCCAGTTAGTCAACCTACAATTAATCAACCTACTGAGTTAAGTTTAGAAACCCAAGCACAAGTGAGACAAATTTTATCTCAAGGTTGTAAAATTGGGGTTGAACACGTTGATGAAAGACGTTTCCGTACAGGTTCTTGGCAAAGTTGTGGTAATCTAAATATTAATAGTGAATCCGATGCTATTTCTACCTTAGAATCTTGTTTAGCTGAATACAATGGTGAATATGTGCGGTTAGTGGGAATTGACCCCCAAGCAAAAAGACGGGTCGTGGAAATAATTATTCAACGTCCTCATAGTAAATAATTGCATCTATACTCTAAACGGCTGGTGTTGCTGATTTGATGTATGAAAATGATTTTTGATGATATCTAAACCCTTGTAAAGACGTTCCGGCGGAACGTCTCTGCAGCAATTGAGGCAATTGAATTTTATACTAAACAGGAGTTAAAAATAGTTTAGCTTCTGCTTGTCTTCTGCGTTTTAATCCTGCTTCCACGCTAGTACCAGGACTTCTGTATTTCAAGAAAGTTGCTTCAATTTCACCCCAACTTTCCTCTTTTAAAACTCTGGTCATAGATTCAAAACCAGAAGAACCATAGAAATAGGGACCTAAGTTATAAGCAAAGCTTAATATAGCCCCTTGTTGGTTGGCGTTTAACCTGCCCCAACAAGGAATTTTTCTCATGAGAGGCAGATAATGATTCTCTAGCTGAGTCATTAATAAATCTTCTGCTTCTTGTTTGGTGATTCTATCGCCTAGTTTCCAGTTGCTACCATCTCTTTTTTTAGTACAACCGAAACCAATGGTGATAGGTAAATTACCACTTTGGGGATCTGGATAAGCGTCTAAATAGCAACCTTCAAATTCTTTGATGAGAGGAATTGCTGGAAGTGGAAGTTTGCCGGTTACACCACCAAAACCTTTTGCAGAACCACCGGAACTTGTAGATAATGGTGCACTGCTTGTTGCTTGTCCCAGAGCATTATTTAAAGCTGCCTGAGTTCCTGGTCCGACTACGCCATCTGCTCCCAAACCCTTTTGACTTTGAAACTTTTTCACGGCATTAGCAGTACCATCGCCAAAAATACCATCTGGTGTCCCTACATCTATTCCTAGTGCTTCTAGGATTTCTTGTAGTTGTTTAACTTTTGGTCCTTTTGAATCTTTTTTGAGGGTTTCACCGTCGAGATTTAGTTTGCTGGGCATAATGCTATCCTGGTAATTTAGATTGAATTCAATTGGGTAATAGAGAAATCAGCAAATGCTCAATTTGCTATTTATCTATAGGCACTAGAAAATTATTTCCATACAAATGAATTCTTGCTCATGAATTTTAAGAAAGAATTAATTGTGTATGAGTTTTTGAGGCTAGTTATGTGTTCTCAGTAACAGTGTCATTATTGCACTGATGGCTACTTAATTCAACTGAATTTGAAAAACTTAACAAATAACTGATAAATGCCTATGGTCTTTATAATATCTTTATATAACGGTATGCACTTGAATGATAGGCAGCAATTAAATTGCAAAAGCTGTAGGGGGGGTTTTACCTAACCTCGATTGTATTGCATCCTACGCAGAAGTTTAGTAGGATTGTAGTATTGTAGGGTGTGTTAGCGAAAGCGTAACGCACCCTATGTATATTGCCAAAATCAAATCCGATAACCCTCTTCCATTAAACTGGGAATCACAAAAATAATTTTCTAATTTTGAACATCCAGATGTGATAAAGGTTTGAACTTTTTATTAATAACAAAATATGGCGAACATTTTGAAACATTAGACATCTCCGAAAACTATCTAACCTTCACCATGACTGCTTTTGAGGAAATGAAGGTTAAGTGCAAAGATACTCAGATTATACGCTAGAATCAGTGCTGAAAATGCCTGCTATTGAGAATTAGCCAAAAAATAACACCTCTGAGAGCAGATTTTATCCAGGAAACTTGCAATTTTCTATAGCTACAAAATAAAAGTACCAATACGTAATCTTACAAGCCCACAAATAGTCATGATTATTTGTTCATATTTCTGGGCATTTAATCTAAATCTTTCTTGGGCAACTCTAAATATCTTGACTAAACGAATTAAATGTTCAACAAAAATCCTTTCGGATGCTAGTTCTTTATTTCTGGACTTTTGTTCAGGTGTTAATTCTTGTTTTTTCGGTTTTTTCTGAGGGGTTTTAATTGACTCTTCTGGTTCATAAGCTTTATCCCCATTAAACCTTTGTTTGGTCTCAAATTCCTGGCAGGTTTCACGAAATAAGCTGATATCACTTTTGGGACCTGGTTTACCAGCCTTTACATCTACAATATCTTTACCATTTGGTAGGACAATTAGCTGGTTTTTTCTAGTATGAGTTTTCTTTTTACCTGAGTAATACTTTTTTTGTGTCTCATGCTCTGAAGGTCTTTCTATAGGCTGTTCATAGCTATCCACGATTAACTCAAACTCCGTTAACAGTTCTTTAACAATTTCGTGGTCGTTGGAGTTTTTTTTACCTGTGATATTAAACTTGGTGGTAATAATTCTCCCAGGAGTGGAAACCAATAGTTAAACGTATCATTTGCCGTTGTCTCACTTACGCCAAATTGAATGCCCAGTAACTGAAATGTTGTCAAATGACGTAAATATGTTAATGTTAAAATTATTTGCAACTCTGGGGTTAATTTTTGCTTACGTCCACCTCCTCCCAGAATGAGTCTGACTTTTTTAGATTCTGCCAATTCTTTTTTATTATTATGTGGCTCTATTGCTTTCTCTATAAGTTGCTTTAGCTGTTCATAATGCAGTCCTAATAACCGTTGTGATTCTTCAGGATTGTTATGAATATACCCTACTATGTTGCTCATAATCTCAGGGTAGATCCACGATTTTATCCTGTTATACCATAATTTTATTCTTTTTCGGAGATGTCTATTTAATTTGTATAATTCTTGCGGGCAAGATGCCCGCACTACAAGAAATAACAATATTAGGATTATTGGATCTAGCTGCGTAACAGCTTAATCAATAAAAGAAGTCGGGGATCTGGGTATGAACGATTGCTATATCTGAATACTTGTATAGGGTTTGCTGAATAAACCAAAAACCTAGATATATTAAGAGTTTCAGGCTTAAAAAAGTGAATTAGGTGCAAGGAATAAGCATTGAAACCATTAAAAACCTATCACTTTCTCAGATTCGAGACTATTCTTATCTCCTCCTAATTCTTCCTCGGTGACTCGGTGACTCGGTGACTCCTAGCCCTCACGAAAAGACTTTTTCAGCAAACCCTACTTAAGATGTTTAATATGCAGGTTCTTGTTTGGAGGGTGTGTGTTCTTCGCCTTTGGGGTGATCGAAAACAAAACCTGGAAGAAATAGACCAGCACAGACAACAACACTCATAGTGATCACAGCAAATACAACAGTAATTATTCTTAAAGGAAAGGTCTTTTGCTTAGTAACAACTGGTTGTGAAAGATGTAAAGTTTTATTTTGCTCAATAATAACCTGTTGTGAAAAATTTACTTGTGTATTTTGTATAGGTGTAACCTGTTGTGAAAGGTGTACAGTTGTCTGGTTGAGAGAAGAAAGTGCTTGCAGTGCTTCAACCGCAGAGGAATAGCGTTCTGAGACATGGTAGCGCACCATTTTATTCAAAACAGCAGCAAAATCTGGACTGAGATTAACAAAGCCTTGCCAGAGAACTTCTCCTGTATCCGGGTCTTCGGGGAATTGATGGGGAAAAATACCAGTCAGTGCTTGAAGAGCAATCATACCCACCGCATAAACATCGCTGGACAGACGGGGTCTACCAGAAGCCTGTTCGTTCGGCATATAGCCAGGAGTCCCAATACAGACGGTAGAAATTGTTTGTCCCTGAGCGTTAATTTGTAAAGTTGTGATTTGTTTAACAGCCCCAAAATCAATTAAAACGAGTTTGCCATCAGAAGCTCGACGAATGATATTCTCAGGCTTGATGTCACGGTGGATAGTCGGGGGTTGGTGTTGATGGATGTGAGAGATGAGGCTGAGAATTTCGATAACAAGTGTGATTACATCGGCTTCTTGCCAAGGTTTACCGGGCAGTAGTTCATGGCTGAGGTCTTGACCCTCAATCAAGTCTTGCACCAGAAAGAATTGACTACCTAACTCGAAATAAGCGTGAAGTTTAGGTATGCGATCGTGATTATTCCCCAGATCCAACAAGACCTTAGCTTCTTGTTCAAACAGGCGGATAACCTCTGAGTTGACAACTTGGGGTTTGAGACGTTTGACGACACATTTAGGTTTGGGTGTGCTGGGAATATCATTATCCTCAGCAATGTAGGTTTCGCCGAAGCCACCACCACCGATTTGCTTAATTATGCTGTATCGGCCTTTGAGAATAGTTCCAATCATCAGCACTCATCCTTCTGGGTATTGCCGATAAAAATCATACTATTCCAAGGCAAATCCAGCACTGCATTAGTTACTAAATAATTTGCTCTTTGCATCTCCTAGAAATTCTAATTTGCCACTAAAACCACAAACGCTACGTGTAGACACCATCATCCAAATATTAAAAGAACCATCTTGGTTAATTTTAACTGGCTCTTTAGCACTGTTATAAGCAACTAAATTCCAATCACCACCATCTGTACTGGCGGCTTGCACAACAAGGTTATTATCAAGCTCTAATAAATGTTCTGCTCCTAACTCTATAATACGTAGGTTAAAGCCCTGATCAGTTGATTCCAGTGTTGCTTTTTTCATGGGTCTTCCACTACTGAGAGAATCACCAATTATCCCGGAACATGAGACCTGTCCGACTATTTGCGTTTTTTGGGAGGGAGCTAAAGTTGATAGTGGCTGTTGTGCAAGACCAATGAGTGAAAATCCAGCCCATGCAACTGGGTCAGGATGTTGTTTCATGGTGGCAATCATGGCTTGTCGCAAAGCCCTTGCCTTATCAGGATTAGTCTTGAGATTTTCGTAAAACTGAATCATCAAATCTTTTGTAGGGGCATCAGGAACTGACCACAGAGAAGCGACGACGCTAGGAATTCCTGCAATTAAAAAAGGACGAGCTAATCCCAGAACTCCCTCAGAAGTAATTTCTCCAGCACCAGTATTACAAGCACTAAGCACTGCTAACTCACCAGCTAAGGGAACTTGATAAAGTTCTTCAGTTGTCAACAGCCCATCATTGTCTTTAGCAGGAGTTAAAGTTAA
The DNA here is from genome assembly GCF_002934005.1 of Cuspidothrix issatschenkoi CHARLIE-1. GTDB lineage: Bacteria > Cyanobacteriota > Cyanobacteriia > Cyanobacteriales > Nostocaceae > Cuspidothrix > Cuspidothrix issatschenkoi. The sequence continues at coordinate 32,095 of NZ_PGEM01000102.1, read as the reverse complement.
TACAGAAGTAGGATTAAAGCTATCCTTAATGATAACATCGAGGTAACCATGAGTAGCAAGATGAATATACTTAGCATTACCAAGTTGCTTTAATACAGTTGATTCAGTAGCTTGTTCCCCAATCAGGGGTGAAGTATTGAAGAAATTAGCAATTGCTTGTGCTTCCGTTGCCGTAGCTGGTAAAGATTCTGGGGTAATGGATTTAGATAATAAACCGCTCAAGGTTACTTTTGGCATTACAGGATTGCCTACTACCAAATTTTCAGATGGTAAGAAAGGATTTTTCTCGGCTCTAACTTTTAAAAGATTCAGTGCTTCAATTGAAGGCGCAATGTGAATTGTATTCTTTTCTATTAAATACTTACCATCTTTTGCCCTGAGCGCAGCAAAAGGAATTGTATACAACTCTCTATATGGGAAAAAGATAACGTGTGCCTCTGGGTTGTCTGGAAGGTATTGTTCGATAGGCTGAATCAGAGTTTGGTACAACTGCTCCAGACAAGCTTTTTGAGAGGTGCAACTACTATTGTTAATAGGACTATCAGATTTAATTAAAGATGTATAAGTACCACGTACCAAGTCTAAAACACTAGAGCTATTATTTTGTTTCTGAGCTTCTAAACTAGCCTGTTGACAACCAACTAAAGCCAATGGCAATAAAACAGTAACAACACTTACGGTAATATATTTTCCTTTCAGTTGCTTTTGTGATTTGAAAATGGCAAAACATAAACCACTAAGAATAATAGTAGTAATTATCCCCAACCAAAACTGATTATTTGGAGGTTGATTGTCAAATGCTTGTGAAGTTAAATGAAGTGATGTAGAAGCAACATCAACGTTATTAAAGTGTATTTCTCCATTGGGTTTAACTACCCAAATGAAAAGTTCTTCCCTGACTTGTTTAGACTTATTTAATATGGCAACCGGAGGTTCAAACTTGGAATACATGACAAAAGTAGAATTTTGAGCTTTTGCCTCTGCTTGAATTTGAGCAAAGTTAAATGCATTAAATCCTTTGTCCCGTTCAAATCTTGATATCTGCTTTGTGAATACAAAGGAACGCGCTCTTTCTGCAAATTCTAAAGCTTGTGGATATTTACGTTGCTCAATGTATAGTTTTTGCAGTGTCGAATAAACTGAACTATTACGATCTTGAACAGCAAGTTTTTCATCATCATTTCCCTGTATATCTAAGCCAGCACCGCTGTCTAGCTGTTCTAAGGCAGCTAGTAATTCTTTTTCGGCTTCTGCAAAATTACCTTTACGCAATAAAGCATATCCGAGCCTAGTTAGTAGTCTTACAAATCTCTCGCTATTTTCACCAATCGTATATTCCGTATCGTATATACTATATTTACCAGTAATTACAGAGTCTCGCTGTTCCAATCCTTCATTTTTATTTTTTTGGTAAGCTTCAATTGCTTTATCAATAAGTCCCATTTCCATGTAGGTATCGCCCAAAAGTTCTAAAAGAGCTAACCTAAGAAGCAAAACAACTTCTATATCAATCTCATCTTTAGTTGAATCAGCAATTTTAATAACCTGTAATTGCTCCTGCAAAAAATTGATAGCTTCATTATATTTACCTTGTTCTCTGTATATACTATTGATTACCAAACTAGCTCCAATTAAATAATCATTAGCTAAAATATAACTGAACTTCATACTTGGAGGATCAAAATCGTTCTTTAGTGTAAAAGAATATTTAATACTATCAGAACAATATTTTAACGTACCGCTTTTATCTATAAACTTAATATCGTACACAAATGAACATCTCAGGGAAACCGCAAATCCTAAATTTCTTTGAGTTTTTGAATAGCTGGAAAGGTTTTGATCAAATTTTTTAAAGTATTGTTCGCAGTAACTAATTGTTTTATTCTGTTCACCAGCATCTGAAGCTAATTTACACAAAGTTGCATAAACTAACTCTTTACAAGATATCGCGGCTTTATTCTCTACATTTTTAGAGGCTGGAATACATTTGCTGTTGCTGTCTCGGCTATAGTCAAGGGATTGTTCAGTTATAACCAATGATTCTCCCTGTGAAACTTCCAGATTTGTCAGCATTTCTAGAGTTTTTTCTCCTTCTAGGAGATTTTTTTTAGCAGTATCTATGCTAACAGTGGAATTGTAGTTGTGTGACCCAACAGTAGGTATTAAGTTAAGAGTGCTAGGAAGATAAGTTAAAAGTTTTTGGATTCTGTTAATAGTATTAGTATACTCTGGAGAATCTACGGAAATGACTTGCTTGGGTATTGTTTGAGATGATGTGTTATCTGTATTTTGCTGTTGAGCTAAAGCTACATAATTCGTAGTTACAATAAAGGCAGTGGTTGTGATAACGCTAATAGTTTTCTGAATCAATTTAAACATGGATGTTCTCAACAAGAAATAATAGTTTTTGAGCCAAACAGGGATGATTTTTTAGTTAAATATTTATGAACACAGCTATCAAAATGCTGGTTTTGAAGTTGATTTTTGTTTTGCGGATGATTCTTGCAATGCCTTTTCTAAATCGTAATAGACTCGCTTTCCTTCCTGAAAAGAAGTAGGGGCTTTTTCTCCTCTCAGTAAAGGTTTATTATTGAGTGGTTCTTCCCGAAATGCTACTATATTTTTTAATACTTCATTGGGGTCGTCTTTTGTCTCAAGAGTAAATAGAAGATCATCTTCTTCACACCTTGCTCCTTGATCTTTAACACTACACACAACCTGAACTTCACGGTCAGAAATCCAGGAAGCAATGTCAGCCGTCATATACTTCAATTTATTGCGTTCATAAATAGTTTGAAAACGTTTAGAAACTTCTGTGCATCTTTTTTGAGGAGACCATTCTTTACCAAAATAATTATTATTTGGATTCCAATAGATAACGGTTAAAGGTTTACCTTGTTTAGAGTTGTCCACAATTGTTGCAGGTAGAGAGCTACCATTTTCGTATATACTCGTACCACAGAAAAACTTTACCTGAGCTTGATTTTGATCTGAAGCATCAGCTTTTTGCTCTTGGTTCTGCTTTATGCAAGCAGTTGTCAGAGGAACTATAAGACTAAGAAAAAATGGCAATAGACGTTGAGTATTTTTTGGTTGTAGTTGGGGATTCATAAATTTAGTAATCATTCTTATGATAAAGCTAATAAAAGCACTGCTTGTGATGATAGGAGTAGTTTTCTGAATCAATTTAAACTTAAACATGGATGTTCTCAACAGCAAACAATAATTTTCAAGACTAACGCAGATGATTAAACTATCAGTTTTAGCAAAATAGGCTTACTTTATATACGCTTCCTGTTTATCCTATGTTGCAAATAGTGAAAAAATTTTTTGATAATTTCTACACACTTTATATGTTATTTTTTCAGTTTCTTTTCCGACCAAGTTTTCTTTCAGCGTAACTGTTAGCATCATAAACGCCATCCCCCTTTAATCGCTCTTTTTCATTAACTGAGAACTTACTATAATCGGATTCATATTGGTCAAATTCGATACGTTGAAAGGCTTCATACCAATATTTATCCGATATTTCAGCTTCTCCTCTCTGCTCCTCTGTCATCAAAATTCGTTCTACAAACTTCCCTCCAGCAAACAAATACATAAATGGGTGGATTATCAATACAGGAAGCCAGATTGAACGTATCAACTCAGGAATGAATACAAGCAGATGCTGATTAAATGAAAAATATATGAACCCAGCTAACAGAAGTCCATAGCAAAACCAGCCCGCACGGAGTCGCTTTACTTCAAGCACAGAAAAAAAGGATGAAATTGCTGCCATTATTAACAGTCCTGAAAAACCATTGCGAAAAAAAGCTGGCGTAAATAAGTGTATACTTCCCCCTGAAAAAATCAGTAATGGTATACTAAGAATTGCCATAAAAATAAAAAAACCAACTATGTATCCACCCCACACTTTCAGATATAAACTAAATATGTTTCTACCTTTTAAAAATTCTAAGAATACGTTTAGTAAGGCTTTATATTTCATAGATGTAGCCTCCTGAGTAAGTGTTCAATTCCTGTAAATTATTGTTCTATAACGGTGTGATTAGAAAAGCCACCTGTATCTATGGACTAGATTCACCCGATGTTGCAAAAAACGCAAGAATTTTTTGAGCCTTGCACCAGACAAACCAGAACTTACCAGAATAGGCTTACTTTATATACGCTCCCTGTTTATCCTGTGTTGCAAATAGTGAAAAAATTTTTTGAACTCTATATTTGACATCTATATCAAACCCACAAGAACAGCGATGTATAAGGAGAGCGATCGCTCCTTTTTCCGTAGGCATTGCACGTCAGTAAAACCTTACTACAATGGAACAAAGCCATATTGCAATGAGGTATAACTATTACCAATACATATCATACTACGTAATTTCTGATTTTTATAACTGTGTAGAAATACTCACAACTGTGTATATTACGGACTAATTTATCAAATATATATGAAAAATAATTACTCAATATATGGCGTAGATACTGATTCAGCATAAGCTATTGCGTATTTAACTTGGAGCGTTGCTGAATTGGGGTATGATATCTATTTCGCGCAAAGACGCAAGGTTTCAAATTTTGCATACGTAGGGGTAATTCATGAATTACCCCTACTGTCGTTATGTTTTGTGTAAATCCTCAGCTATACTAAACCTACCAGAATAGCGATGTCTAAGAGGATGTCTGAAAACTTTTTTCTGTGGTATCCAACACTTGTAGATCCCCCTAAATCCCCCTTATAAAGGGGGACTTTGATGGATTTATTCCTCCCTTAATAAGGGGGGTAAGGGGGGATCTCAATCAAATATGACACTTCTCAGACATCCTCTAAGGAGAGCGATCGCACCACAACCTCAATATCAGAAACTATTCATTTAACTCATTCGCAGCACATAAAACCTCTTGGTAAAGTTGATTACTTACCCGAAAACTTGCCTGGGAAATTAAATCATTCATCACCGGTTTAACTGCGTGAATTAATCCTCTATATTTAGCAATTAACAGAATACCTAGCACTCCCATAATTGATAATCCCAAACGAGTAGCTTCTCGTCTCCCCAAACGTTCATCAATTAATAGTTCATTTGCATTCAATTCCAGCGCGAGAGTAATAGCTTCTGCTTCACCACGATCTAGGTTTTGTTTACTTCGTAAAAGTTCTACAAATTCTAAATTACTTGTCTGTTGAATTTCAACCCATTCTAGAGAAAGTACAGATGAAATACGGCTATCTTCATTGCTTGAATTTGTTAATTCTTCTGCAACTGCTTGAGGAATGACGACTATAGTGTAAATTTCTCGCAAAAGTGACAAACAACCAACAATAGCTAGACTGCTTAAAGGAGAAGTATCACTAACAACAATCATAACCAACCCTTTTGTTGCAGATGCTGAATATCCTCCTGAAACTCAGCTACGTCATAGTGAATGGATATTCCCCGTTCAGCTATCAAACGTTGAAACTTGAGTTGACTTATTGCCAACAACTCACTAGCTTTTCCCAAACTTATTTTGTCTTGTTGAAATAACATAATGACAATTTGCTGTAAAAGTTCGTCCTCTGATAAACCACTTGCTTTCACAATTTCTTCAGAAATTACTAAACTCATTTTTCCTCCAGCAATTATTATTAATAACTTTTACTATTCATTGCCGTTGTTTTTATTTTAGGCAATATTGATAAATTTGGTAAGTTCGCAAATGCTGTCTATAGGAGACTCTTAGCATAGCCTGTTGTAAAGAAGCGATTACGCTACAATACAAAATATAATGAATGTAAGCAAGATGCTTACGCTACTGTATTCTTAGGTAGGGTAATTCATGAATTACCCTTTTGTGATGTTTTACGTAAGTACTCAGCTATACTAAACCTACGAGAATAGCGATGACTTATTTTTTCCTACTTTTTTTGGTTTGTTGATAAAACTAATACTCTGATTGCTAACTACCAGCTTGAAAAATCTGGTTAGCAGTTAAGGACAACTCTGGAAAGGTTGCTGAAATTATCCGGTCTTCACCTTTAAACTGACTAACTTGATATTCCCCTTCAACTAACGAGTAAATCGAGATAGCTGGTTGCTTAGGATTGCCAAGAAAACGCCTACCTCCCAATGCAGCGTAGTCTACTATCCAGTATTCTGGAATACCTACAGCTTCGTATTGACCTAGTTTTGTGAAATAGTCATCACGCCAGTTTGTGCTAACTACCTCAATCACCAAGGGGATTGACGCACCCTGAGTAACCGTAGATTGCTTTTTCCACAGTGGTTCATTCACAAGATTGGGGCGATTGACCACCAATATATCTGGTGAATAACCGGATTCATTTTCAGGTGGTTTGACAAGTGCAGTTTTGGGAATGAAGTAGGGAAGATGTAATCGCTTGATATCGGCAGATATTTCTAGTGCCAAAAAACCGACAACATCTTCATGATCTCCTGTAGGCTGTGACATCTCAATAATTACCCCATCATGCAGTTCATACTGTCCCCCTTCTGGTTTCCATTGGGCAAACTCCTCAAAGGTTACTAGCTTGGTTTTGGGTAAGGCTTGAACCATAATTTACCTACCTTTTTGTTTTCGGCGTTATTGGTTGGCGATGACGAGACATCGACTATTTTACAATCGCTTAAAGGTATCAAAACCGCCAAAATTTCCAATGCACATAAGGCATATTTACCCAGATCCCCGACTTCTGTGATTGATTGTATTCCGAAGGGATAAATCTATCTTAGAAGTCGGGGATCTTATCACCTCACCTGAATCCTTACTTTATTTTTTATCCTGGATTTATTTTCGCAGGTGATTGAGAGAAAGTGATCTAAGGACGTTCATAAATCTTATTTTTATAATAGCAGGGAACAGAGTTGAAAGTCCTTAGGAAATTTTGGCACGCTTACTTTAGTTCTGTTTTGCGTAAATCCTCACCTATATTAAACCTAGGAGAATAGCGATCGCTCCCAGTAAGGAATGACTAATAATAATAGTATATAAATTACGAAACTTTGCGTAGTTCCAGCCCCAAATCATACCTATAATTAATGTGAATACCAGCGTCGGTATATCTTTATAAATCAGATGTACAAAACTGTAAAGTAAGCTAGAGAGTATAATTTGTACCCAAGGGGCAAATTTGGCTCTCTTAAAAATAGCAAATAAAAACCCCCGATATAAAAACTCTTGGATGGGAGAAGATACACCCACAAAGAAAAGGTAAAATAGCCATTGATATGCTGAGTTATCTAACCGTGATCCATGAGTCAAATAATAAATAAACATTAACCCAGTCAAGATTAATGTTGGTAAGGTGATCGCTGTCAAAGATTTTTTTAAGTTATTGCTTGTAAATCCCAATTCTACAGGAGAAAATCGGTATAAATAGGCGATCGCTACTACGACTATAGCGGTGAAAATTAGCACATAAAACCGCCAGGAAAAAGGAATTACTTCTAAAAATACAAGTAAAACTGGTAGAATGTATGTCAAAAATACAATCAAAATTACTCTTTGTCGTTCTTGATAAAGTTGCTGATTTTCCATATTTAATCATCACATCAGTAAGTATTCAGCTATAGCACTTGTTCATACCCAGATCCCCGACTTCTGATATCAATTTATAATTTGTGGACACAATAAATAAAAGAAGTCGGGGATCTGATATTTAATCATCACCTACTCGCAGATCAATCCAACGCACCAGTAAGCAAAATAAAGGAGCAAAAAACACAATACTTGCAAACCAAGGAGTTAAAGGATTGGTACTATTCATCCCAAACAAGTGATCAATAATAGAAACACCAAAAATACTACTTAATACAGTAAAACCTAAACTACCTAATAAGAATGACAATAAAATGGGCTGATATTTTTTGGTAGCACTTTTGTATATACTACTAATAGTGGTGAAAAATAAAATGGCAATAATCGCATAAGTAATTACATTAATTCCCGCTAGAGTACCTCGGAAATCAGAGGAAAATAACAGGCTTTTAGTATGTTGGATGCTGTAGCCTTGAAAAGGCAACCATAGAAGAATACCCAACTCACAAATAATCAGATAGGTGAGGTATTTATTTTTATTGAATATCGAATCTGGAGCAAAAAGAATATTTGAAACCAGTGCCACAAGTTGAACCCCACAAGCAACAATACTGACAAAGTTGAGAACGTAAAACGATCTACTTAGGGAAAAATATTGATGATTTTGTCGCCAAACTTGATAGGAGGTAGCAATTCTTAAAAGTCCTTGAAATCCTGTTTTATTATTGCTTTTTTGTAGTCGTTTAATGGCTGGTTCTAATGCGGATTTTTTGATAATTAAATTTCCTTGCTTGTCAAAAGCTTGATCAATATTAAAAACATCTTGAGGAATACTTTTGATCTGTGATTCTGAAGTTTCCCAATCTAAATACAGTGTTTTTAGGTTTTCAGCTTTAATTGTTGTCATCGCTTGGGAATTAAATTCTAAAAACATCATGCGATCGCCATTAGCCTCGAAAAACAACGCCCCTAAAGTAATAAAAATTGTTACCAATGTTAAAATTAAAAAAGAGCGAGTTTGTACCCGAATCATACAATGCGTTCTATAAGCTGCAAATAGAGACATCCAAAGAAACAGGGAAGGATAAACTGTAATATGGGGGTAAAGTTGGGCGTAAAGTGTTAAAGTTTCCCGTCTATTAAACTCGGTGAATATGCCAACAGGTAGGCAAACAAGCATAGCGATCGCTATCAATCCTAAAACCATTTCCCATTGCCAAGATAACCTTCTTTCAGAAAATAAACGATTCCAAGTTACTTCTTTAGCTAAGGGGTTAGCGACAATTACAGGTAGCCAACTTTTACCAGGTTCAAATTTTTTTTGTAACTGTTGACGGGCATAATTCATCGCCGCAAATAAAGAGCGATCTTGTACAAATGCCTCTAAAAAATACCTTAATAATTCTCTAGCTAGGGCAGATTCAACCCTTTCCCGCATGACAATACAATAAGGCAAAGATAACTCTGTTAACTGATTTGCTAATCCCAAACCATCACAAGAATTAAAGATAGCTATTTGTAATTTTTTCTGAATTGTACCTGTTAATAAATCTTTCAATTCGGCAATTTCAATAATTCCTTTTTCCCCATCGGCGGGATTAATTTGAATTCGTCCAATACGTCCATTGCGATCGCTTTCACTATGACCAGCAAAAAAGAAAATGTGCCAACCTTGACTATCTTGTAAATTCCTTTCTAACTCTTGTCGTGTAGGTTGTCTGAGGATCTGAGGATCTCCGCCATGTTGCCGCAAACTTTTAATAAAATTCTCTTCTTGTGCAAAATCAAGTTTTTCATCACCAAATACCACCAATATCCGAGCAGTTGCTTTCAATTGTGCTGTTTGCTTTTGTGTCAACCGTTTAAAATTAGTAGCACTAATGGCAACTTCTACACCACTGCTAGTATACCCTGCTAAAGTGTCCCATTCTTGCCAAGGAAGTCCCCGTAATTGTCTATCTTCTGTTTGGACAATAATTTGAACTTCATCTTTTTGAGTTATTTTCTCCCTAAATTTTTCCAAAACCAGACTTACACGGGGATCTGGTTGTCCATTTTCATCAACCCAACCATCCCTACCTAACCATTTGTTTAATTCTGCTTTCAAAGAATTAGCTAATTCTGTGAGATTAATTACCCCAGAAGTCCGATTTTCCCGATTTTTGACAACTTTGCGATCGCCTTGTAAACCAATATAATCTTGCCAATCTTTAAACTTGTTTGATAAAGATTTTGGTAGAGGAGAAAGAAAAGAAACCAGTTCTTCTATTTGTCCATGTTGATCATAAATAGCAAGAGTGACAGGTAAAACTTCAGAATTATTTATTTGCACCCTGCCACCAATTTTAAAGGAGATTTTCCAAGTCATAGACAGTCATTTTCAACCAATAAAATATTCTCTAATAAAGGTTTCTCCTATCCGCAACTCTACCCAAAATTCTTCGTCTGGAGATAATTCTAGGGGTATTTTTATCAAATCTCCAGTTTCATTCACTGTTTCTGTATGAATATCTGATTCGTCTGGTACACTCACCTGCATACCCATAGGTAAAAAAGTATTTTCACCTTGAATAGTCACTGTAACGAAAATTAATTGATCATGATTATTTTGAGAAATGGAAAGCTGCATTTTAAATATTTGTCCTGCTAAGGAGATATTTTTCTTGCAGGTAGCATTTCTCAGATCCCGCGTTGCAGGTTGCCAATCTCCCTCATAAATATTATTCAACCAATTTCTTAAATAAGTAATTTTTTTTTCTGTAAATTCTAGGGATATCTCATCAATTTCTGCTGTTTCTGCTAGTAAAGGTGTTTTTTTATCAGATAAAGAATCAATTAGATCATCTACAGATTGTAAATCTGTTATTTGTAATTCTTCATGTTTAGTATCAAAAGCAGGTAAAAAACCCATCAATACGGCTTCTTTTTCTGAATCAGCAATTTCTATAAATAAATAGCCGATGTTATTACTAACAATATCAAATGGTAAAATTATTTTTTCTTGTTCTCTGGCGATGACACAACATTCTAAATTACCTAATCCTAATAATTCTAATTCGTTAGCTTCACTCCATAAACGTTTAATTACATCCCATCTTTCTGGCCGATTCAGATTAGTCTCAAAACCAAGTATCTGAAAATAAGCATCAGCAACAAATACAGCTAAGGTATGCAAATAAATTCTTTGTTGTATATTTGGTATAAAATATTGTGCTGCATAAGCCCTAGCTTGGTGGCGAAATGATGCAGTAATGGGAAAGGGAATGGCTAGATCCTGTAATACATTTAGTCTATCTAGTTTATCTGTCATTATTTTCTTCTCCAAATAATTTTTGATTTTCTGCTAACCATTTTTGCAGCAATGGTTTACATTTGTTTTTAAAATGAGGTGTGAGTGAACCACTTGGTGAGCCAACTTCATCAGCTATTTCTTTCCATTCTTTACCAATGATTAGTCTTAACTCAGCAAATAATTGACAATTAGCTTTTAGGTTATTCCTGATATAACAATCTTTAAGAAGATTATCAGGATCTTCTATAATCCATTGCTTAAATGATTCCCAAATTTGCGTGAGTAAAGTTGCATCTATGGGAGAAACTAAGTTATCTATCAGATCAATAGACATTTCATCATTTTGTAAGACAGACTGTATCCGATCTTGATAACCCTTGACTTTTCTAATTTCATCTGTGTACTTATTCATTAGACACCTGTTAAACCAGTGTAGAAATAATCCCCGATCTGGATCATATTTCTCACATAATGTTTTATTGACTAAATCAAGCAGAGTTTTTTGTAATGCTTCTTCATAAATATCCTCATTGTCATCATTCCCTGCTAGTGGCCTCCAAATACGTCCTGATTTTAGAAGCGATCGCAGCAAGTGGTTAATTGCTTTACGGTGCTGTGGAGTATTTTTGGGGTGCGTGCAAGCTTCCTTGACGAGAATTTGCAGGTGGAGGTTTAGATCATCCATATACTTATGACATTTTAGTAAGAGCATCATTAAGTATAGAATAATCTCTACTATTATTTATACGAAGAATAATTAACTCGTGTTGCAAATATTTGTTTATATTTATTTATGGTTTTTTGGAGGGCGATCGCTTGAGTAAGTCTGATGTCGGGTGCGTCAGATATTAAACATACAGCACTTACCAATGTCATGAGGTAGAATATGAACAGGCTGGAAGCCTGTGCTACAAGGGTTTTGTCATTAATATCTGTACTTCATGATAACGGAAACTGCTGTAAGTTTATTTACATGATTTATCCAGTCTGACGCACCCTACTATATTTATGGTTTTTTGGAGGGCGATCGCTGGGATCATCCTGATCTGATTTAATAATATAAATACTATCAACAAGTCTTGACTATATTAGGATTATTGGATCTGGTTGCGTAACAGCTTAGAGCAGTTTCCAGAGGCTTGACACCAGAAATTTTGGAGATAATTCATTCAGAATTATAGTAGTCGCCAGGAAGGTTAGGACATAAATTTAGGGGATGGGCGAAGCATTCGGGCGAAAAATATCAGGGTAAGAGACATAAATTATCTGCCCGAATGCTTCGCCCCTACTGTCCTAACCGATGTGGCGGTTGCTATATCTCCCTAAATATGTATTAGATCCCAAAAAAAGACCAAAATTAGGGGTAATTCATGAATTACCCCTACAAACTAATTTTGAGTCTGACACTCCTATTTTCCTATCAACTCTCTAACTCGCTTTTGAATCAAACTGTGTTTTTCTACTCCCTCAAAAGCATAACGATTGTAACCACTGCTAGTAATCAAATCTTCCAAATAGCGAACCCGTTCTTTAGAAGATGGGTGAGTTGAAGCATAACTTTGACCACTAGAACCATAGCGTTCGTGTAGAGTTTGCATAAAACCACGTAAACCATCAGCAGCATAACCATAACTAGCTAGGGCGCGAGAACCAATAATATCAGATTGGCGTTCATTACCACGACTATAATCTCTACTCACCAAAGTAGTAAAAAAGTTGCCAAAGGGAATAACTTCTCCTAAATTAGCCAATAAGCTATTATTAGCAATACGTTGATAGCCATGAGAAAGAACCGCATGGCCAACTTCATGGCCAATTAAACCTGCTAATTCTGCTTCAGATTTGGTATTAAGAATAGACCCAGTGTTGATAAATACTTTACCTCCTGGTAAAGCAAAAGCATTGAGAGAATCATCTTGGACGACATAAAACTCATAATTAAATTCACTTCGTCCCATCAACTTAGCAATATCCTGACCAATGGTATTGATATAACCTTGAACTATTTCATCTTGTACCAAAGGTAATTGCTGTTTATATCCATTAGCAAATTGCGCTCCCATTGCTGACTCACCTTTCAGCATCAATTGGGCAAGTTCTACAGCTTGAAAAGCACTAGATTTAAAATCACCTGTCAATAATCCACCAAGACCACCCAAAATTGCTGTGGTAAGAATTTGATTATTCAAACTACCACGAAACCGCCCAGAATTTTTGTCGGCAATATTTACAAATTCCGCATTTTCTGAATGATCGGGATTAACAATAGCAAACTGACGAGCAGCTATAGAAGCTTCTAACCATTGTTCATCTGCTTCTAAAGCTTTAACTCTGGCCTTAGCCACATCGGGATTATAGGGAAATAAACTAGAGGCTCTTTCTAAAACTTCTCGTGCTTCTTTTGGCTTATTATATTGTTCCAATGCTTGCGCTAGTAAGATATGACCAGGTACAAATTCAGGATTTTTTTCGCTCAACAATTGTAGTGGTACAAATATTTTACTTTCTAACCGTCGCGTGTCCTGAAAACCTGCTTGCGCTTCGCGCCAATATACTTTACCAGCAGGTGACAATTGTTCTGGATCGTTTATCGGTTCTGGGAAATTGCTATTTTTGCTATCTTTAGCAAAAGGTTTTTTGACTTGACGATAAAGTTTTTCTGCTTCTGTTCTTTTTCCCTGTTGGTAAAGTCTATCAGCTTTAAGTAAAGTTTCAAATTCTTTCTGGGAGTATTGGCTAGATTTGTTAGTATTGGCACTGATCAAATAATCTTTGAGATCATTTTCAGAAAGTTCTTCTAAATTATCTTCAACTACCCTCAAATTATACTTACCTTGGCTTTGAGGTTGGTAGCTATTGACAACTACACGATAAGTATTTTGTTTGGGTAAGGTAACATGAAGAAATGAATTAGAACTATCTTCTCCCCGGTCGTCATTTTCAGCTAATTTGTTACCTTGGGCATCAAGGAGCATCAAATAGGTATCAAAGTCTTGACTTTCTAAGTAAATTTTGATTGATTGATTTTTAGAACCTGAAAACTTGTATTGGTCATAGAAAGTGCTATCATCAGTGATTACTGAATCACCTGATTTGAGGTTTCCTTGTTTTTGTATTAACGTGGCTACAATCGGTGATTTAGATTTAGTGAAATTTGTAGTATCTTCAGGTTTATTCCCTACATTTTCACCTTGAAACAGTTTGTGATGTTGAAATATTGGTGACTTATGGATGTTTTCTGATTTAGTTGTGGGAGTAGCTGCTACCGATGGCGATATAGATAGGATTAAGTTGGGTAGTAGTAAGCTGGTGCTGGTGAATAGGATACAGCCGAATAGAGTAAGAAGAGAATTGCGTAAGAGTTTCATAATTATTGATTGCTCCTGATGTTTAAGCGGACATAGTTAATATTTATTAGTTAAGCTATTTCTTCTCAACTACATCAAAATTTTTCGACCATTCCCAAGGATCTAACCAGCGTTGTCCACGTCCAGTACCTTGGTACAGATTTCCAATATTAACGTCTAGGAAAACAGGACCTCGCAGATCCTTTTCGTTTCCCCAGTAACCCGGAAATCTTAGCCACTCTGGAGCAGTTTGTGTATGGATTCTAGGCAAATACTGAATTTTACCTTGAGAATCGAAAGCAGGAGTTAAATTGCCTCTATGAAACTCCAACTTTATGATCCAATCAGTCTGTCCAGAGTTGTAATAACTTGCATGACCTCCAAGACCAACATATATTTTTGGCCTACCATTTACCAGCATTTTATTCTTATCCAGAAAACTCCACATAACAGTTTGACCACCATCAGATAGATCAGATATTGGTATTGAGCTTGTTATTTCTACGTGCTGGGAAAAGGATATTTTTTTTGGAGTTAGATTTTTATCTAAGAAAACTGTTGCACCTTCCCAATCACCTTCATGGGTATTTTGTCCACCATGTTCTTGCCAGTTGCTACGTGGGTAGTGGAAATAATAGTTAATAGCTATTTCACCGTTAGTAGGATGTTTGACAACAGCAGCATAAACCTTTCCTGAAGTATTATTACGTGGGCTAATAGCATAGGAAGAAAGATCAATGACAGTAGTTGAGTCACCCAGTCTATAGTCTTTAGGTTTGTTTAACCATGTTGTCTTTTCAACATTATATGGAATGTTATACCTTTCTGCCCCTAAAGGATTATTTTGAATACCTTGTCCATTATCAAAGTAAAGGATTGGTGCATATTTATTTACTAAGTCCTGATAATTACCAGTTTCCGGCCAATCAACTACAAAAAGAGCTACGAGTTTATCTTTCTCAGAATTATCTTCACTTCTCAATTCAAAAGTAATTTCTTCAACAATAGTTTTATCAGGAACTCGAAAAGCATTAATCTTGATTTGATGCTCACCTGCATCAAGTTCACCTAAATTTGCTCTACCTCTAGTGTGAGAATTAAATTGTAATTTTGATTTGTTATCAATTATGACATGAGCATTGTTTGTTAGTTTCCAGTCGGGTAAATTCTCAGCATCAATATTTAGACTATATTTCGCTTTTTTAGGTACTCGAATAGTCAATGTTACTGGTAACTCTTGTTCACCCACTGTTGCCCACCATTTATCAATGGAAGCAATTTCTAAAGAACCACCAGAACAAGATATAGTATACTTCCATCTGGTATTTACATCATCATTACCGATTAACTTCACCCCCACATACTCTGCATTAGTTGGTAAATCAAAAGTTTCATTACCTGGACCAGATTTAGGTCCAAGTCCAAAGATTTTTTTACCATCAAAATATAATTCTATTCTGTCGGGAATTACATAAAATTCAAATTTTAGGTTGACTTTTCTATTTGCACCTTTAGCAACTTGAAATAAATCAGTTCTAATTTCACTACCTCCACTTACATTCTGTTCTTCACACTGTACAGGTGGTCTACAATTTACCTCTTGTAACATCGGGTTTTTGGTACTAATATTACTTTTGATTGCTCCAGAACCAAAGGATATTGCCCAACCAACAGATTTAGTAGTTAGTGATTTACTTGTAGTTAATTTGTTTCCCCATAAACCTAGACTATCTGATATTCCATTAAGTGATGAACTCACCGCAGCTTGACAAGCTAATTCTGAAGTTTTAGCTAATAACTTAGCATTTTTATTAGTTGTATTATTTTCTAGATTTTTGTTATTTTTTCTTCTTTCTTGGCTCAAAAGTATATTTTGATCAATAAATTCATTTTGGGAAATTTTCACTGTTTCCATTGTTTTACCTTGGGGAGATTTGATTATAGCTTGTCCTGGGGAAAAATTGGCTGTTGTGCCGTCTAATAAAGTTATTTTAGATAAAGAATTATTAGCAAAGGTAATTTTAAATCTATTGAGTCCAGATTTTATTTGTTCTGGATTAACGATTAAACTATCTGTGTTGGTTAAACTGCTAAAATCAATAGCTGATACTTTCTTATATTCAACTTCAAATAGCTGAAAGCTCCTAGAACCTGGAACATTAAAAGTATATAACTGTTCTGCACCTGTGGAGGGAGATTCTAGAAGAATTTCCTGTTTACCTGAACTATAAGGTATTTGACTACTGATGCGGAAATCTTTAGGTAAAGCATTTTGGAGATATAAGTTAGTTTCTGCTGGTCTAATAATGGGAGGTACGGCAATTTGTGAGGGTAATTTATGCTGAAAATCATTCTCTTGTTTTGTGGGTAAATCTTGATTGAACGTCAAAATTTGATTACTACTATTATCAGTTAAATTAATATTTGCAATGGCAGCTTCAACTCGACCATCATTGAAATTGATGTAACAAGCGGCGGAGTTGGAATTTAGCAAAATACAGAGAGAAATAGGGATAATTTTTTTAAGCCAATTTTCTCCTAAGATGGCTATAAAACTGATGATAGTAATGAGAAATAAACGCCATTTACGCATGATTGATATTTGGGGATAATTTTGTGATTAAAGTGTTGAAACTGTCATTGTCGTTTATATTCCTGAATTTTTAAATTACACTTTTGATAAATTCTAAAGACCATAACCTGTATTTTCACAAATTACACCCTTTGTACTAATTGCTTCAAACTTCCTTGTTTTACGGTTAGCACGCCAAGCTTTTTGAATTTGCCTAAAATATTCAGTGTCTTGAATTTTAGCAACTGCAATTATTGAATAATCACGAATACCGTTACGCAGACAGTCATATCCAATTAAAGTGTAGGATTTGTTCATTTTAGGAACACTGAATACATCCAAAACTAACAATTGGCTGGGATTTCCTTTTCTGTCTCTATCTACAACCATGTCAAACCATAACATTTCCTGGTTTCCTTTTTTAACGCGACTGATTCCATATACGCTGCGTTTTGGATATTCAACATCATCAACTACCCAACCACCAAAATATTGAATACCCTTGGGGTGGTCAAGGTAGCCTGGAGTGACGAGAGGAGAAAGATAGCGTAGTCCAATATAACTCCGATTATTGTCCTTGTTTGAATTGACTTGATTAGTATTTTTTTGAGCATGAACTGGCAGTAAATCAACACCAAATAGGATTAAAAACACGCTCAAATTGAATAGTATTTTGCTTTTCATTGATTACCTTTGTAGTTATAGTTGTTATGATTCTAAGTACAATTCTATTTCATTTACCAACCTGGTAATTTTTTAAAATACCAGAAAACTTTATTAGAGTTTAAACATTGCTCTATCTCTTTACTAGTTTCCCAAGGAATACTGGTTTCTTTACCTCCATGAAGTGCTAGAGTTCCATGAATAATTTCATTTGATCTAACTTGAAATAAATAATAAGGCTCTTTTGTATAAAAACCTTTTTTTTCCACAGATTCCAATTGATATAAACTGAGGTATCGGGGATGACGGACAACAGAAGCAACCGTGAAATTACGGCGGTTAAATTCTTCATAACAGATTCGGTTGCCTCTGATGGCAATTCTAATACCATTACTCAGTCCCACAGCATAAAACCCCGGTTTTATTGGTTGGAAAGAAGCAGAATCAAAAAACCGACAAACAATTACATTTCCATTTTCTAATTTATTAGATTGACTATGCTTTAAAAATTTATTAAGTTTTTCAGTCTTCACCAATCTACCGTTTTTATAATAACGATTTTGTAGAATTTGAAGTGATGTTGTATCATTGCAGTTAACAATGACTTCACTTTCTAACGATTTCATTTTTTTGACAAATTGATCATTTATTACATTTATACTGAACTCTGTTATAGCTGTTCCATTAACTCCAGCTTTTACATACTTATATATTCTATCTGAGACTTGAGTAACTGTTCCTAAATCAACGTACCAAGACCTTTGATCATTCATATAACTATCAGAAGTTGATACATAAGGACTTGCATTAGCTACAGTTATAGAACTGATAAAGGTAAACCCTGTAATTAGTAATTGAAAAAAAGGTGATGTTTTCTTAATTGACCTACTCATGATTTAATAACTTATGTTGGTAATTAAAAATAAATAAATTTCGATGTTAATGTTACTAAAATCTGCTTTGCTAGTTACCAGCAGAATGTTTGTCCCCACTTTAGGGATATATCTTCATTTGGGTCTACTATTACAATGTCGAATAGTTTAACTTTCTTATCTCGCATTAATCCAAAAGCGATACTACAAGTTGGAGCTATTGTACTGGTGAAAGCGACTGCACCAATTGAACTACATTTAGAGATAATATCTTGGCTAATATTCTTCATGAATTGTTTTGAGTTTGCAACCTTTTTAATACCAGTTTCAACAATACGACCTTTACGTGTTGGACCAGTGAGATAAAAGATATATTCAATAGGTCGTTCTTTTGGGAAATCGGAATAAACCTGGTTAAGATTCTTTGTATAAGTATCCTCTATTAACACATTAGGAATTTTTCTTAAACGACTTTTAGCATTAGCAACTGCCTTGTTACACTCCACATTTGAACTGTAAAAAGGCACTTGAGCTTTTACCGTTGTTAGTAAGTTAATGATATTAACTAAGGCAAATAATAAAATTGCTGTTACTCTACTAATATTTCTGATCATAATTTCCAATTCCTTTGAAATAAATGTTTAATGAGTGATAAGGTAGATTGCTGAACTAGATGTAGATATTTAATACTGTCCATAATCTATATACGAACCAGATTTACTCCGTGTTGCAAAAAGATGAAAAAAATTTCAAGCTTGTGACAACTTCCTTCAGATTCCCAGTTTTTATTCCTTGAAAGAACCCATAACTGTGACTAGAGCATCTCTATCACCTGGATAGGGATCTTTATAGAGAACAATAATAACCAAATGATTTTTCTTTGTTAAGTATAAATAAATGTTGTACAAAGCTCCCTCATCCCCTGTTTCATACTTCCGATATGTCCGCTTATTTACTGTTATATTACCTTTGTATACTTTGGGACCTGAGATCACATCGCAATAACAAACAGTAGTTAGGAATTTATGTGTCTCCGCTAATTCTTTACGACCATTTCTTATAATAGAGATATCAAATTCAGCGCAGCCAAATAAAGTTGTTCCTTGACCATAAAAACATTCACTTTGTGTACGTCCGCGTTGTCGCTGCTTATAATAATTTTCTTTCAATATTTCTAAAATAACTCCCCCTCTGCTGCCATCTTTAACAACACGCGCCCAAGTTGGTACATCAAAAGAGTAGCCAAATTCATTGACTACAATCTTTCGGGTTTTACTGGCTTGAGCAATCTTTGAATCCTGTGCTTTTACCGTTGTTGGTAAGGTGGTGATATTGACTAAAGAAAATAATAAAATTGCTGTTCCACTCCCGAGACTTCTGATCATAATTTCCCATTCCTTTGAAATGAATGTTTGATGAGTGATAACGTAGATTGCTAAACTAGATGTTGTCCATAATCTATATACGAACCAGATTTACTCCGTGTTGCAAAAAGGTGAAAAAATTTCAGGTTTTGGTTAAATAAAAATAGAGTCCAGCCATCAACGGAAAGCTGACAATACCACAGTAAAAACTGAAGCGATGTGGAGGACGTAAATAGCTAATACTTTCCAGCATATAACCCGGAATTTCAGCTATGGGGGTTTCCATTGACATACCCGTATGACTACCAATAAATAATTTCAGTGGTAGTACAAGAATTAGCTTAAAGATAAAGCGAACAATAGATGTTATGGCTGTCGTCAGAGTATAGCCTATACCATCGCTGGGAGTGAGTTCAAATTGGCTATTATAGTTAGTGTAATTATCACCAACTCCTATCCCTCCTAGTGCCAGTCTGGACATAACAGAAGTAATGGCAAAAAAGATATAGGCAATCATGGGAATGATGAGTATTACTACGCCTACACATATCATCAAAATCAGATAACTGAAAATCCAGATGATATATGCTAACCAGCCAAACCAAGATATGAAACCTAACAAGATGTTTTTGACCTGCGAAATTATCATAAGTTGAACTAAAAAGTTTTATATGGGGTATACTGTTACTCTATTGTCGTTATGGTCTCAAACTTCGATATGAACCATGTATTTTCTGAATAATAGGAACTGCCACACCAGCATTACCAGGAAAGTATAAACTGGAGATTACCATTGTTTCATTCGGATGACGAATCAAAGTTGTAATTTCATATCTACCATCAGTTTTACTGTCCAATGCATTCCATATTCTATAGGCTTCTTTCCCCCCTATCTTTGTATATCCTTGTCTCATAATCTTGAAACTTTGATTCTTTGATTCTTGAATAGTTTGCTCGAAGGAAACTGAAACAGGATAGATTGATGTGGTAATCAATTTAATCAGTTCATTTTCTCGACTAGAATTATATATTTGCTTGTCATAAATTGTAATTGGTTTTACACCTCTAGGTTCTTTCCCCGATACGGATATATCTACAAACCATCCTTTTGGATAGCGGATTGAATATTCACTAGGCATTACAAAGATTTCAAGGTTTTGAAATTTGCTACTCTCCCCTTGTTTGATTTTTTTAGTATTAACAAAAGCTTCCTTATATTTTAACATTGACTTCTGTGCTTTAACAGATGTCGGTAATGTTATACTATTAACAAAACCAATTACTAAAATGACTGTTAATCGGTAAAATTTTATTTGCATATTGTTAAGTTGGTTGATGGTTTATTATTGAAGTAAGGACTATTTTGATTATCAATTCAATGATTTAAAAGATGAGTGCATTCTTTCAATCAATGGTAAAAGATGAGAATTATTTTTTGTGTAGTAAGTTGTCATGTAGACTGTTTTATTTGGTTTGTAAGGCAGCAAAGTCACTAACACTAATGTTTCGTTTTCACTATCTGTACGCCATAATCTGACAGCATTTTTACCGTCAATTCTTACATTCGCTCTTTTAATTATTCTGGAGCCTTCTATAAAATCTCTACTAAAAGCTTGAAAATTTTCCTCAACAATTGCCACATCTGTTTTAATAAAATAATCAGGAATACCATCATGACCTATTTCTGGCATTCTGCGGTTAGTGATGTATGCTTCATACTTCCATGCTCTTTTAACAAACCAGTTTTGTGGATAAGCAATAGAATAAGTCCGCTTTTCTACAAAAGTTTTAAATTTAGTATTTGCACTGGCAGAAATTAAAAGTTTACTTTCTGTTTTTATAATTTCTCCACTTTGTGCGTGGGCTGGCGGCTGTTGGAAGTGTGGTATGAAGACAATGAAATTAAATGCTGTTAGAGTGGCAACAGCTAAGAAAAAGCGAGAACTCTTGATTTTAATTAACATTTTCAAGTTTTGCATAACAACCAGATTTATTAATTTACCAATCTACTTTTACCTGACCTCAACGCGGAATCTATCACCAGCTTTAATATTATTAAGGAGAATAAATGCCGATAGATCTCCTCCTTGCCGCTGGTTTTCCTTAATCTATATACGAACCAGATTTACTCCGTGTTGCAAAAAGCTGAAAAATTCCTCTACTAAATCTTGAAAAACAAAATAGAAAGGGGCGATCGCTCCTGAGATTCAGTACCTCAACCTATCAAGAGTAAGTAATCATCTGCTGTTCAATCTTTAGCTAAACTGTCAAAATGATTTAACATTAATAGGACTTACGCAAGATGTAACTGAGAATATTATTCTTGCGTAGGGGTAATTCATGAATTACCCCTACTTTCGTTCTGTTTTGCGTAAGTCCTGATTAAATCTGTTAAAGATTAATTAACCATTCATGGCATCTTTCTAAAAAATATTCTAAATCACAGATCCTTGTGATAACATTCCACCTGATTATCAATCTCCCAATCTTTCTAAAGAAGTACATTCCAATTACACCATTAATAAATAGTACATATAATTCGCCAATAAGCAAATTTAAAAAAGAGCCTGGTTGGGTAATAAAATAGTATTTTAAATACCAGAATGTACTCCCTAAGATCAAGAATAAAAAAACACCTGTACACTTTTTGATATCTTCTAGTAGCATCAAAAATGCAGAAGTGACAAACATACAAGATAGCCTAATAAAATTGGGTACATCTGAAGTTGACATATCTAAATATTGGCTAACTGAAATTGGTTCAACATTAATGTAATAATCACCTTTAGGATCAAAAAAATTTAATAGATTAAATATCCCTAATAAAAATAAAGAAAAGCCTTGAGAAAAGGCAACAATACAACTCAGGTTTCCTATGGAATAAGAAATTAAAGTTAGGAAAAATTTTCTACAACTCATAATATTCAATTCAAGATTGTTATTCCAAATTAAACTGTCCATAATCACGGGACTCAAATATTTATCAGGAAAAAATAAGCCCCAAACCGTTGCAGGATAAAAAAATAGACCAAATACCCAAAATCCATAGCAAGGTAATTATCTAAAATCGCCCTTGCAGCATTCTACCTTTGATTTTACGGACATAATTACCTTTAGTATTTATACATTCCTGCATTCTCTTATTTTGCGCTGGAGTAGTACGAGAATCAGAGTTATTTCCTGCTATCAATGCCCAAGCACCACCACTATTATCACCAAATCCAGCTAGAATAGTCGAATATTTACTTAAGAAATCATACTCTGGGAAGTTTTTAGGTGGTATAATTTCTATTTCCTGATTTTTACCATCAATGTAAAGTTGACCTCCTCGATTTGATACGCTACTAATCATAATTTCTTCTCGTCCACGATAGTTATTAGGTGGTCCGTTAACTATTTTGATGCAAATTTTTCCATTACGATTTAAAATCTCTCTCCAAGAATTATTAAACATAGTTCCCATTGCATAATAAGGACCTGAAGGAAGTTTAGATTCTGGTTTGGGTGATGCAAATGCTAAAGATGATATTGATGTAATTAATACAGTTGTGATTGTGAAACTAATAAACAAGTTTTTCATTTTTTCTCCAATAAGTTTTGTTAGGTATTATCTTTTATCTAAATGCAACCTGTTTGTCCCCAAACTGTTTTGATTGTTAATGGATCAACACATTCAAAAGCCACAACTTTGCTATTTTTAAATAATCCGTAGGTTGCAATATGATCAGTTCCGTATTCTCCAAAGGTAACCATACTAATTGATGAGCAATTATCTATAATGTCCTTGGCAATTCTAGTTAAGAACTTATCAGAATATAAGACAGATAATGTAGCAGGACCTCTCAAACCAAAACCATAGGAAAGTGGACGATTTTTAGGATAGTTTTTATCATGTTTGTAATGTTGAGAAATATTTTCTTGACTTGTATGAACAACTTTGACTTTTCTATTGTTTTGAATTTGTTTTTTTGTCCGTTGTAAAGCCGCATTACATTCAACAGATGGTTTTCTATTTTGTGCTTGTGCTGATGATGAAAACAAGAGCATAATATTGGTAATGATTAACCCAGTAGCAATAATTTGATTTACCTGCATATACTAATCCTTGTGTTGACTATTTGGATAATTTGATTTTTTTATGGGGATACTATTTTTACTTCTTATTAATTAATCTTGACGTTCCCGTTCTTCTTGAATTGCTTTTTTCGCTGCTCGTTCACTCATAAAACCAATGGTAGATGCTAACGCCCAGGCAAAAAGTCCTATATGAATAAACAAACCAAAAAAAAGCCAAATTCCTAGAGTTCCTAAAATCAGGATATCGTTAATAATACATAACAACAATTGAATAAATCCTGCAACTCTTTTATTAGTAAATAGTAGAGTTCCCAATCCAGGAAATAATAAGTTTAAGAAAATGGCAAGACAACCCATAATTTTTTTACCTCATTTTTTGTTAACCAATTAAATTTAGATAAAATCCAGCAGCAATATTATTTCCAACCCATTTCATCCACAGCTTGTAAATAATAATTAATAGCTTCTACCTCCTCTTCTAATCTTTCTACTAAAATTTGAGATTCTATCACTACTTCCACTTCCTGATCGCTTTTATGGTCGATCAGCCTATTTTTTAATTCCAATTCCACATTATCTAACCGTGCAAAGTAATTATTTTTTAGTGTTTCTAGTCTATCAACAGCTTGAGAAATTCGATTTTGTAAACTTTGCACTTCATCTAATGTTGTTGAACCAAGATGCTGAATTTTTTCTACATTCTCTATCTTTTGATGCACATGGTTTACATATTCCTGATATGTTGTGATAAAATTATTTTTTTGATCAGAAAAGTAGCTTTCTATTTCCACTATATTAATAGGCTCTGTTCTTGATAAATGCCATTGATTTTTATGTTTTTTTGTGTTTTGTACATATTTTCTCCAGGAAACTATTAAAGGTATCAACAATAAACATACTAGAAAAACACCCAAATCATAATATACTTTTGATATCACTATTAAATTGAGATAAAAACTAATTACAGAAATTCCCAACATAGTAAACGATGCTAGGATCATAAATAACCAAATAAAAGCGGGTATTGCACGGGGAAAAACTAATTTTAATCGGGGTTCTTGTAATTTTAATTTCTGAAGACGCTGACTCATGATAGTTGTTACCACGTCAGATTCTGAGGTATAGAGATTAATATTTTGAAGATTCAAATCCATAGTTATCACTCCATATCAATTTCCAGTAGTTGGCACTATATTTAATGCAGTAATTATTGAACTTAATATGTTTTCCAGTTCTTGAAAGTTATGTAAAAAGTTATCTAATTTACAAGATTTTTCTCCTGTTAGCTCAAAAAAAGTCAAATTCTGATTCGTAGTTACAACTGTAAATTTCTGTAATGGTTTATTATTTTGACGAGTAATATTGATAAATTGCATCCATAAATTAGGAGCATTTTCTTGATTACCTAAAAGAAATTGTACTACTTTTGGTTGAGATGTTTCTGCTTTTTTGGGTGATGTAATTTCTACAATCTTTTCCATAAACCGATAGGATAGTAGTTTTCTGGAGGCGTTTTCATTGTTTGTAAAAACATAGAAGTTATCTTCTATTTCCATATTTTCTACACTGTATTCCTCAAAACCTCGCTGCATAAATCTTTCTGGACTGCGTTTATCCCTACTCAAAAGTTCTAATCTAGGATAATCTTTACTAACTGTCATTGTTTTCCGGTCTTCTCTGATTTTTTTGGTGGGACTAGGTGCAGCTTTTTTAGGAATCATCACTGTTAAGAAATCACTATTAAGATTTTCTTTTTCATATTCCATTTGATAAACAACACCTTTGAAATAACAAACAATTCTTCTATCATATCTATCAACAAATTTATCAATTTCGATAGATTCTTTCTGAGAATTAAGGATATAAACAGGTTCTACATCTGCCATGTAAAAAGGTCGTTTATTAATTGTAAATGAAAGGGTGTTTTTTTCTGTGTATTTATAAAGTTTGTTATAAAACAAACTGGCTAATATTGGTTGCATCTGATTCCTAGATGAAATTTGAGGTTCAAATATTATCTGTTCTGCATCAGGAAAAATTATTTTTACAAAGCCTTCAATTGCATCTTTACGAAGATAAAACAGTATATTGTTATATTTTCTGACAAAAAAATCAATGCGATTTTTAGCCCAATCAATACCACGCATTAACCCATAAATAACACCTGAACATACTAGAGAAACCAGAATATAAGAAAATCCTGAATCTACAAAAAATAGGATTATGAAAGTCAAAATACTGCAACCCAAAATACCCATGATAATCCGTGCAGTTAAAATTAATCCTCCAAAAATTAGCTGATTTTTAATCTTTTCCTGTCTAGCTTTTTCAACTTCCATCAGTCTAGTATTGAAGCCATTACCAGTAAATAAGCTCTCAACTGCATAACTATGTTTTTCATTCATATTCTATCTACCTCAACTTCATTCCCTATACAACAAACTAAAAGTTAAAATTTATATCAGAATCTTGTCTTTCGTCGGCAGTTGCTTGAAAATAAGCCTTCTGTTGAAATTGTTTAAAAAGAAGTTGTGCAATAAATCCAGTGGGAAAACTCACTAAATAAGTGTTAAATCTTTCAACACTATCGTTGTATGTTCTTCTAGCTGCTGCAATTTCTTCTTCTATTTCAGCAATTTGTTTATTGAGGTCTTGAAACCCGCGTATATTTTGCAATTGTGGTAAGTTTAATATTTGATTCCACATTCTTGATATCTGATTCTCTGTATCAAGAAAAGCCTGTTGATTTCCCCGTTGTAAATTGGCTTTTTCTACTAAATTAGTCAATGGTTCAAACTGACTAATAATGCTTTTTTGTTCCCCATCAACACTACTAACCAACTTTTTAATAACAGCGCGTCTTCTGGATAATTGTGTATCTATTCCAGAAAAGTTTCTCTCAACTCTGGAATTGAGTCTATTGATTTGATTGTAAATTTTGGATACAAAATATCCCAATAGTCCCAGTATTGCTAAGAGGAAAACAAATGTCTGACCCATGATAGACTCCTTGTAAAAATGTTGATAAGTTGTTGTGTTTTTAAGTTGGATAATTAATACAAGCAAGATGCTTGTGCTACTGTAACTATCAACTTAATAGTTTCAGTACAAAATATCTAAACCAACTCTAGTGATGAAAAAATCAGCCACTAAAACTATCGGCACTAGCAATAGTGCATTGCGAGAAGATAAACCCAATACCCCTATGAGTGCTGTATTCAAAAATAAAACAAATGTAGTCCAGCAAAACACCGAAATTAAAGCCATTAATTCTGTTGCACTACTGCCTAATAACCACAACATGAACAGAAAAAAGGTAATAGGGGCAAAACAACAACCTGTAACAAATGTGAATTGTTGATAATTTCCCGAACCTTTAAATATTTTGCGGGTAATCCACAAAACTGCTATCATGCCTAACACGGGAATTGTGGCGGCTAAAATAACTCGCAACTGCTCTGAAAAACTTAACTGGGTACTATAACTTGCACCAAATAAACCTCCGAAAGAAAATAATGGTGCAAGAGATTCTATTGTTTTTAATACTGCCATCCACGCAGCTAAAACAAATAGAATACAAAGGGCAATTCCGGCATAGAAAATTCGACTATCTCCCAAACTATTAATTGCCGTTTGCAGTCCATTATTGGGATCATTCCAAATCAGTTTTAAAGCACTCCAAACATCTAAAACAGCGTTTTTGCTAGTTTCTACTACTAACTGTGGATTTTTGGAGTTGGATACAGGAGAATTAACTACTGAGGGAGAATCTAAATCATCTGTTAGTTCATCAGAATTCGGATTTTCCGGTGGTATGGAATTTGACATACTGTTAGACAGTGTAAAGTAATGTTGTATGAGTGACAATGTATTGAACTAAATAGAGACTTTTGATATTGCCTACAATTTATATACGGATTAGATTCAGCCTGTGTTGCAAATACTGAGGAAATTTTTTTTGAACTACCTCTAATCTTTGATTCATCTGGGTTTTAGGTTGATTCAGTATCTCCTAAGTAGAACTAAGTAAAGCTAAATAAAGCGATCGCACGATATCATTTAGCCAATAGGTAACAGCAATTTATTTAAGTCAAATGTAGCAAATACGGGCTTATATTAAATTCATAGATTGTTTAAGTCTATGATTTTTATACAAAAAAATTAAATTGAATAAATTGAACTAGGAGCAAACTGCTTGCAGCAGTGCTTCGCTATCGCTCTTTGATAACACCTCACCATACATTATACTACAATTGCTTCATGTAATAAATACGACATTGATAAATATTGCTTACTTATACATCATACTAAGTAATTTCTGATTTTTTGCAACTGTGTAGAAAAATTCACAACTGTGTATAATATTGATTAGCCTGACAACATACTCAATCAAAACATTACCCAAACAGTACAGTGGATATTGATAAGTTCCATCAAGCACTCGACGGACTAACTCCTAAACAGCGACGAGTATTAGATAAATTCTTATGTGGTGAAAAAGACCAACAAATTGCGGAGTCTCTTTACATAACTAGAACAACAGTTCGCAAACATATTGAGTCTATATGTAAAGCTTTTGGTTTAAAAAACCTCGATGGAGAGCGTTTTTCCAAACGCACAGAACTGATTAGCTTATTTCATAAATACAAACCAGAATTAATTTCCCAAAATATACCCGCAAATAAATCAGAACCATCCAATCCCGTCAGTTTAATAACTGAATTTTTTGTTTATGATAGTGGGTGGACTGGAAGAAATGATTTGATTATCAATCTCACTCAACTTTTACAAAGTTCTTGTCGTTTACTTTTATTAGTTGGACTAACAGGAATCGGTAAAACTGCATTAGCAGAACGTTTAACTATTGAGTTAAGTAGTAAATTTGATCATGATCCAAAAAAATTGGATCGGAAAAATTTTGATGATAAAAGTACCCCTTCAGACTTTGTAAGTGTTGCAGTCAAATGGTTAGAAAATGCAGGGGAAGAAGTTTCACCAGAAGAACGAAAACAACCACAGTCTTTACTCCTACGTTTAGTTACATATTTTTGTCATCATCCCCAGTTAATCTTAATTGATTCTTTGGAATTGGTGTTACTGGGAGATGAAAACACGGGATGGAGTGATTTTATTGATGAATGGTGGTGTCAGTTTTTCGCTAGTTTATTATCGGCAGAAATTTGTAAAAGTCGCTTAATTATTACTTCTCAAGAGTTACCACATCAACTGCTAGAAGCAGCATCGCGCTATCCTAATTTCTGGCACTGTCAGCGAGTTGATGGATTGACAGAAAGGGAACAATTCACTTTATTTGACAAAGTTGGTTTAGGTGCTAATTTACCATCCGTGGAAATTAAATTACTCTTAAGAATAGGTAAAGCATACAAAGGACATCCTTTAGCATTAAGAACCATTGCTGGAGAAATTATTAATGATTTTGCCTCTCAAGTTTCCACCTATTGGCAACAATATGGACAGGAAATTGAAGAAGTAGAAAAAGCTTTAGCAGAAGCTAGTCAAGGTATAATAGAATCAACAAATGATCAATGGAAATTAGATCGGTATTCCATCCAGCTACGGATGAAAGTCCAAAGTAGACTAGAGCAAACTTTCAAAAGATTATCAGATAATGCCCATCATGCCTATATTTTACTTTGCACAGGTTCAGTATATCGTGTTCCAGTACAACAAAGTTGGTGGTTAAGGCATTTAGAATATAGAGGATATACTAATGAACAGCAACAATTTGCACTACAAACTTTACAAGATCGTTATTTAGTAGAAATTTCATTTCTTTCAAATAATGAAACGATGCTGATAGGAATGCACAATTTAGTGAGAAGTGTTGCTATAGCTCATTATGAAAAATTATTAACACAAAAGGAATAAAAAAGACATAATATGGAAATCTCCTTACTATCAGGATCTATCGTACTAGAAAATATA
The DNA here is from genome assembly GCF_002934005.1 of Cuspidothrix issatschenkoi CHARLIE-1. Classification (GTDB taxonomy): domain Bacteria; phylum Cyanobacteriota; class Cyanobacteriia; order Cyanobacteriales; family Nostocaceae; genus Cuspidothrix; species Cuspidothrix issatschenkoi. The sequence goes on along the minus strand of NZ_PGEM01000102.1, from coordinate 2,423 downwards.
GGCATTCAACCATCTAATCTTTTACAACAAGTTCCCTTACAACAATTAGATCATTATATTGCCGTCATCAACTGGTTAACAGATTACCAAATTAATATTAATGCTAGTCATCGGCAAAAATTAGAAGGTTATTTACAAGCACTTTATCATCTTTGTGATGCTCAGGCCTGGAAACGAGCTAGTGATATATTATCTATGTCTTTAACTCCACCCAGTCAACAACAATTTCATCAACAATTAGGTATCTGGGGATGTTATTCAGAACTAATTCAATTATATAAACATCTTCTGGGTAATTTAGAACCTGTAACTGAACTAGCTTATTTATGTGGTTTAGGCAATGTTTACTACAGTATTAGCAGATATTCTGAGTGTTTTCAATGTTATCAAAAAGGATTAGAAATAGCTATAGAACTAGATGATAAATCTATGCAATCTCAACTTTTAAATAATTTGGGTAGTGTGTATTTAATGCAGAGTAATTATGATACTGCCATTGATTTTTATGAACAAGGGTTAACCATTGCTCATGAGCTTAAAAATCGCCATTTAGAAAATATTTTAAATACCAGGTTAGGTTTAGCTTATATATATTTAGGACAATATTCTAAAGCTTTGGAATGTTACCAGAATGAATTAGTAAATGTGAGAGAAATTGGTGATCCTGAACAAGAATCTATAGTATTAACAAGTTTAGGACTGGTTTATATTTGTATGGAGGATTATGTCAAAGCATTAGATTACAATAAACAAGGTTTAGAAGTTGCCCAAAAAATAGGTTATCGAACTCAAGAAGCATGGGGAACTTGTAATATTGGTAAAACTTTAATGCGGATGAATCAATATCAAGAAGCAGAACAACATTTACAATTAGCATTAAGTATTTTTCGAGAAATGGAATGTCGTCGAGCAGAATCTGAGGTATTAGAAGCATTATCAGAATTATATCAAAACATGAATATTGATCATTTATCTGCTCAGTGTTATGCACAAGCTTTAGTAATTACTCAAGAATTAGGAGTTACTATTATTAATCCCACCAGTACAAAACTAGCAGTTCCCAAGGTAGATGGTTTGTGATGATCAGCATCTCCATGACTACAATAGAATTAGTCAGGTGTTATGGGGTTTTGAGTAAAAATGACATTAACAGAAAAACTAGAGCAATTACAAGCCTTATTTGCCGAAATGGGACAGGCTTTAATAGCCTATTCTGGGGGAGTTGATAGTACATTAGTTGCTAAGATTGCCTATGATGTGTTAGGCGATCGCGCTTTAGCTGTAACTGCGGTTTCTCCTTCTCTATTACCAGAAGAATTGGAAGACGCGAAAATCCAAGCCGCAACTATCGGAATTTCTCATAAAATTGTCCAAACCCAGGAAATGGACAATCCCAATTACACATCTAACCCAGTAAATCGTTGTTATTTTTGCAAAAGTGAATTACACGATACCCTCAAACCCTTGGCTTTAGAGTTGGGTTATCCTTATGTAGTAGATGGTGTAAATGCCGATGATTTACATGATTATCGTCCCGGAATTCAAGCTGCAAAAGAAAGAGGTGCGCGATCGCCCTTAGCAGAAATTGGTGTCACAAAAACCGAAGTCCGGCAAATTTCCCAGCAACTAGGTTTAGCTTGGTGGGATAAACCCGCTCAACCCTGTTTAAGTTCGCGCTTTCCCTACGGTGAAGAAATTACCATAGCCAAATTACAGCGCGTAGGTAGAGCCGAAATTTACTTGCGAAATTTAGGTTGGCAAAATTTACGGGTACGTTCAGAAGATGATACAGCCAGAATTGAATTATCACCAGATAAAATAAAAGATTTTGTAATGACAACAGATTTACCAAGTCTAGTATCGGCATTTCAAAACTGGGGATTTATTTATGTCACCTTGGATTTAGAAGGTTATCGGAGTGGTAAGTTAAATCAGGCGTTACGTGAACTACCCACACTGACCTGACGGTACAGTGTCGGCTTCCTGCCCAACAGAAAGCGCAGTAGTAGACTTCTTTCGTCCTCTATTACTGCGACTTACTTCTGGGCGACAGGCTTTATCCCCCGTTCCAGAGGTCAAAATTCGTAGTCCCTCGTTTCTGAGGTTGATCGCTGCATTAATATCTCTGTCATGTTTAGTCTGGCACTTTTCACAAGTCCAAAATCTTATATCTAGCGGCAAACTACCCACTTGATTAAGGCATACATGACAAGTTTTTGACGGGAGCATATCAACTTTGTTAGAACAAAAGAACTAAACAGGCTGCTAAAGCTTGGCATTGAGATAAGCACAGTACCTTCTGCAATTGCTTTTGGCTTCTCCTTGCCATCTTCAAATAAAATAGCAGCGAAATATTGTTCACTGCAATTTTTGGTGATAGTTACAGTTTCAATTTTCCCTTAACTTTCTATAAACCACTTATT
>NZ_PGEM01000101.1:5383-19321 GCF_002934005.1 Cuspidothrix issatschenkoi CHARLIE-1 | reverse complement strand
TGTAAAGTAAAAGGTAAGGATTCAGGTGAGGTGATAAGATCCCCGACTTCTTTTATTGATTGTGTCTATAAATCATAAATTGATCACAGAAGTCAGGGATATTTATACCTCACCTGAGTTCTTACTCAAAACCGTCCATTTCCCTGAACAATATGCTTGACTGTGGTTAAAGTTTCCAAACTAATAAATCCCCTACGATGTCCTTTTTGATTAGACATTCCTAAAAATACCGCCTCTCCCCGTGAGGAGTGACGGGAAAAACGAGGGGAAGCATTAATGTAGGTGGAGGCACTATTTACTCCTAATGCAAATTGGCGACTTTCTTGATAGGATTCTGTGACAATACTATCGGCATGACTGCTACTATATTGATTAATCCAAGCGATCGCACTTTCTAAACTATCCACCAATTTAAAAGCCACGGTTTTTGTTAAATAAGGTATTCCCCATTCTTCATCTTTTGCTAATTGCAATTGAGGAAAAGCCGCCACTAATTCCGCATCACCTTTAAGTTCAAAACCTTTTTCTTTTAAGCTACTCCACAGCACAGATAAGGAAGATGGTAAAGCTTGACGATGAATTAAAACTTTTTCGATAGCATTAATTTGATCTGGTTCACTTTCATGGCTATCCATGATCATCCAGCGAATCATTTCTAAACTGCTATTAAGCGACCAATACAGGTAACAATTACCCATTGCTGACTTCAAAACTGGGCAAGTTGCTTGTCTCACCACCTGTTGAATTAAACTCGAACGTCCGTAGGGAATAACCAAACTTAAATACTGATCTTGGGTTACTAAATCTCGCACAGAAGCACCATGTTCTGCGGTAATTAATTCTACACAACCCTCCGGTAAACCCACTTCACTAATAGCTGTTTGGAGGGCATTGGCGATCGCCGCATTAGAATGACTAGCCTCCGTACCACCTTTAAGAATAATACTATTACCAGTTTTGAGGCAAAAACCAGCAGCGATCGCCCCCAAATCTGGAAAAGCCTCATAAATAAAAGCAATCACCCCTAACGGCATTAATTGAGTATAGCTTTGGGAATCTTCCTGTTGATAATCAGCAGTTCTCACCCGTCGCAAAGGATCAGATAATTCCCCCAATCGTTGCAGAATCTTAATAGTATTCTCTAACCGCGAGGGAGTTAACTTCAACCAATCCAAAATTAACTCTGGAACAGCCATTTCTCGACTAGCTTCTAAATCCAAAGTATTAGCTTCGAGAATTTCATCAAAATCATTTTCTATTGCCCGTGCCATTGCTAACACAGCCCGACTCCTCTCTATCCCCTTAGTTGTTCCTAATTTCAAGGAAGCTTGAAAAGCGCGTTTAGCACTGGTTATTGTTTCGGGGTAATCATCAATCACTTCACCTGTCATAGACTTAACGTCTGTAAGTAAGCCAGACCATTAACGCTGGCAGAATTGCCAATAACACTGCTACCATAGCCCAAGCAATCATACTAGAACTGGTAGCCAATCGCAAAGCTAATGGTAGCCATATAATGACTAACACAAAAATAATGCTTAATGCTATTGGTAGATAGCTTTCTCCCAAAGGAGGTTGAATAATTTGCCAACTATTGCCTTTCCAGCACCACGCCCGTTTATAGGGATAGGCGGTAGACAGTTGTTCCAAAATATATCCATTTTCTTCCACCACAAAAATCTGCTGGCAGCGATCGCATCCAAATGCGTCTGTTAAAGTAATCGGAATTAACTGTCCTTTGCGACGACAAGGACAACTATATTCCATATTCAAGTCAATTTTATCTGCTTTTTGAGGTTGCACAAGCAATGTCAGTAACTTGGGCGGTTTTTTACATTATTCCCCAATTTCTCTTAAAATCAGCATGGGTAAACGTAAAATTACTTATAATGATATAGCTTGGAAAGTTTACTAACAAACTCCCAAACTAAAAATCCATCACCTACTAAGTTACTGGAGTTTAGACCAATTTGCCCTCCTAATCCGCCAAAGTCTATCTAGGCAAGGCTTTAAGGGTTTCCAAGTTATTTTACGTCTTGTAAGTCATAAACCTTATACAGCAAGGGATTGAGCCTACAATAAAAGATTTAGTCTAAACTCCAAAAGTTAATAAAAATAAAAAAATACTTTATTTCGTTCTAATACAATTCATCTGACTAGAAAGCGGGTGATGGGATTCGAACCCACGACATCAACCTTGGCAAGGTTGCGCTCTACCACTGAGCTACACCCGCATCTCCAATAACCCTAGTATTCCAGATTTATTCAGGTTTGTCAACCCCTAAATTAATTTTTTTTCAGAGGACAGGATTAGGGCATAGGAGTGGGGGAGCAGGGGGGAAGAATTTACCCATTACCCATTACCCATTACCCAGCTAAATTCGGGCGTAATTGACGCATCAGACTAGCCATTTCTATAGCATTCATGGCATATTCCCAACCAAGATTACTCTTAATTCCGGCTCGTTCTAAGGCTTGTTGCATGGTATCTGTGGTTAAAATGCCAAAAATCACAGGTACACCTGTTTGGAAACTAGCCGCAGCAATACCTTTAGAAACCTCAGCCGATACATAATCAAAATGTGGAGTTTGTCCTTTAATCACTGCACCAAGGCAAATGATGGCATCATAACGGCCAGACATTGCTAACTGACGAGCTACACTGGCAACTTCAAAACTACCGGGAACCCAAACATAATCCACTTGTTCACCTTCGGGATCAGGATTAATACCGTGACGTTTTAAGCAATCTTTACATCCTTCTACTAGTTTCAAAGTTACAAGATCATTAAAGCGAGCAATGACTAATGCAAACCGGAAAGACTCCGTTTGCTGAAAATTCCCTTCAAAAACTGCCATAACTGCCTCTGAATAAATTTAGAATAACTGCTTTACCAATATACTTTTCTGCAATCAAAATAGAAGAGCAGGAAAGCACAATCAGGAAAAAGTCGTTGAGAAAACAACACCTTCACAAAATTAAAACAACCTTGATTAGTAGGTTGGGTTGACATAAGGAAACCCAACAAATGCTTTGGGTTGCGCTGTCCCTTAACCTAACCTACAAACAATGGCGAAGATATTGAAAAAACTTTGTTTTTTCTTTTTGACTCTTTACCTGAGCTTTTCTGCTCATTTACTGTCTATGGTATGCGCTAGTGGATAATCAAAGCAGTCAACTAAACCACAAAGAAGTTTAATATACCAACTAACACAACTAAAGCCGCCCAAATTCCAGAACCAACCCAGAGCAGTTTTTTAGATTCTACCCAGTTTTGAGGTGTGGCGTAAGCAACAGGTACACCAACCACAAGCACGAAAGAAAACAAGACTAATGATATTAAAGCGATTTGAAATACTATGCTCATAAGGATATCCGGTAAGTGGGAAACTCAGTCACTTTAGTGCTGAGAGGAAAATGACTCGTGCGGTTTTAACCGCCTTGAATATTTTTTCATTACCGCCTTGGAGTTAGGAAATTCGGAGTACTTTTGTGATGTACTTTCAACGGGACAATTACCGATTCAAAATTCCCAACTCTGTACGCATAATGAATGTTTTGCTCCGAAGAGCCTCCCATTTCTGGGGTAATGTTAGCTTCGACCAGTTATAAGAGCTTGTTAGGCTTGTAACACTGTTCCAGTGACCTTAGAACTGTTTAATCACAAGCGACAGAGCGGGGAACTAGCTACGCATTCCCAGGTGTCGTGACTCAAATAACGGCTACCCTACCCTACCCTACGGGACGCTTCGCGAACGACTTACGCTTGTGGGTGGTCTGGTCAGTACGGCTCGCTTGATTACTCTTGCAAGCCCAGTCCTAAAGGCACTGGGTTACTGACTTTGTTTTTCCCAACATAACGAAATCTGAGTTTATCCCAGAACTGCTACTGTATAAACAGTTTGGGGTTTTCAGTGAACCTTATGAACTCACAAGGCATCGCCTGATCAATTAATATTTTACGTCTGGTTTGTAACAGTTGCTCACTTCTAATCTTTCAATCTGTTTTTTCTTTCGCGTACTGAGGATTGGTAATTGGTGATTGGGAAAATGATTAAGATAGAAATTATATTAGTTGCTGTTCCCTGTTCCCTGTTCCCTGTTCCCTGTTCCCTGTTCCCTGTTCCCTGTTCCCTGTTCCCTGTTCCCTGTTCCCTGTTCCCTATTCCCTATTCCCCATTCCCTCTAATCTTTAATATATGGATTTAATTCTTTGTCATACAACTGCTGACTTTGACGCTTTAGGGGCAGCGGTGGGGTTAACTTGTCTCAAACCAGGGAGTAAAATTGTCCTCACTGGAGGCGCACATCCTCCCGTGCGGGATTTTTTGGCCTTACATCGTGACGAGTATCCCTTAATTGAACGACGTTCGGTAAATCCTGAAAGAATTCGCTCTTTAATGGTTGTGGATACTCAAAAGCGCGATCGCTTGGGTAAAGCCACTATCTGGTTCGATTTACCCAATGTTCAAGAAATCATAGTTTATGATCATCATCTTGCACAAGATCGGGATATTCCCTCCACCCAATTGTACCTGGACGAAGTAGGCGCTACAACTACTTTAATGGTAGAACTGTTGCAAAAAAATCATATTTCTCTCAATTGTGCCCAAGCAACTGTCATGGCTTTGGGTATTCATGTTGATACAGGTTCATTAACATATAAACAATCTACACCCAGAGATGCTTTAGCTTTAGCTTGGTTAATGCAGCAAGGGGCAAATTTATCAGTTATTTCTACTTATCGTGATCCAGGTTTATCACCACAATTACAACAATTATTAAGTGCAGCCTTAGAAAATTTAGAATATCTGTGTTTACGAGGATATACAATTGCTTGGGTGACAATAAGAACCGATGGTTTTGTCCCAGGTTTATCAGGTTTAGCTTCCGAAATTATTGATTTGACAGAATCTGATGCTGTACTTTTAGCAAATGAATATCCTTTAAGTGAAAATGATTGGCGCTTAACAGTAATTGGTAGAACCCAAATTCCCCAAACAAATCTTAATCACTTATTTCAACCTCATGGAGGTGGTGGACATTCTCAAGCTGCATCGCTTAACCTTCGTACCACAAATTCCCAACCAATTTTACAAGAATTATTAGCAGGATTAAAAGCGCAAGTTCCCCATCCTCCCACAGCCAGAGATTTGATGTCTTCCCCAGTGCGGACAATTCGCCCAGAAACTACCATAGCTGAAGCACAACGGATTTTATTACGTTATGGACATTCAGGTTTATCTGTAGTTAATAATCAAGATTCATTAATTGGAATTATTTCCCGTCGGGATTTAGATATTGCTTTACATCATGGATTTAGTCATGCACCAGTTAAAGGTTATATGACAAGTAATTTAAAGACAATTACCCCCGATACTTCCTTACCAGAAATTGAATGTTTAATGGTCACTTATGATATTGGCAGATTACCAGTATTAGATGATGGGCGATTAGTTGGTATTGTCACTCGCACAGATATTTTAAGGGAATTACATCAATTAACAATTCAAAATCGAGAATCAAAAACTGAAAATTATATTCAGAATTTAGGATTAAATACCGAATTAGAAAACCGTCTCACCCCTCAACTCTGGGAATTACTAACTACAGCATCCCAAGAGGCAGAAAAACGCGGTTGGCATCTTTATTTAGTTGGTGGTGCGGTGCGAGATTTACTATTGTCAGAAACAGAAAATCATACTTTAATGATTAACGATATTGATTTAGTAGTAGATGGTTTTCATAAAACAGCCAATGTGGGCGCAGGTGTAGAATTAGCTAAAGCATTACAACAAATTTATCCAAATGCCAGATTAGAAATTCATGGCGCATTTCAAACTGCGGCCTTATTATGGCATAAAGATCCGGTATTAGATTCATTATGGGTAGATATTGCCACAGCTAGAACCGAATTTTATCCTTATCCAGCAGCAAATCCAGAAGTTGAAGCTAGTTCCATTCGTCAAGATCTATATCGGCGAGATTTTACAATTAATGCGATGGCTTTGCGGCTAACTTCTCCCCGTGCTGGCGAATTATTAGATTTTTTTGGTGGTTTTATAGACTTACAAAATCAACAAATTCGGATTTTACACCCTAATAGTTTTATTGAAGATCCCACTCGGATTTATCGCGGAGTACGTTTTGCTGTGCGGTTTCGATTTAATATAGAACCACAAACAGAAACTTATATTCGTTATGCTATAAATAGCGGAGTTTATGATCGCACCAGTCAAGAAAATAGTAAGACTCCCGCTTTGCAAACTCGCCTAAAAACTGAATTAAAATATATATTATCTGCACCTTATTGGCAATCAGCTTTAGAATTGCTGAATAACTTAGGGGCTTTACAATGTATTCATCCTAGTCTAAAATTAGAAGCAGAACTTTATCGGCAATTAAATTTACTAGAACACTGTTTACGAAAATTTGACCAAAAACAAACTTTAATATATTGGCAAATCCGTTTAGAAGTATTAATTGCCTATTTACAACCAGAATATCGTGTAAAAGTAGCTAAAAATCTACAATTAACTGATGATAGTATTACTAGATTAGAGAAATTATCTCAAATTCAATCTGAGGTCATTACTTTATTACCAACTTTTGCGAAACCTAGTCAAACCCTGTATTTATTGAGAAAATATGATTTACAAACTTTAATCTTAATTGCTTTACAAAGTCCCCGCAAAATTAGAAAACAGATTTGGCAATATTTAACAAATTTAGGAAATATTCAACCTTTATTAAATGGTGATGATTTAAAAGAATTGGGTTATAAACCTAGTCCCCAATATAAGCAAATGCTTGATGATTTATTAACTGTAACTGTAGATGGTATAATTAAGGATAAAGCGGAAGCAAAAGAATTTTTAGCCCAGCATTATCCTCGGTAATTGAAATTGAAAATATAAGGTTGATATACATATTCAAATATCCAGTCAACTCATGTCGTTTGCCAAATTATTTGACCATGATGGTTAATTTGTACAGTGCGTAAGTCCTATATTCAACGACATTAATTTCCGAAAACTTAGAATAATTAAATAATGATTTAACAACTACTGGTTTAGGTAAGGCTGCTGGGGTTGGGGGTGCGATATCCTAGGTTTAAAGTTCTAGGGTTGTGGGTTGATGGTTGGTGTGACAGGTGTTTTAAGCCTTTTGGGGAGATGGTAAAGAGTCAGAAAGGTATTTGAGTAAGTTTTGAATTGATTATACTATACTGAAGGTATATTATTAGTAGCTGTAGCAATTATTTTTAATAGTAAATGGTGACACCGAAATTCAGCAGGATATGATTTTCCTGATGGAACTACCCTCTGGTGATCCGAGGTTTTGTGATCACGAGTTGGAAAATCTGGATGATCATTTAATGTGCATGGTACTTTAGTTGCAATATTGGTAAAAGCTTTGTTTGAATCACCAGAAAAAAGATAACCTAGCATTCCCCCCTGACTAGAAAATGGTGCATATCTACAAGTTATAAAGTTTTCCTTTATCTCTTTTATATAGTCACCTACTGCGCCATCCGTTTCCAAAACTTTAGCTTCTAAAGGCCAGATAATCCTCTCATTAGATATTAGATAAAATGCAATATCATATTGTGGTGGTCGCAATATTTGATAACTTTCCCATTCATAGACTTCATGTTGCACATCAAATGGCTCATCCCCCGTCATCTTTTTACGAATTTTGCGCTCAAGAGATTGAGTGATGCTCCTTTCTAGCTGCTCCTTTGCTTCATCACAATTAATTTGTGATAGAATTTCAGAAACCAGCAAATCATATCCTTCCCACACAAGTTTTAGGAGAATTGTTATTGCATCTGGATTCCAAATTTCCGCTACTTTAACAAAATCCGGTGTATCTTTCCAGCGCACTTCGGGAATTATTTTACCTCTTCTAAGCATTATATGACTCCTCTATAAGCTGCGATTTTTCATCAAATGTTGTCCGCCACGTCATAATATCTGCGGCCACTTCGTCAGCATCTCTTAAAGCCATAGAGCGAGTCCAATAACGAATTTTGTCAGGTTTGATTAAATAAATAGTAGGAATTTTTACCCCTTTCAATTCTACAGAATCATAGATCCTGGCAACACGCTGATAAAAGATGCCACCATCTTCTGTACTTCCTCTTTCCAGATACAACTTATTTAAGTTTTCCAAGCGTTCCATTAAATCAGGGGAGTCAATAGGTTTAATATGAACACCTTCAGAATCAGGTTTATTAAGATGAATAGCTACTAAGCGGACAGGAAGAAGAGTCTTAGTTTGTTCCTGAAATATAGTGGCACAAACTTGTTTATCTTGTCCAAATCCTGCTTTAAGAACTCGTAAGAAATACTCACAATATGCCGTAAGTTCAGGTTCAGTATCATTCTGAAATTGACTATTATCTATACGGTGAGTTTTTTTGCGTCCTGGAGAAGCACCATCTCCTTTAAAGTCTTGTAGAGTGTATTTGAATAAATCATTAATTAGAACCCATTCACTATCTTTAAATTCAAAAGCTTGTCGTATGCGCTCATCTATATCATCAATTGTTTTTATATTCTGCAAATCTCCTACCGATAATTCAGGTATTGGCACACGCAGTAAATCATCTACATTAACTTCTGGTATATAAGAGGCAAAACGACCACTAGAAAGTAGTAGATAGTAAACAGCTAATTTACTATTATATGCTAGGCAAGCAGCATTCAATTGTGAAATATGACTTTCAGGAATATGTATGCTCACATAACTTTCAGAGCAGATAATTCCTTGATTGGTATTATCAGGATCAATTATTACTGAACGAAATCTGCCACTTTTTTTCTGCCAACTGAGCTTTATAATCATTTGTGGCAGTTGAAATGCGGCAAAGTTATTAAAACCTGTGGAATCAACGAATGGATCATTATTTATAGGAAGTTCCTCAGCTTTGAGGTAGGGAGAACTTCTATTTAAGAATTTAGAAGATTCTAGAATTCGCTTGTTTGTGATATGGTTTTGTACTTTACTTCTATCACCTCTAATCACACCTGGACGTGTTTTAGCAATGCCACTATCTTTAAGTTTTTTAATACTTAATTCTTGATTCAATCTTCTTACCAAGGATAGATCACGTCTTCCTCCCCACATTAATGCTGTCCAAACTAATGGGTTTGCGATCGCCTCTTGTGGGTAAATTTTATTAATATAATCTGGCTCAATTACTATATGATAGTCATCCTCATTTGTCATAACTGGCTTGGGACAAATGTATGTCAAAGGCTCACCGTCAGGAGGTATTGCTGACATGGTGATGATACAAGCTGGAGAAATAGCATCTTTGAAAAGTCCAAAACGCAATGCAGACAAATTAACTATTTCATCAATTTTGAACTCTGAAAAAAGCTTGGCTCGGAATTCTTGAGCAGTACCAACCTGATTAAAAATCAAAGCCAGTGCAGGTTGCATCATTGCTATTTGTCCACCAAATTTAGTTAAAGTAGCAGCTTTTGGCAGAAAAAGTGGACCAATATTACCGTAGGTTATTGTCCAAACATCGCCAGCCCAAGATTTAGCTGCCGGAGTGACAGTATTTTTACCCCAGGGTGCATTACCTAAGACTAAATCATATTGACCAGCATCCTGAACAGAACGAAAACCTTCTTTATCTTCTTGAAAAAAATCAGCAGCAATTAATTGACGTTCACGTAATCTAGGAAAGCGAAACTCATTCTCCCAATAATATTGAGGTTCAACTTTATCAAGCATGGTTAAATAAAGACTAAAAGATGCTACTCTTACTGCTTGAGCATCTACATCAACACCAAATAAATTATTTTCTAGTAAATTTTTTAAATCACTTGGCTGAATTGTTTTTGCATGAGCTTGTTCCCATCTATGAATTAAACGCTGAAATGCCTTAACCAAAAAAATTCCTGAACCACAAGCAGGATCAAGAATCTTGATATCCCATTCTTGACTATTCCAAGGTAAAACACCATCTAGTACAAAGTCAACTATATGTTCTGGTGTATAATGAACTCCTGTGCCAGATTCTTTACTAACAAACTCCTCATATATACTGCTAATAAACTCTAAAGGTATAACGTCAAAATGGTAGTATGGCCATAGACTTAATTGTCCAGTTTCAATGTCTATATGACCACTAACAAAATCAGCAAGTATATTTAGATGAGGCTGTTTAACTTTTTGTTCTTCTGTTTGCCATTCAGCTTCACGTTCTTCTTCGGTAGCACCTTTACCTGGGAATAAATCACCATTGAACTTGCCGTTGAGCCAACGGAAAAACTGATAAGTATCTCTATGATTTCTTAATATGTCAGCTAAACGATAGTATTTAGCCGATAACTCACCAATTCTATATAAATCATCTAAATAATCTAGTAAAGTTGTATTTAAGGCCGGATTACCTTCATAATCTTGATGATCAAAAAGGAATTGAATAAAAATAATTCTGGCTAATAAATCATGAATAATATCATCATCAAGTTCATTTTTTTGAAGTCTTTTCCGAACGCTTTTCAGATTTTTCAATAGCATCTGGTCAGCGGCTTGTTTTCGTTGAAATCGCTGGCTATGTTCTTGAAAAAATTGACCTGATACTAAATCAGCCCAGTGTAACCGCAAAGTTTCAGCACCTTGATCTGAAAGAGATACATGATTAAATGACTCAATTTCCCGTTTAGAAACATTAATTACAGGCCTTATAATATCATCTTCTTTTGGAGGTTCTTCATAGCACGTCCAAATTCTTAATCGGTTAGGTTCTGTTGTAATGAGTGATGGCGTACGCGAAAAACTCCAAGCAAGTCTATAAGTTTTCTTTAATGTTTCCTCTGATACTTCTCCTGGAAAATCGCACACTAAGGCAATAGGTGTTTCTGTTGAGTCACCTTGAGAATTTCCAGCCAGCACGCCTATTTGCACACCATGACCATCTGAAAGTTTGCTGATAGTTCTACCTAATTTTTCTTTAGCAATTTGTGCATAAACACTTGGACCAGCACCAGATGGCTCCAAAATTTCTTTTGGAGTTGGCCAGTGAAGCTTTTCATGTGCTAGTTCAAGTAGTCCAGACTGTGACATTCCGTTTTTTACGCTGAATTAAAGTATAGTTTCAGATTTCAACCATCATATTGTCATGATATTGATTGATATTCTTCAAGAGTATAGGAGTATTATCCATTGCTGCAATAATAATATTTAAATATAGTTCATAAAATTTTATTTAGAGCGATAACTCCCCTCGCCGAAGGCATCGCACTTTCATTAAAAGCAAGCGATGCTCCCAATATACAGTAATCGTGCGACTTCAGTTTTAATCAGCCAATTTTTTAGCTAACCCCTGATAAATCACATCTAACCACATAGGAATTACAGCCTTACCTTCATCCAGGGATGCGATAGCGAAGCGCTGCTGCAAGCAGTTCGCTCTTTTCCGATCAAACTCTACCAAAGAAAGGGAATCATCCCGTGATAACAACAACATAAACCGCTTCCCCTGACCAGAAATAAACAACTCCGGTTCTTTTTCCCTCAGTTGTTTCAGCGGTTCACAGGCAATATCAAAACTTATCCCCATAGACAAATAATATACCAATAATTTGGTAAGTGACATATAATGTGCGAACGTACAAATGTACAGTAAAGGCCAGTAGCTGGATTTGAACCTGCGACCTTCCGATTACAAGTCGGATGCACTACCACTGTGCTATACTGGCGGATTTTGGTAAGCGTATTTTTCATTGCCTCACCGATTCCATATTATAGCATAACCAGAATATTTGTCTAGAGGATAAACAAAATATTTTTCTGGTTAGCAAATATCGGTGAAAGTAGCCGTCATGTTGTAGATTGATGCCCAAATATTTGGTACAGTTCAATTGGTGTATTCCTTATGACACAGCTAAAGGCGCGGAAAAACATTTGTTCTTTAATAGATAATCAAGCATGGCAGCATTGATCGGCAGAGATTTATTAAGTTTAGCGGATCTGAATTCTGGGGAACTGCAAGAACTTCTGGAATTAGCTACTGAACTAAAGTCGGAAAAACTGAAGTTACATTGTAATAAAGTTTTGGGTTTGTTGTTTTCCAAAGCGTCAACACGCACTAGAGTTAGTTTTACAGTCGCAATGTACCAATTGGGAGGACAGGTAATTGATCTTCATCCCAATGTAACTCAGGTGAGTCGAGGAGAACCCATCCAAGATACAGCTAGGGTGTTAGATCGTTATTTGGATGCTCTGGCAATTCGTACCTTTGCTCAACAGGAGTTGGAAACTTTTGCTAACTATGCGAAAATTCCCGTGATCAATGCCCTCACCGATTTAGAACACCCTTGTCAAATTTTGGCTGATTTACTTACCATTCAAGAAAAGTTTGGAACTTTAGCCGGTTTAACATTAACCTATGTCGGTGATGGGAATAATGTCGCCAATTCTTTGATGTTGGGTTGTGCTTTAGTGGGAATGAATGTCAGAATTGCTTTTCCATCCGGGTATTCCCCAGATGCGGAAATTGTGGAAAAATCTAGAGCGATCGCTAATAATAAAACCGAAGTTCTCCTCACCCATGATCCCGAAGCCGCCGCTAAAGGTGCATCTGTACTTTATACTGATGTTTGGGCAAGTATGGGACAAGAAACTGAAGCCAATAACCGTTTTCCTGTTTTCCAACCCTATCAAATTTCTGAACAATTATTAAGCCTTGCTGATCCAGAGGCAATTGTTTTACACTGTTTACCAGCCCATCGTGGGGAAGAAATTACAGAACAAGTAATTGAAGGTTCACAATCACGGGTTTGGGATCAGGCGGAAAATCGCCTCCACGCTCAAAAAGCTTTACTGGCAAGTGTTCTTGGGGCAAAATAAACATATTGGTAATTGGTAATTGGTAATTGGTAATTGGTAATTGGTAATTGGTAATTGGTAATTGGTTAAATTCTTATCTGTTCCCTGTTACCTATTGATTACCAATTATCATGAATATTTAATAAAAGCTTGTTAAGGGAAGATTTTTGTAGTACCAATGTTCTAGGGACATTTATTATTTACTTCCCGATAAAATTATGGAACGTCTGACAGAACCTCAAAAAGAACTATACGAATGGTTGGTAGAATATATCAGGTTAAATCAACATTCTCCCTCAATTCGCCAAATGATGCAAGGAATGAATTTGAAATCTCCCGCACCCATTCAAAGTCGTTTAGAACATTTACGCAATAAGGGTTACATTGGTTGGAATGAAGGTAGAGCCAGAACAATTCGCATACTTCATCCTGCTAAACAGGGTGTGCCAATTTTAGGAACTATTGCTGCTGGTGGTTTAATAGAACCTTTCACAGATGGGGTAGAACATTTAGATTTAGCTAATTTATCATTACCTGCCCAAAGCTATGCTTTACGGGTTGCTGGGGATAGTATGATTGAAGATTTGATAGCAGATGGTGATGTTGTATTTTTACGCCCCGTAGCTGAACCAAATCAGTTAAAAAATGGAACTATCGTCGCTGCGAGGGTCGAAGGATATGGAACAACTTTAAAACGATTTTACCGCCATGATGATCTTGTTACCCTTAAACCTGCAAATAGTAATTATCTCCCCATAGCAGCACCAGCAATGGAGGTAGAGGTACAAGGTTCATTAGTTGGTATTTGGCGTAATTATAACTAAAGACTGGGTAATAGGTAATAGACATAGGAGTGAAAATTATCGTAGGGACAATTCATGAATTGTCCCCACAAGGGTTTGGTGTTTATGCACATTTAATTACCACCAGATGTCTAATGGGTCATCAATAGACATCTGGTGAAAAAGAATCTGAAACCCTTAACCTGTCTAGCTGAAAACCTAATTTCCACAGAGGTCTAACTAGGGTTTGCTGAAAAAGTTGTCTGTGAGGAGAGGGAATAGGGAACAGGGAACAGTTTCAAC
>NZ_PGEM01000101.1:0-5277 GCF_002934005.1 Cuspidothrix issatschenkoi CHARLIE-1 | reverse complement strand
AATCCGCGAAACCCCTATTAATAAACGGTTATAGCTTTATTCAGCAAGCCCTAACTACCAATTACCAATTACCAATTACCAATTACCAATTACCAATTTATGTACTTAACGCGAAATGCAGTGCCGAAATTGCCTACTTTTAAACTCAAATTACCTTATACAGGGGAAAAAAAGGGCAGTTATCAAATTAAGAAATCATTACCGGGATGTCCAAAAATGCCTTTATTTCTCCAATTGCGGGGATATCAACGTCGAGCTGTGACTAGCTGGTTTGCTAATCATGGTAGGGGGACATTAAAAATGGCTACTGGTAGTGGTAAGACTATTACTGCATTAGCGATCGCTTGCGAATTGTATCAACAAATTGGTTTACAAGTCTTGTTGGTGGTGTGTCCCTATCGTCATCTTGTTACCCAATGGGGCAGAGAATGTGAGAAATTTAACTTACAGCCGATTTTAGCATTTGATAATTTACGCAGTTGGCAAAGTCAACTTTCTACACAAATCTATAATTTGTCTTCTGGTTCTCAAGATTTCATCACGGTAATTACCACTAACTCGACTTTAATTAGTGAAGGTTTTCAAACACAACTTAAATATTTTCCCCCAAAAACATTAATTATTGGTGATGAAGCCCATAATTTGGGCGCACCAAAACTAGAGGAAAGTTTACCCCGCAATGTTGGTTTACGTTTAGCTTTATCAGCCACACCAGAAAGATATTTTGATGATGATGGAACACAATCTTTATTAGATTATTTTGGCAATGTTCTGCAACCTGAATTTAGTTTACAGGATGCAATTTCTCAAGGTGCATTAGTCCATTATATCTATAATCCTGTATTAGTGGAACTAACGGAAAACGAGAGTATAGCTTATTTAAAACTAACTAAAAAAATCGGTCGTTCTATCCTCTATCGAGATCGAGAAATTGGTGAAGGGGCAGATTTTGAAGACAACGAAGACATTAAATCATTATTGATGCAAAGGGCGCGATTAATTGGCACAGCAGAAAATAAATTAATTGCCTTACAAGAATTAATGGCAACTCGTCGAGAAACTACCCATACACTGTTTTATTGTAGTGATGGTTCTCAAGAAATCGGACAACGTTATTCTCTGCGTCAACTCAAAGCCGTAGCTAAGATTTTGGGAGGAGAATTAGGTTATAAAGTCAGTACCTACACAGCAAGCACTTCTTTAGAAGAAAGAGAAATTTTACGTCGTCAATTTGAAACTGGAGAATTACAGGGTTTAGTGGCAATTCGCTGTTTAGATGAAGGTGTAGATATTCCCGCAATTCAAACCGCAGTTATTTTATCAAGTTCAGGAAATCCCCGGCAGTTTATCCAACGTCGGGGGCGGGTTTTACGTCCTCACCCTGGTAAGGAACGGGCAACGATTTTTGATATGATTGTGTTACCGCCAGATTTGGATAGAGAAACTATTGAAGTGGAACGGAATTTATTAAAGAAGGAATTACGGCGGTTTGTGGAATTTGCTGATTTAGCTGATAATGCTGGGGAAGCGAGGATGAAGTTATTAGCTTTGCAAAAACGATATGGGTTATTGGATATTTAATATGGTGTAAATAATTCTTTTCTAATCCTCTAATTGCACACCTTCAATTAATTAGGACTTACGCAAGATGTAACCACAACCCTGATTATTCCGTAGGGGTAATTCATGAATTACCCCTACTTTCGTTCTATGTTGCGTAAGTCCTATTAATTTATGAGTAGTTTCAGATATTTCTGTTATGTAAGGTTGTAGTCTATTATAACTTCACCTATTACTTATTTAGTTAATCGAGAAATTATGAATTATGACTACTGCCAACCCTAGCCATAATAAAAATACATATCGAGTTAATTGTAAAGCTTTATCAATAGAATCTGAAGTAATGGGGTAAATAGCATCTCCTAAAAGTGGTTTTTCTTTAGCTACTCCCCGATACCAATTTATGCCTCCCATTTGCACGCCCAAAACCGCAGCATAAGCACATTCACTCCAACCAGAATTAGGACTGGGATCTTTAATGGCATCCCGGCGACAAATTCGCCAAACATTGACAGGTTTTAACGATAATAATGATAAAGTTATGACCATTAACCGACAAGGCAACCAAGTTAAATAATCTTCCAACCGCGCACTAAACCAACCAATATGAGTGTAAGGAGTTTCCTTATAACCAACCATTGAATCTAAAGTGCTACTGGCCTTATATGCTAAAGCCAAAGGAGCAATACCAATTATAGGAATAAATGCCCCAACCATAGAATAAAAAAGAGGAGCGATCACCCCATCAGTAGCATTTTCTGTCACAGTTTCTAAAACTGCTCTCAGAATTTCTGCCTCTGAAAGATTTGCTGTATCTCTACCAACATAATTACTTAAAACTTGTCGTGCTGATGCTAATTCTCCCTTCATTAAAGGTTCAAGCACCTCCATTGCTGCATTTCGTAAACTTTTGAGCGCGAAACAACTAGCTACAAGAATACTTTCTACAGCTATTCCTAAGAATGGATGTACCGACCTGGCAGTTTGAATTATTATCCAACCAACTAACCCACTACCAATAATCACAATTACCCCTAAGATCATCCCCGCAAGACGCTGAGAAAGAGGATTTTGACAATATTGGAGGGCTAATTTAGTCAACCGAGAAATTACCCCTCCCATCGCACGCACAGGATGAGGCCAACCCCAAGGATCACCGATTAAATAATCTAAAAATGCAGCTAAAACCAAAACAACAGATATCATTTTTCCTTTTGCCTTGCCATATAGCGGTTATCGGTCAGATAGAATATGATCTAGAGTGGGGGAGCCCCGCCCCTAGGGGTTTTGTAATTTAATCACTGTATATCATGTAAGTGCATACCCCTATAAGGACAATTTTTAACATTAACCTACTAAATTGCAATTTTTCGTGTTAAACGGTTAGCATTAACGAAATTTGTTAACTTAGGATGATGTTTAAATAAATATCAATCTTGATCTAGTGAGGAGTGAAAATGAGTAATATTATTTTTCGTAAAAGTTTTTTAGCCTTACCCAGTCTTGCAGCTTTGGTGGTTGCAGGTAGCGGACTTGCGGCAAATGCTCAGACAGTCCAACCGGAAACAATTATTACTCCCACAAGCCAAGAATTAGTATCCACTATAGCTACAGATGAAACAGCTAAACTCACACCTGTACCGGGAACTGTAGCAACATCATCAGCGATGCTTAATTCTAGTGCTAATACAGCTAGTGAAAAAAGCGAACCATCTAACCGCGTAGCACAATCTGATATTGAAATTGGTAGAACAACTCGTGGTGGCAGTTATATCGGTGTTGGTGGAAACATTGGTATAACCGGCAATTCTTCAGCCTTGGGTGATGCTAATTTCACCGTTATTAGTAAAATTGGTTTTACCAAATCCCTGTCTATCAGACCATCCGTTATCATCGGTGATGACACCACAATTCTTGCTCCTGTTACCTACGATTTTTCGTTACAATCAGGAGATCCATTTACTGAACCTTTAGCGATCGCTCCTTATCTTGGAGTAGGTGCAGCCATTAGAACTGGTGATAACTCTGAAACCGCTTTTTTAGTAACTGGCGGTATAGACTTACCCCTAAATAATAGATTCACAGCTACCGCCGCCCTCAATGCTGGATTTTTTAATCAAACTGATGTTGGCGTTATTTTAGGAGTTGGTTACAACTTCAGTGGGTTTTAAGAAATAGGAGTTCAGTTAAATAGGGGCGAACATCCGTTCGCCCCTACAGTTTAGGAGGAAAGAAGAAGAAGATTATTTTCCCCTCTGCCCCCTACTTAGGACTAACTTGATCAATTACCTGGATTTTGCCATCATCGCCGACTGTCCAGACATCATAAGTACCAATGACATCACCATTAGCATCAACATCTACATCACCGCTTGCGCCTTGGTAATTGATTTGTTTGCCTTCTTTAAGAAGCTTCAAGCCTTCACATACATCACTTACGGCTGTACCTTTACCAGCGGACACTTCCCGCAATTTACCAGCAATACCCACTCCTGTATTTTCCTTAGCTGCTTGGGCGGCTAATACTAATAATGCCGCAGCGTCCCAAGCTTGAGGAGCATATTCTCCTGGTGAACCGCCTTTTTTCTCGTTCCAGAGTTTATTAAAGTTTTCTAAACCTGGACCACTAGAACCGGGAACTGTTCCAATAGCCCCGGATAAAATATATTTGCCATTACTACCTTTACCAACTTGATCGGGAAAACTAGCGGATTTTACCCCATCTGTGAGTAAAATTTGTACTCCTTTGGTGACACCTTGCTGATAAGCAGCTTTGAGGAATAAACTCCCAGTTTCGGCATATAAGACACCTAAAACCGCATCTGGTTTACCAGCAAAGGCGGCACTTGCTTCTGTATCAAATGTTTGCGCCTTGGGATCGTAGCGAACAGGTTTGTCTTTATTAACTACTGTTCCGCCTAATTTTTCAAAAGTATCTACAAATGCTTTTTCAAAACCCACGCCATAGTCATTGTTAATGACAACTGTGGACACTCGTTTAAAACCTTTTTTCTTAGCAAGTTGGGCTAAAGCTAATGCTTGATAAGTATCAGGGGGAGCAGTCCGCGCCCAAAAGCCCTTAAAGTCACCTTTTTTAGCTTTGTCAGTAAATACAGGACTGGTGCTACCAGGAGAAATGAGCATCACTTTATTAGGAACAGCAACGGAAACTGCCGCAGTGGAAACGCTACTCGCAAAAGAACCAACTACACCAGCGACCTTATCTAAAGTTGCTAATTTGGTCATACCCGCAGCGCCGGCTTTGGGGTCTGTTTGGTCGTCTACTTCTATTAAACTCACTTTTTCACCATTGACACCGCCACAAGCGTTAACGGTTTCTACCAGTAAGGGAACTGAACCAACCATTTGTTGACCAATGGAAGCTAAGTCACCGGTTGTAGGTAATAAACTACCAAGTTTCAAGCCTTTGGTATTACTGGTTGTAGAGGTGGCCGCAGGACTATTTGTAGCTGTTGTTGTGGGTGCAGTGGTATCACCTCCGGTGGATGGTGGAGGGGTAGGATTTTCACAAGCAGCTAACAAGAAACCACTGGCTATGGTTGCTATACTCAAGGCTAGGGAAATACTAATTTTCGACATAGTTAAACTCACTCCTCAGATATTCAGAAACTTCATGCACATACATCGAGTATGTAGACCCTAGATAATAACATTTTCAAACTGTCATTGATTTTAAGATGAATTGGGAAGCCCACA
>NZ_PGEM01000100.1 GCF_002934005.1 Cuspidothrix issatschenkoi CHARLIE-1 | reverse complement strand
TAAACCAACAGAATCTCCCACATTAAGATGGATATTTCAGTGCTTCCAAGGTATTCATCTTTTGATGATACAAGGATTTCAACGAGTTCTGAACTTAACGGAGTCACACTGTCATATCTTGCAATTTTTACCTAATGCTTGTCAAAAATATTATTTTTCAACTTAACTATTCTCTATAGTTTTACGATTTTATCGGTTATCTTTTTTATAACTTATTACACACCTTCAATTAAATATTGTTTTTGAAACAGCTTTTAAACACCCATAAAAGCTTAACTTTTTGCGTTCATAATTTTGTTTGCTATTGATACGTAATTGTTCAAACCATAAGTTTTGATTTACTGTTGATGTAGTTTAATTATGCTACTTTTTGAAGTGCGGAATGTGGGTTAATAGGATGTATTCTTAGTTCAATGAAAGGTACTCCTATTCCTTTCGTCTCTTATGTCTTTTGGATTTGTTTAATAGTCATGTTTCTAACAGGAGGAAGCTTTGACGCTAATTAATCTACTTATTTAGTAACGCACCATTTCAATAAAAAAATCAAAACGGTGCGTTACATTTCAATAACGCACCCTACAATTAACTAACTATAAGCCTCCATCGGTAAACAAGAACAAACAAAATTCCTATCCCCAAAAGCCGCGTCAATTCTCCCCACACTTGGCCAGAACTTATATTCCTTATTCCAAATTGCAGGATAAGCAGCTTGTTCACGGGAATAGGGATGATTCCATTCACCAATAATCAAACTTTCCGCAGTGTGAGGAGCATTTTTCAAAAGATTATCGTGGAGATCCATTTTACCAGATTCAATGGCGGCAACTTCCTCACGAATCGCAATCAAAGCATCACAAAATCTATCTAATTCCTGTTTAGATTCACTTTCCGTTGGTTCTACCATAATTGTCCCAGCAACAGGCCAAGAAACAGTAGGTGCATGAAAACCATAATCCATTAACCGCTTTGCAACATCATCAATTTCAATCTGCGCTGATTTCTTCAAACTTCGCAAATCTAAAATACATTCATGTGCTACTAAACCATTTTTTCCCTGATACAAAACCGGATAATATGATTCCAATTTCTTAGCGATGTAATTAGCATTCAAAATGGCAATTTTGGTTGCTTCCGTCAACCCGTCTGCACCCATCATGATAATATACATCCAAGAAATCACTAGGATACTTGCACTACCCCAAGGTGCAGCAGAAACAGCACCCAAATCACCACCCATTCTCACCACAGAATGTCCTGGTAAAAAGGGGACAAGGTGGGAAGCGACACCAATGGGACCCATACCGGGACCACCACCACCATGGGGAATACAGAAAGTTTTGTGTAAGTTCAAATGACAGACATCTGCACCAATATCACCAGGACGACAAATACCTACTTGGGCATTCATATTAGCGCCGTCCATGTAAACTTGTCCACCGTGAGAATGAATTACTGCACAAATTTCTTGAATTGCTTCTTCAAATACTCCATGAGTTGATGGATATGTGACCATTAAAGCTGATAATTCATGACTATGTTTTTCAGCTTTGGCTTTTAAATCTTCAACATCAATATTACCATGATCATCACAAGCAACTCCCACGACTTTCATTCCACACATTATCGCACTTGCGGGATTTGTACCATGGGCAGATTGAGGAATTAAACAAATGTTTCTGTGTCCTTCTTTGCGACTTTGATGATATTCATGAATTACCAAAAGTCCCGCATATTCACCTTGTGAACCTGCATTGGGTTGTAAGGAAATTCCCGCAAAACCTGTAATTTCTGATAACCATGCTTCTAGTTGTTGGAACAGGATTTGATAACCTCTAGTTTGGGAAATGGGCGCGAAAGGGTGGATTTTACCAAATTCTGCCCAAGTTACCGGAATCATTTCCGAAGTCGCGTTTAACTTCATGGTACAAGAACCCAAGGGAATCATTGAAGTTGTTAATGATAAATCCTTGCTTTCTAGTTGATGCAAATAACGTAATAATTCCGTTTCCGAATGGTAACGGGTAAAAACTGGATGGGTGAGATATTTACTTTGACGTGATAATTGAGAATGAGAAATTGGTAATTCTTCTACGGTAAAAGGTAATTTATCTTTCAATGCGAAAATTTGCCAAAGGTCAATTAAATCTGCTTCTGTGGTAGTTTCATCTAAGGAAATACCCACGGCGGAATTATCAAAAATGCGTAAGTTGATATTTCTCTGATTTGCAGCATCGAGAATTGGTTCTAATTTGGTATTTCCTAATTCTACGCGCAAGGTATCAAAGAAGTTTTCACTAACGATTTTATAACCTAACTTTTTCAGTCCTGCGGCTAAAGTTGCGGTTAGTTCATGGATATTTTGAGCGATCGCTCTCAGTCCATCGGGTCCATGATAAACTGCATACATACTCGCCATTACGGCTAGTAATACCTGTGCTGTGCAAATATTACTGGTGGCTTTATCTCTGCGGATATGCTGTTCACGGGTTTGTAAGGCTAAACGGTAGGCAGGTTTACCATGAATATCTTTTGATACTCCCACAATGCGCCCTGGAACGAGCCGTTTATACTCTTCCTTCGTGGCAAAATAAGCGGCGTGTGGTCCCCCAAAGCCTAGAGGAATTCCGAAGCGTTGGGTACTACCTACTGCTATATCAGCCCCTAATTCACCGGGGGGGGTGAGTAATGTTAAACTTAAAGGATCTGCGGCTATTGTCACCAATGCACCCTGAGCATGGGACTTTGTGATAAAATTGCGGTAGTCGTAAATTGTACCGTCAGTTGCGGGATATTGCAGAACTGCACCAAAGATAGTTTTGGTAAAATCAAAGGTTTGATGATCACCGATAATGATGTTTATGCCTAAAGGTTTTGCGCGTGTTTGCAAAACATCAATGGTTTGAGGATGACATTCACTAGAAACAAAATAGTTATGGGATTTATTTTTGCAGACACCATAACTCATACTCATGGCTTCTGCGGCTGCTGTTCCTTCATCAAGTAAAGAAGCGTTAGCAATTTCTAAACCTGTTAAGTCAATAATCATCGTTTGGAAATTTAACAACGCTTCCAAACGTCCTTGGGCAATTTCTGGCTGATAAGGGGTGTATGCTGTATACCAACCGGGATTTTCTAAGATGTTGCGTTGAATGACTGCGGGGGTAATGCAGTCATAATACCCCATGCCGATAAATGAGCGATAAACCTGATTTTTATCGGCTATTTGCTTTAATTTGGCCAATGCTGCAAATTCGCTTTGTGCTGCTGGTAATTTTAACTCCTGATTAAAGCGAATTGTTTCGGGTACTGTTTTATCAATCAAGTCATCAATGTTAGTAAATCCTAACACTGCCAGCATTTGCTGGATATCATCAGGGTTTGGTCCAATGTGTCTTTTGGCAAAGGTGCTGAGTTTTTGACTGTTGTTAGCCGAAATTCGAGGACGTGGGGGATTAGCTACCACAAATTGTTCTCCAGATGATACAGTTTAATATATTGTAATGATTATTGCCTATAAGAGATATAACCCTGGACAGGGTAGTTAAGACATCAATTGATAATAAAACTGAATTTTGTAGAGACATTCCGGTGAAAGGTCTCAAAATGTTTGATTTCCTAATTTTTGAGGATGTTGGAAAAGTTGCCGGCGATTATAAATCGCTACTACACAAACAGAGTCCAGATGGGGCGTGGACTAACGAAAAATGGCGTTGCTGAAACCAAGTCTGAATTTAGGTGTAAAGACGTTCCGGTGGAATGTCTCTACAACAGTTTGGATATCATCAAAAATTGTTTTTATACATCAAATCAGCAACACCGGAGTTTTCATGTCTCAGATATTGCATGATTAATTGTTGGAATAAATGAGTACCCATTTCTCGATATGGAGTAAGACGACCCTGATGATACCCTAAAGATTCAACATTTTTTTGTAAATAGGACAAAATATGGAAATCTTCTTGGAGTATGTTTTCAAATATAGTGATAAGATGTTGAACATTTGCGGGAGATTTAAGAGATTCTATATTAGGAACTAACCATGCCACCTGAATGCGGGTTTGGGATTTTCCTTGGGGGTCTATGAGATAAATAACGGCATAACTGGGACCTAAAACCCAAGCAAAATTAGGAAAAAAGGACATGATAGAACAACCGTCAATTTCTCTAGGATTTAGTCCTTCTAGATAAGTAGATATTTTCAAATTGAGTAAGTTTTCTTCATCATTAAGATAAGGTGTGTATTGTAAATAGTAATGGTGGCGAGCTTCGACTTGAATATGCTGATAATATTTGGCAATGATAGGATGTACTATGGGTTCATGATAACTTTCAGCGTTATTTTCTACAAAGAATTTCCAATTACTGGGAGTCCAATAATCTTGACTATGAACTAATACCCAATCCTCTAACCGATAGTTTTTAAATAATGCTGGTAACTCGCCCAATTGTACTTCTAATGGTTGACAATTGGGATCAAGATTCACAAAAATAAATTGTCCCCATCTGGAAACTTTAACGCTGATTAGCCTATGTTCATCAAAGTTAAATCCTGGGACATCCTCCATTTCTGGAGCGCCTTTTAAGTTACCATCTAAATCAAATGTCCAGGCATGATATATACAGGTTAATTTGTGACATTCACCACTTCCCAAGGCTACAGGGGCAGCACGATGAGGACAAATATTAAAAAAAGCTCGCAATTCACCAACTTTATTTAGCAGGATAATCAGAGGTTGTTCGGCAATATTAACAGTGAAGAAAGAACCAGCGCCATTGAGTTGACTAAGATGGCCGACATAGTACCAAGCTTTACCAAAAATGCGTTCCTGTTCCCAGCGATAAATTGGGGAGGAGGTGTACATTTCTTGGGGAAATGTCCTAGCAGCTTGTTTTACATCTTGGGGTTGCCAGTCTTCTATAATTTTGATGGCATTGGATAAACTATTGTTAGATAAATCAACCATTTTTTTAGTTTGAAAGAGTTAATATTCCTGAATTTTTAATTTTATATAACAGGGAACAGGGAACAGGGAACAGAGTTGAAAGTCATGAGAGTGTATAGTTTTTTAGGTAAATTCTGTATCTCATTCAAGTGCATACCGCTATATTATTCCTATATATCAGTCTGATTTGATGTATTTAAGGGAATGTTAATAATAAATGTCGTCCCTATTCCTAATTGACTATTCACAGCGATTGTTCCTTTATGTAAATCAACGCATTTAGCAACAATGGATAATCCTAAACCTGTACCGGGAATATTACCTACATTTTTAGCACGATGAAAAGATTCAAATAGTTTAACCTGATCAGCTTCGGGAATGCCAATACCTTGGTCTTGAATAGTAAAAATCACCTGTTCCTCTATTATATCTAGATTAAAGTTAACTATAGCAGTATTGGGTGAATATTTCATAGCATTGGATAGCAAATTGATCAGGATTTGTCGGAGTATTTTTTTGTCAAAATGACCAATTACACTATCTGGAGAATTAGTAGTAAAAATAATTGTGTGATTTGACATACTTAGTTGTATTTCCTCTATCAGTTGTTGACAGAAAGATAATACATCTAAAGGAACAGGTTCAAAAGCTAAATTTCCTGTTTCGGCTTTATTAAATAATAAAATATCATCTAATAGTTTTATTGTGTGCTGGACGTAGGTTTGAATACAATCTAAATGTTTTTTCTTTTTCTCTTCATCGAGTTTATGACCGAAATCTCTTAAAATTCCAGCGGAGGAATAAATTACGGATAAGGGAGTACGAAATTCATGGGAAGTCATGGAAACAAACCGGGATTTGAGTTCACCGAGTTCTTTTTCTCGTTCTAAGGCTTTACTAATTTCCTCTTCAACTTGTTTGCGTTGTGTAATATCTTCAGCAATACTAACTAGTTGATAAACTTCTCCAGTTGTATTTTTTAAGGGAAAACCTCGATCATGAATCCAACGCATTGATCCATCAGGTCTTTTAATGCGATATTCAATATCAAAACCGGTTTTTTTATTCTTTACTGCCATCATAAATCGCTCAATATCATCAGGATAGATAGCATCTAGAAAAGATTTAGGATTTTCATACAGACTTGCACAAGAATGACCCCAAATTTCTGCATAAGCCGGGCTGATATAGATTATTTCTGAGATTTCTGGGTCAGAAATCCAGAAAACTTGATGGAGATTTTCTGCTAGTTGGCGGAATTTTTGTTCACTTTCTTGGAGGGCAGATTCTGCTAGTTTGCGATTAGTAATATCATTGCGAATGGCTAAATATTGCCAAGGTTTGCCATCATGATCGAGAAAAGGAATAATTGTGGTATCTACCCAATAATAACTTCTATCTTTAGCCAGATTTCTGATTTCTCCTCGCCAAACTTGACCACTAGAAATAGTAGCCCAAAGGTTTTGGAAAAATTCCTGTGAGTGATAACCAGAATTAACTATTTTATGGGTATTACCAATTAATTCTTCTCTGGAATATTGGGAGATTTGACAGAAGTTATCATTGGTATAGATAATTTTGCCTTGGGTATCTGTAATGGCAACAACGGCAGATTGATCTAAAGCATATTTAAATTGTGATAATTCCAGCAGTGATTTTTCTAGTCTAGCTTTTGCTTTTTTATTTTCAGTAATATCTCGACAAACACAAATTAATTCGCCATTTTGAATGAGGGTTAGAGATACTTCTTCGTTAAAGGTACTGCCATCACGTCGTTTGGCTATTGCTTCCCCACGCCAATTTCCTGTTGCACTCAAAATAGGAAAAACTTCCCGTTCAAAACGTCCTATTTCCTCTGGGGTATATAGTTTAGTCCAAGGTTGACCAATTAATTCTTCGGCTGTATCATATCCAAACATCTGGATATGGGCTATGTTTAAATATCTAAATTGATTCTCATGAAGTATGGCAATACCATCAATGGTTGATTCAATGGCTGTTAATTGTTTTTTTAGTGTTTGTTCTGCTTGTGTGCGTCTTTCAATTTCTAGTAATAATTCGTGTTTAATTTGCTGTAATTCTGCGGTACATTGAGCTACACGACTTTCTAATTTTTCGACCTGTGCTATTAATTTTGATGTGCGTTTTTGAACTTCTATTTCTAATTCTGTATTTTGCATTTATAGTATCTCAACTTTTTCCGATGCTAATTGATAAACTTTATTCTGCAAGAAATTTACAGTTTTATACATCTTTATTAGATCAGGGGAATAAAGGATATTAGTTTGGGTGAATATTCCGATCAAATTGTCTTGATGATCAATAACGAATAAATGACAGATTTTGTGTTAACGAAACAAATTTAGGGCAATAAAAACATTTTTAAATTGTGCCTTTTTCAAAAATACTCAACTTCTTTTTTGATGATATAAATAACCTGATGTTAACAGTTAGTAATTCGGATCTGATAGCGGTTATCAGTTAAATGCAATACAATCAAGGACGGGTAAACCTGCCCGTATAAGTTTTGCAATTTATGGACTGTATCTCACTCAAGTGCATACCGCTATAGTGATATTGAATTGCAAATCGGTTAGGATTGATATATCTTTCTTTTTTTTGAGCTAGAAGTAATTATAGCTCTAAATGAGTTTGTAGCATATAAGTGAAAACCACGAAGAACAATTCCGGCTATAAGGATTAGAGTTAGTAAAAATACTGAATGTCAACTACATCTTCAAGGGTTTTCGGCATTTTCTTTATAAAGCTTTACAATCTCTGAAAATAGCCATGAAAAATCATAAACTTCTGAGTTTATTACAGGTTGAGATTTTATACAATCGTCCTGTCAATCAATTATCAGCATACAATTGATTCTTATGTAGATTTAGGTGAGGAAATTACCAATAATTCTCTGACAAATTCTCCCTTCCCAGAAGTTGGGGATTTACTGAGGAAGGACAATTTTGATCATAGTTTGCTGCTTATAGATACTCTCAATTGAGAACTTTCCTCCGTGTAGTTCTACCAATCTTTTCGCAATTAATAATCCTAAACCAGAACCTTGTTGTTCATACATTTTGCGTTCAAACTGGACATAAGCCCCAACATTAGTAATTTGTTCCCCAGTCATGCCACGTCCATAATCTGTAACATACAAATGAAAGCCATCATCCTTAGTCTGCCCTATAATTTTTACAGGTGTATTAGGCTGGGAAAATTTAAAAGCATTATTAATTATTTCTTCAGCAATTTTGGCTAGTTTCTTAGCCGAAATTTTCACGATTGCGTCTGATATATCAATAATTAAATCTGCTTCTCTATTCACATTTTTGGCAATATCTACACCAATATGTTCAATTATTGATTTGATAAAATTTTTGATTCCACTATTTCTCAAAGCCTCTACTTTTTCAGGATTAGATGCTAATAATTCCAGGTCTGCATACATGAGAAAATTAATAGTTAGTCTATGTAAACGTTGACCAGCTTTATAAATTGATGTTAAAAGTTCTAAATTTTCTTCATCTGGAAATTTTCCATATTCTTGAATTAATAATTGTGACATTGCCAGAATATGATTCAGAGGAGTATTGATTTCGTGGGGTAGTGAGTGATTAATAGAACTGCGTAAGTCATCTAATTTTTTCTGACTTTTCTGGTCAGCTATTGCTTGTTTATCCAGTCTAGTAGCGATCGCTTGTAATAATTGATCAGGCTGAAAAGGCTTAATTAAATAATCATCAGCACCCAGTTCCATCCCTCGACGTAAATCTGACCATTCCGACTTAGCGGTTAAGAAAATTATAGGAATTGTTGCAGTATCAAGATGTTGACGCAGTTGGCTTAACACACCATAGCCATCTAACTCGGGCATCATCAAATCACAAATTATCAAA
Organism: Cuspidothrix issatschenkoi CHARLIE-1; assembly: GCF_002934005.1. Taxonomy (GTDB): domain Bacteria; phylum Cyanobacteriota; class Cyanobacteriia; order Cyanobacteriales; family Nostocaceae; genus Cuspidothrix; species Cuspidothrix issatschenkoi. The sequence goes on along the minus strand of NZ_PGEM01000100.1, from coordinate 10,525 downwards.
TCAGGATGTTTCTCTTTAGCCAACTGTAAACCCTGTAACCCATTCTCGGCAACTAATATATCAAAGTCTGATAATTCCAGTATTTCTTGAATATTGTTTCTAATTTGAGATTCATCTTCAATAATTAAAATCTTATTCATATATTGATTGAAACTACAGTAATATTTTTATTTTATCTTTTAGTGTACCTTCAGTATAACATAGTAATAGATATATCCAAAAATTACCGTAGGGATAATTCATGGATAGGGATTCTCGTCTCTACATTCTTTTATGGAAATGTCTAATGTATAATTGTTATTTAAATTAAGATCATTGTGTATCACTATGTTAACATCTGCAATTGATGGTCAGGACATAAATGCTATCGAATTAGCTAAGGTAGCAGTAGTAATGAGCGATCGCTCTCATTGGGGACGTATTCGTATTTCCGATGATGATCGTTTGCGTTTTTTACACAATCAAAGTACAAATAATTTTCAAGTTCTTAAACCTGGTCAGGGCTGTGATACTGTCATGGTGACATCTACTGCCCGGACAATAGATTTAGTGACCAGCTATGTCTTAGATGATGCCGTTTTATTATTAGTTTCGCCTAACCGCCGTCAGCAACTCATGGCATGGTTAGATCGTTATATCTTCTTTGCAGATAAGGTGAAATTAACTGATGTCACTGAGGAAACGGCAACTTTTAGCCTCATCGGTCCCGAAAGTCATGGTATTGTCGAAAAATTGGGGGCTGGAGATTTAATTGGTCAACCAAATGGTAATCACATTTTAGTAGATGGGGCGATAGTTGCAGTGGGTAGCGGTTTAGCATTACCCGGATATACCCTAATTTTACCAGTGGCGGACAAACAAAGATGGTGGGATAAAATATTAGCTGCTGGGGTCTTAGAATTGAGCGATCGCGCCTGGGAGATGTTACGCATATTACAAGGTCGTCCCGCTCCCGATTTAGAACTTACAGATGATTATAATCCCTTAGAAGTGGGTTTATGGCAAACAGTTTCTTTTGATAAAGGTTGTTATATCGGACAGGAAACCATTGCCAGATTAAATACATATAAAGGCATAAAACAATATCTTTGGGGAATCAGTCTCAGTGGTGTAGCCGAACCCGGTACAGTTATCACCATTGGGGAAGAAAAAATAGGTAAACTCACTAGCTATACACAAACCCCAGATGGCCATTTTGGACTCGGTTACATCAAAAGTAAAGCCGGTGGGGTAGGTTTACAAGTGCAAGTGGGGGAAACAGCCGGAGAAATAGTTTCTATTCCCTTCGTTTCCCATGAATACCCCCTGTAGGGGCGAAGCATTCGCAAGATCACTTATGATACAAACTAATAATTAATCGTGCGAATGCTTCGCCCTTTTACTAGGTTGGGTAATACCCACCATGACCTAATATGGTCTTTGTTCTACCCAACCTAGGATGGAGAAATATCCGCTTACAGAGTTTGGAAATATTTCTCCAAAGCTTCATGTACTAAATCAGTCATAGGCCGATTTTGTTGCGCTGCAGTTTCCTTGAGTTGTTCATAAAAATCATCCCGCAGACTAACACGATGGCGAGATTTACCACTGCTGGTAGGTTCTCCCGGTGTGTAGTTAGCGATAAATTCCCGAATGGCATCAAAACCTAGTCTGTCGCAAAAGTCGCCAAAACTTTCTTTAGGTGTGCGTGACTTTTTAAAGAACACAAAAATCGGTTCTAGGAAACTTTCAATCTCATCATGGTGGAGTTTTTCCACAAAAGGCCGCGCTAACCGGGTTTGATGTGGTGAACCACCCAACCAGACTTGATAAGATTCTGGCGCACTCCCCACAAAACCTAATTCTGCCATATATGGACGAGCGCAACCGTTAGGGCAGCCTGTCATTCTGACCACAAAATGTTGATTTTGTAAACCCAATTTATCTAATAAAGCCCGAATTCTTTCTAAAATTCCGGGAATGGCTCTTTCTGATTCCGTAATGGCTAAACCGCAAGTAGGCAAAGCCGGACAAGCCATAGCATAGCGGGTTAATGCTGCTATTTGCTCAGGGTCAGAAACAACGCCGCAGTTATCCAGAATCTCTTGAATGGCTACTTTATCTTCAGGCGCAATATCGTAAAATAGTAGGTTTTGATTACCTGTGAGGCGAATTGGCAGGTTAAACTGTTCAACAATTGTCCGCAGGGCGGTTTTTAGTTGAAATGTTCCCTCATCTTTAACACGCCCGTTATCAATGGAAATACCTAAGAAAAGTTTACCGTCTCCTTGTTCGTTCCAACCCAGGAAATCTTTATATTTAAACTGGATTAGGGGTTTAAAAGGTTCGATTTTCTTACCAAGGTATTCTTCTACTTGAGTGCGGAATTTATCTACACCCCAATCATTAACTAAGTATTTTAATCTCGCGTGTCTTCTGTCGGTGCGATCGCCATAATCTCGTTGTGTCGCAACTATAGCTTTTACAAGATTATATACATCAGCTTTGGCTACATAGCCAATTGGGTCGGCGGTTCTGGCAAAGGTTTCTTCCTTATTATGAGTTCTACCCAAACCACCCCCGGCAAAAATATTAAATCCTGCTAAGGCGCCTTTTTTATTGGTAATCACTACCAAAGTCAAATCTTGGGAATATAAATCAACAGAATTATCTCCCGGAACTGTGACGCAAATTTTAAATTTGCGGGGCATATAATGAGTTCCATAGATAGGTTCTACGGAATCATGAACAATAGTACCATTACCGTTGCTGTGTCGGGCTGCTTTAACATCTGGATGTTCTTCGGCACTGACGGCTTTTTCCCCGTCTAACCAAATTTCGTAATAAGCACCGGTTTGGGGAGAAAGTAAATCAGCGATGTTTTGGGCATATTCCCAAGCATACTGATATTCTGGGCGATTTTTAAAGGGGGCGGGAGGTGCCATGACGTTGCGGTTAATGTCACCACAAGCGCCTAAAGTTGAACCGAGATTTTGGACAATGGTAGCGATCGCCGCTTTGAGGTTCTTTTTCAGGATACCATGTAGCTGAAAGCCTTGGCGGGTAGTAGCCCTTAAAGTATGATTCCCATATTCATCAGCTAGTTTATCTAAAGCCAAATATAGCTCAGGGGGTACTAACCCACCGGGATTTTTTGTCCGCAGCATCATTTGGTAATCTTTTTCCTGACCCTTAACGCGGTTATCACGGTTATCTTGTTGATAAGAACCATGAAATTTAAGAATCTGAATTGCGTCTTCAGTAAAGTGGGTCGTGTCCTGAAGAATTTCGGTGGCTACAGGTTCACGCAAAAAATTACTATTTTCTTTGATACCTTCAACTTTAGAAGGTTTACGATTAGTTACAGGAGAAACAGCAGAGTTAACCATTACAGTAGATACTTGTGTCAATAAGGCGTAAGTTGAAGCAGGTCAAAGGGGGTAAGAGACGGATGCAAACCCCGAAAAATCGGTCGGAATTATGAATAATATTCTAATTTTAACATAGTGAGAGGCCACCTGTATCATTCATAATCTAGGACTTACGCCAAAACAAACTCAAGTAGGGTTCATTCATGAATTAACCCTAGGACAGAACAAGGGTTTCAGTTACATCTTGCGTAATACTAATTTTTTATGAAGATGCACATAATCAGACCCCCTTAGTAAGGCTACGGTGTACACACAAGTCCTATCTGTCTTCGTTTTATGATTACTGGAGTTCAGACTAATTTGCCCTCCTAATCCGCCAAAGTCTCTCTAGGTAAGGCTTTAAGGGTTTCCAAGTTATTTTACGTCTTGTAAGTCATAAACCTTATACAGCAAGGGATTGAGCATACAAGAAAAGATTTAGTCTAAACTCCAATTTATCAAGATTTACCAGCAGATTTTACTGATCATGACCAAGTTGAGCTTTAGCCTGTTGCCACAGGGCATCTAATTCTTCTAAACTGTATTCGCTGAGAGGACGATCAATTACATCTTCCATTTTTTCCAACCTTTGAATAAATCGCTGACTTGTCCCTTGTAAACCCGCACTAGGATCAAGTTTATGCCATCTGGCAATTTGAATAATGGCAAATAGTAAATCACCTAATTCGGATTCTTGTCTTTCTTTGGTTTCTTCAGCTAAAGCCTGTTGAAATTCCCCCAACTCTTCATGAAATTTGCCCCAAACTTCATCTACATTATTCCACTCAAAACCAACTTTAGCAGCTTTTTCAGATATCTTCATGGCCGCATTTAAGGGGGGAAGGCTACGACGATAACGATTTAATTTATGACTGAGTTTTTGCTCTTCTACAGTTTCTCCTTTTTCTGCTGCTTTAATCATTTCCCAATTTTTGTGTACCTCATCAATGCTTGCTACAGTCACATCAGCAAATACATGAGGATGACGACGTATTAACTTTTGAGAAATACCCTCAGCTACTTCTTGCAGAGAAAAATCACCCGCTTCACTGGCAATTTGCGCCTGTAATACTACTTGTAATAATAAATCGCCCAATTCTTCAGCAATAGCCTGTTTATCCCCAGTTTGAATCGCGTCTACCACCTCATAAGCTTCTTCAATTACATAGGGAGTTAGACTTGATGGGGTTTGTGCCAAATCCCAAGGACAACCTTGAGGCGATCGCAACTTCGCCACCACATTTATTAACTCTTGCAACGCCAACAAAGTTTGATTAATTTCCATATTATTTACCGCTTTTTGACACTGCGACGACTAGGACTAACTCTACGCTTCTTAATTTTGCCACGGGGAAGTAAACCTTGAATACCCTGTTTTTGAAATCGCTTATAAGCTGAACCAGTCCAATCGCTAAGAGAATGACTCATTGCACCCAGTTCGCAACCGAGAAATAGGGCAAAAAATTCTCCATAACATATATAGATAGTTTTCCCCACATTTCCCCACACTTCCCCCCAGTTCCAAGCTACATTTCCCAACTTGGTGAAAATCACGACCACCACCATGGCCACCAACGCCAAAAAAGTACCAAGATATGCCACCCGTAACGTCGTACCAATAATTGGCCCGTGAGATAAAAAAGACCGATGGCGCAAACTTTTTTGATAAGGTAGCCAAATCCAACGCAGAAACCCCCAGCGCTGGAACTGACGGGAATAAATATCCAAATCGGGGCCAAACATCAACCCGCCAAACATATATCCACCCGCCACCAACAAAGTTATATTACTGCTGCCAGTGGTAACTAAAGTTATACCCGCCACCAAAGGCATAGACCAGATAGTAATGCGATCATGTGTTTGACCAGAGGGCATATTTAAAAGTCAAAAGTTAAAAGTCAAAATTGAATACTGAGTAAGTATAGCTGACAACCTATCTCCAGCCCGCAAAAAAATTTTCCCAAACCCCTTGCAAAATTCTAAAAGCCTGTGCTATATTAATGAAGTCAAAGAAACGGGCGGTTAGCTCAGTTGGTAGAGCGCCTGCCTTACAAGCAGGATGTCATCAGTTCGAGTCTGGTACTGCCCATTAACCGTTTTTTGGTTACAAGAAAATAGTGTAACTTTACCCATAATTTTGCTGTAAGCTTAGGCTTTAATTCGGCAGAGTTATGGGTTTAGTTGTGGAACTCCAATTGGAGCCAATATTGCGGAAGCAAATGGTGCTATATCAACAGCAGAATTTTAGGCGAAAATTTCAAGTGGTCACTGATAAAAACCAGGTTTACCACTGACAGTAATTGAAGCTAAATAGTAACTAAATACTATCTATGACTTAATTATGTCTGTTGGGGTTTCTGGTTCAAGGGTTAAACCGCGATAGACTTGTTCAATGGGGAATTTGAGCTTAATACTTTTGAGTTCAATCGTGTCACCTGGTTTGTAGTTGATAATTAACCAGTCTCCTGCATCGTTTTTGTGATAAAGGTCAATTTCTATGGTGGTAGAACTGACTAGCAGATAATCTATTAAGGCTGGGTTATTTTGATACATTCTAAATTTGCCACCTCTGTCATAAGCTTCGGTGCTTTTTGATAGAACTTCAACAATTAAGCAGGGGTGGCTAATATATTGGGTATTGGCTTTGTCCTGTTCGTCACAGGTGACGCTGGCATCTGGGTAAGTATAGTTAGTAGTACCTAAGATATTAACTTTGAGGTCTGAGTTACCTGTTATGCAGCTACTAGGGTCTAAATGGGTATCAAACATAGTCGTAAATCTAATTGTAATACGGCTATGATTAACGCTACCGCCAGTCATAGCGTAAACCTGACCGTTGATATATTCATGTTTTTCTAGTTGCTGTTCTTCCCAAGCAAAGTATTCTTCGGGGCTGAGGTGGGAGGTGTTTTCTGTGGTTGCAATCGTTTTTTCTGACTTTTTAAACATTCTCTTACGCCAAGCTTACCATTCCAATTTAGACTGGTAGAAAAGTTATGGGTAAAGTCACAAAAATGCTGCTATAGCAGGGAACAGGGAACAGGGAACTCTTAACTGGGAACAGAGTTGAAAGTCATGAGAGTGTATAGTTTTTTAGGTAAGTTCTATCTGCATACCGCTATAAAGTAGCCAGTTAAAGATTAATATATGAATAACAATGATTTAGCTTTTACTCCAGCTTTAGAGTTAGCGCAATTAATCCGTTCTCAGCAAATCTCACCCTTAGATTTGGTAGAGGTATATTTAGAACGAATTGAACGTTTAAATCCCCAATTGGGCAGTTATTTTACAGTTACAGCAGATTTAGCCATTGCTGATGCCAAACAGAAAACAGAATTATTAACAACGACTTCCGAATTACCACCATTTTTTGGTGTCCCTATTTCCATTAAAGATTTGAATCCAGTTGCGGGTGTTACCTGTACCTATGGAAATCCCGCACTATTAAAAAATATTGCTAATTACGATGATGGCGTAGTTACCAAAATTAAACAAGCTGGGTTTATTATTTTAGGGAAAACTGCTACTTCCGAATTAGGTTCTTATCCTTACAGTGAACCTGTGGGATTTCCCCCAGCCCGAAACCCTTGGAATTTAGAATATACTCCCGGTGGTTCTAGTGGTGGTGCAGCCGCATCCGTAGCGGCGGGATTATGCGCGATCGCTCAAGGTTCAGATGGTGGTGGTTCAGTGCGGGGTCCTGCGGCTTGTTGTGGTCTTGTGGGTATCAAACCAGCTAAGGGCAGAATTAGCAAAGCCCCCTTGGGCGAGAACTTGGCAGGGTTGGCTGTGGATGGTCCAATTGCCCGGACAGTAGCCGATGCGGCGGCCATGTTAGATGTGATTTCTGGTTATGTCACAGGTGATCCTTATTGGCTGCCAGATCCCCAACCATCATTTCTGGCGGCTACTAAAGTTAAATTAGATAGTCTGAAAATTGCCTTTAGTACCAGTATTATTCCCTTTGGAGAAGCTGACGCTAACTGTAAACAAGGGGTATTAAAAACGGCTCAATTATTAGCAGGATTTGGCCATGCAATTACAGAACAATGCCCAGATTTTAGCAGTTTAGTTGAACCATTTAAAACCGTTTGGCAATCGGGAATAGCAGCAGCAGGAATTCCCTCGGCAGCCTTGCAACCTTTAAACCAGTGGTTATTAGCCAAAAATGGTTCTCTAGTAGAATATCTGCAAGCACTAAGGCAAATGCAAATGGTATCTCGGCAAATTGTCGCCTTTTTTGATACTGTAGATATATTAGTATTACCAGTTTATCTCCATTCTCCCATTCGTGTTGGTGAATGGGCTAATTTGAGTGTAGAAGAAACTTTTGCTAAAATTGCTCATTGGGTTGCACCTTGTCCAGTCGCGAATGCTACCGGATTACCTGCGATCGCCCTTCCCGTAGGTTTCGATAGCAATGGTTTACCCCTGAGTGTGCAGTTAATTGGTAAACCTGCAGCCGAATCTACTCTCATTAGTTTAGCAGCCCAGTTGGAAGCCGCTAACCCCTGGATTCAACATCGTCCAGCACTTTAGTAAAAATTTTAGATTTTAGATTTTAGACTCCCCTGGCTAAAGCCGAGGGGAGTGTCAATGAGCCAGTTTTTCCTGTTCACGGGCATCAACAACTAAAACTAAACAAAGTGCTGCAACTGCTTTTTCCCATGCTTGACGGACTTTTTCATCTTCTACGCCATCAAATAAACTCACCAACCGAGGAACAGCTTTTTCTAATGCTGCGTGGGGGACGGGACGATGTAATTGAACCAGATGATTAAGACTTTCTTGATTATGGAGAAAATTAACTACCCATTTTGTTGTATGATCTGGACTATCAGGAACATTTTGCACACCTAATTGATTTTTTAACCAATCATAAAAAGGTGGTAAGTGTTGAGCTAGAACCGCACCGGCAGTAGGTAGGGTTTTTTTGAGTAAACTAATATCTAAACTGTCTAATTCTTGTTTTAATGCTGGTGATTTTAGTACCTCATTTAAGGGTGTGGAAAGTATTGCTTCTATTTCAGATTCGGAAAAATCTAAATTGTGGGTGAAAGTTGAAATTAGAGATTCCATTTTGTATACTCCAGGGATTATCCACTAAGTTGTACAATGATTATAGCAATGCAATAATATAACCCGTCATAGGGTAATTACTTATCTATTTCTTTTTAACTGGAGTATTCACCAAAATAAATCAAAAAAACAGATATTATTTGCTACTTATTATTTGATATTTATTTACAAAACTTCACTAATGTATAATAGATTTGGCATCAGAAACAACACATACACCACCATATTTTTTAAGAATTGGTCTAATAGCTTCCACTACTTGATGTTCTTGTTCTTCACTACAAACAGTCATGACATAACCATTGGTAAGTGCATGACCTTCTAAATCATCAATTGCTTTACCTCTATGTCCTTTGCCTATCACATCCTCAATAATTGTATAGCCAGAAACTCCTGCATGATCTAAAACTTTGAGGACTTTTTGTAATTCTAAAGAATTAGTAATAATTTCGATTTTTTTGACATTTTGCACCTGATTATTCTCCTAAATCCCTATGGTTTTGATTATGTTGAAATACAAAGGTATACCAAGAATAATATTAAATGGGAACGTGATCGCTAAAGCCATGGATACATATAAGCTGGGGTTAGCTTCAGGAACTGTCATTCGCATTGCTGCGGGTACGGCAATATAAGAAGCACTGGCACAAAGTACCGCAAATAACAAAGCATCTCCTTGAGACATCCCAATTACTTTACTGATGAGGATACCAATAATGGCATTTAATACGGGCATAAAGACCCCAAAACTAATTAAGAAAAAACCTGTATTACTCAAGTCTTTAATTCTTCTTGCCGCCACCATACCCATATCTAATAAAAAGAATGATAGCATTCCATAAAATATATCTTGGGTGAAAGGATGTAATTTTTCCCAACCTTTTTCTCCTGTCAAAATTCCCACTATCACACTACCAACCAAGAGAAATACAGAACCGTTTAAAAAGGCTTCTCGGAAAACTTCACTCCAGGAAAATTTTTCTTCTTCTTCTATTTCTGATTTGGGAGATTTGGCAAAAACTCTGACTAAGACAATTCCTACAATAATTGCTGGAGATTCCATGAGTGCTAAGGCTGCTACCATGTGTCCACCAGAATGAATACTGAGAACTTTGAGAAAAGATTGTGCTGTAATAAAGGTAACTGCACTGATTGAACCATAAGTTGCAGCAATAGCGGCCGCATTATAGCTATCTAATTTCAATTTGAGGATAAAAAATGAATAGATAGGAACAACCGAAGCCATAAATATAGCTGCTAAAAGGGTGAGTGCAATTTGGGGGCTAATTCCACTGTGATCAATTTCATATCCACCTTTAAAACCAATTGCTAATAGGAGATAAAGAGAAAATAATTTGGGTAATGGTTGGGGAATTTCTAAATCAGATTGTAGTAAAATTGCCAGCATTCCTAAAAAGAAGAATAACACTGGAGGGTTTAAAATATTCGACAATATAACACTAGAGTTCATTTTTTGTTAATTTAATGTTGAGTTTGTCTTGTTCATATTTGAGATATCGTTATTGAATATACCTGTTAACATAGCATTTTGTAAATAAGTAGTATAATAGACATCTGGTGGTAATTAAATAGCCACCAAACCCTTGTAGAGACAATTCATGAATTGTCCCTAGGATAATTTTCACTCCTATGTCTAATAATCTAGATGTGATTTTATGGAGTGGGCAATGACTATCTATTTTGATTTAGAACTTGTCAGATGTCAATAAACTTGATGCTAAAACTAGTTGTTAGCTGAAATACTAATGGGGTTTCAAGGGTCGGCTTAGGAACTATAATGGTCTGCTTAGGAAATGTAATTGTTGGCTTAGGAACTGTAATGGTTGGTAATTTGATGATGGGAATAATTTGCGCTTGAACAGTTTCAGGTATTAAGGTTGATAGTAAGATAGTTAAGAGCAACACCTTAACTTTAAGACTAGTAATAGATTTGATTTTGAATATCATTGAATTTAATCCTTTATTTTCAAATATTGCTTTAACTTCCATACAAATATTTGTCATATTTTAATAAATATGGCTCTACTAGAGTGGTT
>NZ_PGEM01000011.1 GCF_002934005.1 Cuspidothrix issatschenkoi CHARLIE-1 | reverse complement strand
ACATGAACATCTTCAAAGCCAGACACAGACTGCTTTTTAAATTTTCGGACAGGTCTATTAGCAAGAGTGCGATCGCTGTTGAGATTAAAGCACAGCATTGACGAACAGCAAAAAATGAGTCAACAGAGAGAAGACTTTGTTTCTCGTCTCACCCATGATTTACGTACTCCCCTAGTAGCTGCGGATCGAATGCTAAATTTATTTTTGCAAGAAGTCTTTTGTCAGGTTTCTCCAGAAATGAAACAAGCACTTAAGGTGATGATTCGCAGTAATCAAAATCTCCTGGAAATGGTGAATACTTTACTAGAAGTTTATCGCTTTGAAGCTGGTAAAAAAACCCTTAACTATCTACCCTGTAACTTGACCACCATTGCTACTGAAGTAGTCAGTGAATTAACTCCCTTAGTACAAGAGAAAAACCTCATTCTCATATTAGACATCCCCACAGAAAATCAAGAAAGAATTGTTAACGGTGATCCCTTAGAACTACGAAGAGTATTCCATAACTTAATCGGTAATGCCATTAAATTTACTGATACTGGCAATATCACCATCCGCATTTTAGAAACCTCATCTCCCACAAATCACACCGATAGAGTCATAATTGAAGTTGAAGATACCGGTTATGGTATTGCGTCCGAAGATCAAGCAACAATTTTTGAAAGATTTCGTCCAGGTAGAAATAAAAAATCCGGTAGTGGTTTAGGATTACACCTTTCCCAACGCATTGTTGAAGCACATGGAGGGACAATCACAGTTTCATCAACACCAGGTCAAGGTAGTATCTTCCAAATTCAACTCCCCAAAATCAACTCAGCATATAACAGGGAATAGATTTTAAAGTCTTGTGGAGTATAGTTTTTTAGGTAAATCTTGAATCTCATTCAACTGCATACCCCTACCCCACTAGACTTAGAAAATCGAACATAGCTGATCAAATTTTTTACCTAAGAAACGCCGGATAATTGCTTCAAATTCTTCAATCATATAAGGTTTACAAATATAATCATCAAAACCAGCTTCAAGAATACATTTTTTCTCCTCATTCCCTGTTAAAACAGTCACAGCTACCACAGGTATATGACAAGTTGAAGATTCTTGTTTAAGATATTGAATAACATCTAACCCATTCATACCTGGTAAAAAAATATCCAATAAAATTAAATCCGGTTGATATTTCTTGGCTAGTAATACCGTTTTTGAGCTTTCATTATGACAAATAGAGTAACAACCCAGCAAATCTAATGTATAACTCATTAACAGTAAACTATCATTATTATCTTCTATCACTAAAATCAAAGGTTGTTGAGGTTTTTGCCTTGTTTTATCACTCATGAATGAATGTGCTAAATACATCTCGTCTCCAGAGTAGTTAATAGGGAGTAGTCACCTTTATCAGCCCAAAATTAGACCAATATGTAAGTGATAATTGGTTTTACTCCTCACCAATTGCAACAGGAAAGTAAAACCCTGTTTTAATACTTTTACCAGATATATTTTGATTATATGCAAAATTCTCAATAAATTTATTTACAAAAAGCAACAAATTCAAACCCCCTACTTCTCTCACAAACAGTGGTTATTTTTGTTTTTTTTATTCAGGGGAATGTTAACATTTGGGAAAATAAGTAGTTGATTACTTAAATCCTATCCTGCTGTTTGCACTGTGGCAGGAGTAATGTATTTAGTACAAATGTGGCATTCACTGAGGGCTTTTTTGTCAAAGTCCATAGGGTTAAGTCTGATTATATTTTTACATACTTATTATTTATCGTATCAATAAATACAATTTTGACAATCCTTTCGTTTTACATTGGTAAAAAATCCGCTTCTTATTGTAAATTTTTGTAAAATTGATGTCTTAAAGACTAGAAACCTGCTTATTAGATAGCTAAACTAACAAAAAGTGCATCTGTACTGTTAACTTATCAAAATTGTAAATGTGGCACTATAGCCTAAATGATCCCAGTCCAACTTATTATCAAAAACTTTCTGAGTTACCGTGATGCAGCTTTAGATTTTAGCGGCTTGCATACGGCCTGTATTTGTGGTTCTAATGGTGCAGGAAAATCTTCTCTCCTAGAAGCTATCACTTGGGTGATGTGGGGTGAAAGCCGGGCGACTGTTGAAGATGATATCATTCATGCTGGAGCAAAAGAAGTCCGGGTTGATTTCACTTTTCAAAGTGGCCAGCAAACCTATCGGGTAATTCGCAACCGGGTAAGGGGTGGAACTAGCATTTTAGAATTTCAAATTGAAACTCCCACTGGGTTTCGTGCTTTGACTGGTAAGGGTTTAAAAGCCACTCAGGATATAATTCTCGAACATATCAAGCTAGATTATGACACGTTTATTAATTCGGCTTACTTACGCCAAGGTAAAGCCGATGAATTTATGCTCAAACGTCCTGCTGAACGCAAGGAAATTCTAGCGGAGTTGTTAAAATTAAATCAATATGATGAATTAGAAGAACGGGCAAAGGATAGCTCTAAACTTTATAAACTTCGAGGTGAAGATTTAGAACGTTCTTTAGAAAATATCAAAATTCAACTTCAGCAACGGGAAGCAACGGAAAACCAACGCGCAGAGTTAGAAGCGCAACTGAATGATTTGCAACAAATACAAGCTTTTGAAAATATTCAATTACAAAGTTTGCAAGTTATCCAACATCAAAGGCAAAATTGGGAACAACAATTAAATTTTGTCCGGCAACGTTATGATAATTTAAGTCAAGATAGCGATCGCCTACAACAGGAACAATTAGCCGTAAAATCCCAATTAACCGATTTAGAAAAGATTATCAATCAACAAACAGATATTCAAGCCGGTTATGCCCAATATCAAAATCTGCAATCCCAAGAAGAAATTTTTGCGGCTAAATTTGAACAATATACCCAAGCTACCAATTTAAAACAACAAAAACAACAACAGTTATATAAACAAAATCAAGAATTAGAGCGCCAATTACAACAAACAGAAGCTCAATTAGCAGCTTTAGAACAACAAGAACAAGAAATTGCCCAAACTTTGAGTAAATCTGGAGATATCGAAGCAGGGTTATTAAAATTAAATCAAGCCCGTGAGCATTTGGTCAATTTAGATCAATTACAAATGCAAGTCACGCCATTATTGCAACAAAGGGCAAGTTTGCAAAGTCAATTAGACCGCGCTCATGCTAGTTTAGTGGCACGATTGGAACAAATGCAAGCCATAGAAAATCAATTGCAAAATCAACATCGTCGTCAACCCCAACTACAACAAGCTGTGATGGAGGTAGGAACGCAAATTGAAGAATTGGAAAAAAAGCGCGTTTATCTGCAAAGAGTCCAAGAAAAAGGTCAGGAAAGACGACACTTTATTGAACGTTTGCAAGCTCACCAACGAGACTATGAAATATTGTTGGGAGAACTAGAACAAAAATTGCAAATGCTACAAAATCCTGATGCAACTTGTCCTTTATGTGAACGTCATTTAGACGAACATCATTGGAGTCGAGTTGTAGAAAAAACTCAATTACAATATCAAGATACCCAAGGACAATTTTGGGTAGTGCGAGAACAAATGGCGGTTTCAGATCGGGAAATTCAGGTACTCAGACAGGAATATCGGGAAATCTCCCAAATGTTATCAGGTTATGATACCTTACGCGAACAAAAAGGCAAATTAGCCGCCCAATTACAAGCTAACAGCGATATTCAAGCCCAATTACTACAAATTACTGCGGAAAAACTACATTTAGAACGTTCTTTAGCAAATGGTGATTATGCACCGGAAAAACAAGCGGAAATTCAGCAATTAGATCAATATATTCAACAACTTAATTATAGTGAACAAGACCACGCCCTTGCTCGTAGTGAGGTAGATAAGCTTCGTTGGGCAGAAATTAAACAAGGGGAAATTAAAGACGCAATTAAAAGGCAGAAAAAATTAACAGTTAGAAAACCAGAACTATTGGCAATAATTACTCAATTACAAACCCAAATTCAACAAGGTCAAACAGATTCTGATTGTGCTAAAGAAATTGCTGCTTTAGATGCACAAATTACCACAATTGGCTATAGTTATGAACAACATAATTACCTGCGTCAAGGTGTACGTAAAGGTCAAAATTGGCAGTTACGTCATCAACAATTATTATCAGCACAAGAACAATATCCCCAATTAAGAAATAAATGCCAAGATTTAGAAAATTCATGGCAAAAAATCACCCAAGAGAAAGCAATATTAGCTCAACAAATTGAGGATATTGTTAAACAATTAACTGCTAGTGATAATCCAACAGTGCAAATTAATGCCTTAGAACAGCAGTTAGCAAACCGCAGACGGGAATTAGATGATAAAATTTCCCACTTGGGGCAATTAAAACAAATGGCTCACCAATTGGAAACTTTACAAAATCAATATGAGCAGGAAAAAGAACAATTACAAATCTGCAAACAACAACAGCGTGTTTATCAAGAATTAGCCCAAGCTTTTGGTAAAAATGGCATTCAAGCTTTAATGATTGAAAATGTTTTACCCCAACTAGAAGCAGAAGCTAATCAATTACTTTCTCGGTTAAGTGCAAATCAATTTCACGTCCAATTTGTTACTCAAAAAGCGGGCAGAAGTGGTAAATCTAGCAAGAAAAATGCTAAATTAATAGATACTTTAGATATTTTAATTGCTGATGCTAGGGGAACGCGATCCTATGAGACTTATTCGGGAGGGGAAGCTTTTAGAATTAACTTTGCCATTCGTTTGGCCTTAGCAAAATTATTGGCACAAAGGGCAGGAGCAGCTTTACAGTTATTAGTAGTAGATGAAGGTTTTGGGACTCAAGACGGGGAAGGATGCGATCGCCTAATTGCGGCAATTAACGCTATATCTGCTGATTTTGCCTGTATCCTCACTGTCACCCATATGCCCCATCTCAAAGAAGCTTTCCAAGCCAGAATAGAAGTGAGTAAAAATCAGCAAGGTTCACAGTTACAATTGTTGATGTAATACCCAGATCCCGGACTTCTTAAAGAAGTCCGGGATCTATATCATCTATATCTTATTTGCTGATGCTGAGATTAATTACTGACTTTGACGGGCCAATTATGGATGTTTCGGAACGGTACTACCGTGTTTATCAGTTATGTCTAGAGAAAACCCGATATCCTGAACAAACAATTACAGAACTTTCTAAAGCCGAATTTTGGCAACTCAAGCGATCGCACACTCCCGAAATCCAAATTGCCTTAAAATCAGGTTTAGATCAACAGCAAGGGCAAGAATTTTCCCAAATCCGTAAACAAACAGTTCATACTCTGCCTTATTTCCAGTATGATGTCCTTGTACCGACTGCACTAAATGCACTCAGCAAAGTTCAAGCTGCTGGGGTTGATTTAGCAGTAATGACGATGCGACGGGTGCGAGAACTGGATTATGCTTTCAATCAATATGATTTAGGGAAGTTTTTCCCAGAAAATCGCCGTTATTGCCTCAGTAACGACTATGTAAAAACCCGGGATGTCGAAGATAAACCTTTATTAATGGCTAGAGCCTTGGCAGAACTCCCTCCTGCTGCGGATACTTGGATGATAGGAGACACAGAAGCCGATATTACTGCTGCCAAAAAACATAATATTAAAATTATTGGAGTTGAATCTGGTATCCGCGATCGCCACCAACTAGAATCCTATCAACCGGATCTGATTCTGCCAGATTTAAAAACTGCTGTAGATTTTATCCTCAATCAGTAATCACGAGAATGGGTAATCGGCCATCAACCAATTACCCATTATCTAACGCAAAAAGCTACTTACCAACCACATCAATATAAAAGTTAACAGCGTGGAAAACTGATTTGCTGTCACATTGATCAATGGTAATGGTAATACCCAGCCAGCAATTAAACCACCAACTATTAAACCAACAATTAAACTAACGAGTGTAAATAAAACTGCTCGACCAAACTTTCCTTCCTTGCGATTGAGAAAATAAACACCAATACCCACTCCAAGAACTAATGCCAGTTGTAATACTTGCTCGCTCCCACCTGGATAAAACAGACTAATTGCACTTAAGCCCACATACCAAGCTGCTGGTACTAGCACATCTGTCAAGATTGGCTGATCTAAACTTCTCTGTAACCATTCAGGACTCTGGCGATTCAGGTTTGGACTGGCTTGGGTAGAAGATTGAACTCGGATTTCTGGAAATCTGATGCGCTCAGGGACTTTGATTTTACCTTCTTGGCGCATCCGTAGACGCTCCATTAAAATCGCATCATAAGCAGCTTCAATAACTTCCTGGCTATTGCCCTCAGCACCATGTTGTTCTAACAGGCGATTACGAGCATCCTGAATTTCATCGAAACTTGCGTCTTCTGATACCCCAAGTTTTTCGTAGGGATTTTGATCACTCATGGGAGGTTATTACTTCAGATTCAGTCAGCGACAATGTAGGTATTTTGCAAAAAAACAATTTTAGATTTTATATTCAGTGAAAAAAATCTACAAGGAGAAACATATACTTGTCTACTTAACCGTCAACGGAGGACTAAATTAAATAGATTTGGCATTTTCCTGCTTTCCTTCAGCCACATTCAAGAGGCCAGCTAAAGCGGCTCTAGAATCGGTTTTTGTCCACAGAGGTAAGTTGCTTTCCTTGAAACACGCTCAATAGACATCTGGAGGTAATTAAATTTGCATAACCACCAAACCTTGGTAGAGACAATTCATGAATTGTCCCTAGGATAATTTTCACTCCTATGTCTAATAATTATACACAAAGCTTGCAGAACCGGATAACGAAGAACCTAATGAATTGAGTTTTAGTGATCAACTCCTGGGACTTGATTATAGCAATAGTTTGTGTAAATTTTTATCACAAAACTAAATCCGTATTTAAGGCTTAACCATTAACAAACAAAGAATTTTTTTACAAGTTATAGAGCAAAAGAGCATAAATAGATAAGTAACTATCTATATTATACATCTTAACTTATTTTATCCTGTAACCAGAGTAGTAATTTGAGTTTGTTAATTAAATTAATTTAAAATTTAGCGGCTAGGGAAGAGGTGACGGGTGCTACCCCACAGTGACAGGTGATAGTGAATTAGTAGTTGAATTGGTAAGAAAAAGAATAAGAATAACATTCTCCCCTGCTTCCTGACTCCTGCTATACTTGTAAAACAAAAAGTATATTATTTAACAAGAATGCTTTAACAGTAATTTACAATTCACAAGAAAATGGCATCAATCCATGACAAAGCCGATCATCAGCACATTTACTTTTATACAATCCATAATAAAAATTACAGTTTATGGAAATAATCAGGATCATTATCTCTCTGGAATGTAAATTTTGAATTACTGCCACAGTAGAAACATAAGACTGCGTTCTTAGGCAATCAAGTTGATTAGTCCTAATATTTTTGTACAAAATAATGGCCATGGCTGCTGCCAAAATTCTTGTAGTTGACGACGATCCTGCGGTTCGGAATCTAATCCAACGCTTTTTGCTCAAACAAAATTATCAAGTAGAGTCGGCTGAAGATGGTAAGACTGCTCTGAGTATATTTGAAAAATTTAACCCTGACTTGGTAATTCTGGATGTTAATTTACCAGACGTAATCGGCTTTAATCTCTGTCAAGAAATGCAAAGTCGTAGTGGCGTATTTGTATTACTTTTGACTAGCAGAACAGATGAAGCTGATAAAATTCGTGGTTTTTCTAAGGGTGCTGATGACTATCTCACCAAACCATTTGGCTTGGGAGAATTAGAGGTCAGAGTAGCGGCAATTTTGAGGCGGCAGCAGGTTGTTACCAATGTAGAACAGCAACGCCTCATCTTTGATAAGCTGACAATTGATCCGGTGAGACGGGAAGTATTACTTGATAATGAACTAATTCCTTTAACGGCTTTGGAATTTGACCTATTGCATTTTTTAGCTAGTCATCCTGGCCGGGTTTGGGGACGATCCGAACTGATACAAGAAGTTTGGGACTATGAATATGTTGGAGATCAAAGGGTTGTAGATGTCCATATCGGACAAATCCGCAAGAAAATAGAGATTGATCCTAGTCAGGCAACATTAATTCAGACCATCCGTGGCGTAGGGTATAAGTTTGAATCTCCTAACTCTCCCTAGAGAAAGGCAAAAGGCACAAAGGCAAGAGGCAAAACTTGACTGAAGAGAAAAGCCATTCTGCCATGCCAAATTGGGTATAAGTCCCTCTTTTGCCTTTTACCTATTCCCTATTGATTATTGGTGAAATAAAGTTTCTAAGTAGATACGAGCCGCCCGGCGATCACTCTCGCCGTTTTGGAGCAAAAATAGTGATAAAGCTGCGGTTAATACTCGGTTCTGATCCCAATCAGGATGGTTTTCTAAATAGCTATTGAGAGATTCTTTTAGTGTTTCGGGAATTTCGGTAAAGATAGGCACTGTTGCGTTCATAAAATTTTCCTGTAAGTCAATCACGAGGAGTTACTGGTGTTCATTTTTACTCAAGCCTAAGTCATACTCTGCAAATAAAGCAGGGTTAGGGAACTTAAAATCAACTAGAAAACAAGGTTCAGATATACAGGGATGGACAAGGAGGTGAAGATATTCTGAAAATCCTTAACCACAAAATGACAAGGTTGTTACTCTTGCCCCTTGGTTCTTGCCTGCTGCTTTCATAAACCTGAACAAAATAAAACTTAAGACTCATCATTTTGCGCTCACAAGGGGTGGATTTGTCAATGCTGCGAAATGTTAAAAATTAGGAGTTACAAATAAATCTTCACGAATGAATCAGCCTTAAGACTATGTTTTTTTTACATAACTTAATACAAACTCCGTTATTCCATCATCAGTAATTAAAAATTAACAATCCCCAAGAAATCAGCAACATCCGATTAGCTCGCAGACTATCTGTGGAAAACTGGCAAATTACCTGTGGAAATCCTGTGGAATATATGAGGAAAAGGAAAGTTAATAATAAGAATTACAAAAATATCAAGATTTCCTGACATATCAAGTGAATAAAATGCTAATATGCTACTATCAATAAAAACATTTAATTTTTAGTATACAAATCAACGTTCATACTCAGGTAATTTGCTGGTTCAGAGTAGACTAAAGGCAAGTTAAGATAAAAGAAAGTAGTGATTTATTGTAATTTCTACAATAAAAGTCTCTAATCTTGCAAAGTCTGAATTTTTGTCTGAGAACTGGGAATGTTAGACCAAATATTTGATTACCTCAACTTACATTTCAGCATTGAAGCCTCTATAGTCCTATTAATCTTAGTCTTTTTAGAGGCAGTGTTATCCGCTGACAATGCCATCGCCCTCGCTGCGATCGCCCAAGGACTAGAAGATAAAAAATTAGAAGGTCAAGCTTTAAACATAGGTTTAGTTGTTGCTTATGTATTAAGAATTACCCTATTGTTAACAGCAACTTGGGTACAGCAATTTTGGCAATTTGAACTATTGGGTGCTGGCTATCTTCTATGGCTAGTATTCCAACATTTTAGTTCTGAAGAAGACGCAGACAATCATCATCACGGACCACGCTTTAGTTCTCTATGGCAAGCGATACCAGTAATTGCCTTTACTGATTTAGCCTTTTCCTTAGATAGCGTCACCACAGCAATCGCCGTTTCTCAAGAAACATGGTTGGTCATTACTGGTACAACCATTGGTATTTTTACCTTACGATTTATGGCCGGATTATTTATCCGTTGGTTAGATGAATATGAAAATTTAGCAGACGCAGGTTACATCACTGTAGCTTTTGTAGGTTTACGTCTATTGCTAAAAGTCATCAACAATGATTTAGTTCCACCAGAATGGCTTGTAGTTACTGCTATTGGTATTATTCTAGCCTGGGGCTTTTCTAAACGAACTGTAGTGGAATTAGTCCCAGAAGAACGGGAAAAAACTCAAGTCACAAAGTGAACAAAGGGAAGAGGCAAGAGAATTTTTTTCCCTTCTCCTCTGCTCCTCTGCTTAATTACTCACTCAACCAAGCTTTTGAATGAGATTGCCAAGCAACTAACTCTTCATCTTTAAACCAGAGAGCAATTTCTCTTTGGGCGGTTTCTTGAGCATCAGAACCGTGAATAAGGTTACGACCAACATTAATACCAAAATCGCCGCGAATTGTTCCTGGTTCTGATGTTAGGGGGTTAGTTGCCCCAATAATCTTTCTAGCTGCTGCAACAACACCTTCACCTTCCCAAACCATTGCTACCACAGGGCTAGAAATAATGAATTCAACTAAACCAGTGAAAAAAGGTCTTTCACGGTGAACATCATAATGTTGTTCAGCTAATTCCTTACTGACTTTCATAAACTTCAAGCCAACAAGAGTAAAGCCTTTAGTTTCAAATCGGCGAATAATTTCACCCACCAAGCCGCGCTGTACACCGTCAGGCTTGATTGCTAAAAATGTGCGTTCCAAGTCTGTCTCCAAAAACATAATCAAATTTCGATGGGTTAATTGTCAGTTGTCTTGATGTCTTTTGTCTAGTGGTCTTAGGAATTTTTCCCCAGAAATACGGATAACTAGATGAAGAGGCAATAATTAAAAAGCAATGATTTGGATGGCGCTGTTCCTGAAATGGTATAAGCAAAGACCCTTAATCAGAAATTATTGTTAGTCGTATATCCTTTACCAGACTATGTTTGTTAAATTGTTATTTCGTGGGCGAAACACAGAGGTCAGAAATGGGTGCTGAGTCAACTGCTGATGAAATTGTAAAAGTTCCATCTAATGGACATAAAGCTGAATTGAGAAGCCAAAAACAGAAACAAATGTTAGCACCTAGTAAAAGTGCGGCAGATATTTCTCTTCCTTGGAAAATTGAGAACAGTGAAGACCTATACCGGATTGAAGGTTGGGGTAAGCCTTATTTTTCGATTAATGCGGCTGGTCATGTGACTGTTTCACCCAAGGGTGAACGCGGGGGGTCATTAGACTTGTTCGAGTTAGTCAACGCTCTACAGCAACGAAATTTAGGTTTACCGATGTTAATTCGGTTTTCCGATATTTTGGAAGATCGAATTGAGCGATTAAACGCCTGTTTTGCCAAAGCGATCGCTCGCTATAACTATCCTGGTGTGTATCGGGGGGTATTTCCCGTCAAGTGCAATCAGCAAAGGCACTTAATTGAAGATTTAGTCAGATTTGGTAAACCCCATCAATTCGGTTTAGAAGCAGGTTCTAAGCCAGAATTAATGATTGCCTTGGCACTGCTGGATACACCAGGAGCATTGTTAATTTGCAATGGCTACAAAGACCAGGAATACATCGAAACAGCGATGTTATCCCAAAAACTCGGACAAACAGCAATTATCGTTCTAGAGCAAATTGAAGAGATAGATTTAGCGATCGCCGCTAGTCGTCAATTGGGAATTAAACCCATTTTGGGAGTCAGAGCAAAATTAAGTACCCAAGGGATGGGACGTTGGGGAACTTCTACAGGCGATCGCGCTAAATTTGGCCTGACCATTCCCGAAATTATGGAAGCTGTGGAAAAATTAGGTGCAGCTAACTTACTCGACTCTTTGCAATTATTACACTTTCACATTGGTTCTCAAATTTCTGCTATCAATGTCATTAAAGATGCCATCCAAGAAGCCAGCCGCATTTATGTGGAGTTGGCAATGTTAGGGGCAGATATGAAATATTTAGACGTTGGTGGTGGTTTGGGTGTAGATTACGACGGCTCTCAAACCAACTTCTACACCTCAAAAAACTACAATATGCAAAACTATGCTAACGACATCGTAGCAGAGTTAAAAGATACCTGTGATGAAAGGCATATTCCCGTACCTACATTAATTAGTGAAAGTGGTCGAGCGATTTCTTCCCACCAATCGGTTTTAATCTTTGATGTTCTTAGCACCAGTGATGTCCCCCTTGATCCTCCTTCTCCTCACCAAGATGGAGAATCCCCAATCATTAAATACCTCTGGGAAACCTACCAATCCATCAACAAAGAAAATTACCAAGAGTTTTATCACGATGCGGCTCAATTCAAAGAAGAAGCCATCAGTCGTTTCAATTTAGGAATTTTACGCCTCAATGAACGCGCTAAAGCCGAACGCCTTTACTGGGCTTGTTGTCAAAAAGTTTTAACTATCATCCGTCAGGAAGAATACGTACCTGATGAGTTGGAAGACCTAGAAAAAATCATGGCTTCCATTTACTATATCAATCTGTCAGTGTTTCAATCAGCACCGGATTGTTGGGCTATAGATCAACTATTTCCAATCATGCCTATCCATCGTCTGGATGAAGAACCAACCCGCAGAGGAATTTTAGCGGACTTAACCTGTGATAGTGATGGGAAAATAGACCGCTTTATAGACTTGCGGGATGTGAAATCAGTATTAGAACTGCACAAATTTGAGCCAGGAAAACCCTATTATCTAGGAATGTTCCTGAATGGAGCGTACCAGGAAATTATGGGTAATTTACATAATCTCTTTGGTGATACTAATGCCGTTCACATCAATTTAACTCCCAAAGGTTATCAAATTGAACACGTTGTCAAAGGCGACACCATGAGTGAAGTAGTTAGCTATGTCCAGTATGACGCTGAAGACATGGTAGAAAACATTCGTCAACGTTGTGAACGGGCTTTAGAAGAACAGCACATCACCCTGGCAGAATCTCAGAGACTACTACAAACTTACGAGCAAAGTTTACAAAGGTATACTTACTTGAAAAGTTAGGTTTGGTAATTGGTAATTGGTAATTGATAATAACTTATTACCCATTACCCATTACCCATTAACTAAATTGAATTTGTTCCTAGCAATTCAGCGATCGCTCTATGTTCTAAGGGCGTTTCTAAAGGTGGAGTTTGACGTGCATCTGTAATCAGCCAATCTAAAGCCGCAGCTTGGACATCAATGGCCGCTCCTGTTTTATCTACACAATAACGCCCAAACACCAGCTTATCTACTAAGCGGACTCCTGGAGCTAAACGCGACCATTCAAAAATTACACTGTTATCTACAGTTGCCCCACTACAAATCCAGCAATTAGGACCGATCATTGCTGGGCCAATAATTTTCGCCCCATCTTCAATTTTGGTCATCCCTCCAATATAAACAGGTCCAGTGATATCAACTTTATCCCAGTTAACGGATACATTTAAACCAGTAAAAATACCAGGAGCAACTTCATGACCAGGGATTTGCACATTTTTGATTTCTCCTGAGAGAACACCCCGAATTGCCCGCCAGTAATCTGGAACTTTACCGATATCTACCCATTCAAAATCCATAGGAATGGCATAGAAAGGCGCATTATCCGCTACCAATTGGGGAAATAATTGGCTACCAATATCATATTCCACTCCAGAGGGTATATATTTAAACACTTCAGGTTCAAAAATATAAATACCTGTATTGATATTAGTGCTAAGAGCTTCTGCAACAGTTGGTTTTTCTTGGAAGGCTTGAATGCGGTTATCGTCGTCAGTAACCACTACACCGTAGCTAGAGACTTCTTCTCTGGGAACTGATTTAGTGATGATGGTTGCTATTGAACCTTTGGATTTATGCCACTTAACCGCCGCACTTAAATCTAAATCAATTAAAGCATCACCACACAATACTACAAAGGTATCATCAAAAAACGGTGAGAAGTCTTGAATCCGCCGCATACCTCCAGCCGAACCAATGGCTTCGCCCACGAGTTTACCATCATCATCAATTTTACCTTCAAAAGAATAGGCAATCTGCACGCCAAAGCGTTGACCATCACGGAAATAACTTTCTATTTCTTCCGCTAAATGGCTAACATTGACCATAATTTCGGTAAAGCCATGTTGACGTAATAACTCTAATAAAAATTCCATCACTGGCTTTTGCAGGATCGGAATCATGGGTTTAGGAATTGTATACGTTATAGGACGGATACGTGTACCCTTTCCCGCAGCTAGAATCATTGCTTTCATAGTTCAAAAATTTTTCCTTAAAAACAAGCCAGTTGACTTTTGAATTTAATTGGTAAGAGGCACGAAGCAGCACCTCGCCTTACTTCGACCCTTTCACTAGCTCAGGGCATCGCAAGCAGTTAGCCGAACCGCTGCCCCTCTTCTCCCCAGACACCTACACAGGTAAGCGAATTTGAATTTCCTGGTAAAATTCTTGTTGAAATAGCTCAACTTTAGATTGGGCGGAGAGCAATAGTAACGCCCAAAATACGCTGACTAAAGTACCCTGTTTTGATTCGTGGTGAGAGCTATCTTTATCTGGTTTTTTAGTCTGTATCCACAAATCTATCAGTTGTTCGAGATTCCAACATTGTTCCTCTAAATTTTGGTCTTGGGTAGCACGATGTAACACCTGTTCTAGTTCTGACGCGACCTCCGTTAAGTTTTCTTGGTGTGCTAACTCTAGGGCTTCCCGCATAGTTTGCACACTGGACTGACCCTTGATTCGCTTAGATTTCTTTTCGGTTTGTACCAGTTTTAACTGGGTGGCCATTATTTGCAACTGATCTATTAACTCTTGTAAAGTTACGCGGCGTTTTGGTGGGGGCATGGCTGCCGGACGACGACGCAGGTGTTGTTCTAGTTGCAAGCGATGGACGGGATACAATAATCCATTTTCAATGCCTAATAGTGTATTATCTACGACTTCTTCTTGGGTATTATATACTGTTGACAGTTGCATTAATGTGTTAGCTTTAAATAATACAAGCATTGATGCTGATAGAAAAGCCTGTCCAGATTGAGATAAGTCGCTTTCATAACCTCTAATAGTTGCTTCTGGAGACATTAATTGTAAGTAATGATCAACTACTTCGATAACGCGCACGTCCCAAGGGTTAATTTCTCCTTTTTCTGCCTGGGAAATTAGTTGTGTAATAGTTTCTAATAATTCGGTTGCATTCATAGTGAAAAGTTTAGGAGTTCAGGAGTCAGGAGGCACAGGGGCAGGGGCGAAGGAGTTTAAAGGAGTTTAGGAGGAAGAAAGAAGGAATGACAATTACCAGTCACCAATTACCAATTAATTATTTATTCATCTTGTGCTATTTCTGACTCGTGATTACCCCGAAAATGGGAGACAAAATCACTATGGTTACTGGTTGTGATGGCATCGAATGTACCTTTGATAGTTCCAGCAATTGGTACGGCCACAAGTGTTCCTAATAAACCGGCGATTTCAAATCCCATTAAAATGGCGATAAAAATCCAGAGTGGGTTGAGTCCAATAAAATTACCCATTAATTTTGGTGCGAGGAGATTATCTTTAATTTGTTGCATGATAACTGCCATTGTAGCGACTGGGAAGGCTAACCACCAATTTTGGATTAATATCAATAAAGTTACCAGACCAATTCCCAGAGTTGCACCAACTACGGGAATAAGTCCAGAAATACCGATGATAATGGAAAATAATAAGGCAAAGGGGACTCTGAGAAATAAAAATATTGGTGTTAGGGATAGGATTGTAAACAGTGCTAGTAGTAGTTGGCTAAGAAAAAAGTTTTGGAAATTTAACTGTAAGGATTTGCTAAAGGGAATACCAATGTTGGATGGTAGGAGATTGATCAGTCCAGTCCAAACGCGATCGCCATATATGAGCATATAAAAGGCGAGAACTATTACCAATATGACATTTAGTAATCCTGATAATAGTGTACCGGCAAATCCTACTGCCCCGGAAGCTATTTGTTGGACTAAATTCTGAATATTTGCATTGATTTGGTTTGTGATAAGTTTTAAATCTATAGATAATCGTCGCTGCTTTGCTATACTTTCTAAATGATCCAAATTGGCTTGACTAGTCGCTAACCAGTCCGGAATTTTATTTAAAAGCTGAATGGTCTGGTCTATTAACATTGGTAAGAGAGTAACACCTAAAACAATAAATAAAGTTAAAGTAAATATTAGAACGATGATTACTGCTTGGGTGCGATTAATTCTGATTTTCTCAAATAATTTAACTGGGTAATTAAGTAAAAAGGCTAAAATTGCCGCAATACTGAGGATAGTAATGGGATTTTGGAAAAAACGAAATAATAAAGACAGTAGCCAGATATTGAGGGCGATAATTGGTCCACTGAGTCCATAAATTAAGAGAGTTTGTAAGGAAGCAAAGGAGCGCATCTGATTTAATGTATAAGCAGGAGGGCTTCAGAGGCAGGAAAGGAATGATTTGAGATGGTGTTATCCATACTGCGTCATTACACTGAAACCGTGTTTAGTACTATTACGAGTAATTTCCCCAAATCTATTCATGCCGTCACATATCAAGGGTTTTTACTGCAAGTGCAAGGATTTGTTTTTGCCTTCACTCTCCAGTAAGCATTTATTTAATAGATGAATTTTATACAATAAATCTTAGTATTCTTGAAGGTTGCTTCTACACAGCCACAGTTAGTTTTTGATGCCTTGCTTCCCAATTGAAGCTCTACATCCCATCCACTATTTTATTATCGGGAACTTGGGTTAACTATTGAACTATTGTGGTTGATAATATTGTGGAGTTACCACAGGTGTTGGATAACTCCCTAGAGGTATATTATTAATCATCCCATTTGGCATATTTGGATTAGTTGGATTCATTAATGGTGGTGTAATAGGTGGCTGCATCAAGGGAGGCATAGGTGCTGGATAATTAGGAATTGGTTGATTAACTGGTTGATTGATTGGTTGGTTAACTGGTTGATTATTACTAGGATTGCCCGGTGTAACTTTAGCTTCACTAAAATGCTGGTAAGCAGTGCTAGAAATAGAATTTATTAATTTTTCCGCAAGCGGATCATTATTAGGACGTTGAACCATAATAGCGGCGATATAGCGCTTACCAGTTGGAACATCTACCAAACCTACATCTCCTAACATTGTGCCAATATCACCTGTTTTGTGATAAGCATTTGCGCCTTTTCCTAACCCAGCAGGTAAAAGATTATCTCTCTGGGTGCGACCCATAATATTGAGTATTAAATCACGCGATCGCATACTAACAACATTACCTTGATTCACCATCAAGATTAAATTTGCCAATTCTTTCGGACTGGTGGTATTAGTCCCTTCTAAATCTGGCAAAGAATTACGAATCATTGTTGTTGTCAATCCCCAACTGCGAAAACGCGCATTTACTGACTCTCGACCCCCCAATTTAGCAATGATCATATTAGTGGCTGTGTTGTCACTAATAGTAATCATCTTTGTGGCCATATCAATAGCCGTGTATTTAGTTCCTGGGGGTTGATACTGTACATTTCCCGAACCTCCAGCAATCATTTCTTTTTCCAGGGTTAACTTTTCATCTAGGCGGATTTTACCTGCATCAACATCCTCGAAAAAAGCAATTAAAATTGGAATCTTAATCGTACTAGCAGCAGCAAAACTAGTATTCCCATTAATATCTACATAGCTACCATTATCTAAGTCTAATAAAAATATCCCTGCCGTCAAAGTAGAGTTAGATGTACTAAGAGTTTGCAAACTATTTTTTAAAGGTGTGATTTCTTGGGATAAGTATAAGCTTGTATTCGGGGTTTCAGATACTTCTTGAGGGGCTGGAGCTTGAGAAGTAGAACCAACATAGCTAATGCGATTAGCAGGGTCGAGGACTGATAAAAACGTACCAACTATCGCACCAATACCGACACCGACAATCAACAATCGAACAGCATATAACATGGTTCTGGCGATGGGTTTTAACCTGGTTTTCCGGGATGCTGCTCTTCTTTCTATTTTCGGCTTTTCTATGCGTACCGTTTTTAGTCTCACATTTCCTGGTGGCGAAATTTGAGTATTTTTCCTGACTGCGGTAAGAGGTTTCACCCCTGGAGGCATGATTACCCGTGATGCTGGTCTTAGCCCACCAGACCCAACAGGAGCAGGACTGATATTATTATTTTTAATCTGAGTTATTGTTGCCGTTTCTCTTGGGCTAGAAACTGGCTGTTGATCAATTACTTTTTTCTGTGCTGTCTTGGAGACAGGACGTTTACGTCGGCGACGCTGTGCAGGTTGCCTCCGTGATATAGGTATGAGTTTGCCACTTGATTCTGACATAGTTGTTTTTTCTCACCCTCGACCCAGATTATTAATTGATGCATCGTTATACTAACTTGATCTGTGAGGACTAAGTAGTATCGCCGTAGTCAGTTTACGCTATATTTAATTTATTTAGAGTAATGACTGCGTATATAATAACCCAATTTATTCAGGATTTAGTTGAACTCCCTTTCAGAGAGTTCTGGAGTAAGTCGAGCAATTCTGCTGTATGTGGTTTAATATATAGTAAATGTCTTAATTTTTCTTTAATAAATTTTCCGCTAGAAACACAAATGATGGCAGCAGACTATGCAAACATTGATATTGCGCCATTTATTGATCACTCTCTGCTATTACCAATTGCTACCCCAGAGCAGATCAGTCAGTGGTGCGAACAAGCGTATAGATTTAACTTTGCAGCAGTTTGCGTGAATCCCTGTTATGTGAAGCAAGTAGCAGAACTGCTGCATCACAAAAAGCCTCACGTTTGTACAGTCATTGGTTTTCCCAATGGGGCGACAACCTCAGCCGTAAAGCTATATGAAGCTAAGGAAGCAGTAGAAAATGGGGCTACTGAGTTAGATGTAGTCATAAACATCGGATGGTTGAAAGCAGGGGAAACAGAAGCAGTTTACGGGGATATTGCCCCTATTTGTGAAGAAACTGGACAGTCTGTAAAGGTAATTTTAGAAACCAGTTTGCTCACAGATGCGGAGAAAAAAATGGCCGCCGAAATCGCCATGGATGCAGGTGCAACATTCTTGAAAACCAGCACAGGTTGGAATGGTGGTGCAACAGTAGCAGATGTTAAGCTGTTAAAAGAAATAGCAAAGGATCGGGTCGGTATCAAAGCATCAGGAGGTATTCGTACTCACCAGGATGCCATAGATTTAATTGTTGCTGGTGCGACTAGATTAGGTACATCTCGCGGTGTAGATTTACTCCGTCAACGCCATAACCCAGACAAAGAAAACAGTGAGTAGTCATTTCCTCATTATCAGATTCAAATGAGGTACAACCATAATTAAACTTTTGTGGTGTGGGCATACTATGGCTAACGCCAGGCTACGCGAACGACAAGCTCAGTACAAGTCTTGCCCGCAAAATGTGTACCTCATACCTTCGCAAACTGCTGTATTTTGCCACTGAGAACTGACTGGGAATTTTAGATTTTAGATTAACAGCACTTACCCAATTGTCACACAAAAAAATCCGTTATAGGGTGCTTCATACTGCATAAATCATGTAAATAAACAGATTTTTGATATCTGACCTGGTTGGTGAGCTTGCCGAACCAGACCCTACCAATGTGCCAGTTCCGTAAGTCCTAAATTAAAAAAATTTGGTCAATCCAAAATCGCGTGACCACTGACTAAACATGAGTAAAACCTACAAAGTAACTGGCATTAATCTCAAAACTCAACCTCTAAGTGAATCTGATAAGATAGTAACAATCTTAACTCCAGAGTTGGGATTGATTCGAGCGATCGCTCCAGGAGTTCGCAAACAAAACTCCAGTTTAGGCGGGAGAATGGGGATTTTTGTCATCAATGAATTACTCATTGCCCAAGGGCGAAATCTCAATAGAATTACTCAAGCCGAAACTATAAAAACTTACCCTAAATTATCCCAAAACCTGGCGAAACTGGCTGCTAGTCAATATTTAGCGGAAATAGTCTTGTGCCAAGCTTTAAGTGATCAACCCCAACCAGAACTTTATCAAGTATTGGCTGAAAGTTTTCAGAGTCTAGAAGCTATTCCCAAAACCGAGATCGAATCTGTGCTACCCCAGCTAGTCCATGGCATATTTCAACTTTTATCCTTAGCTGGACTGACCCCGGAACTAGAATTTTGCTGTTTAAGTCAACGCCTATTAACTCCAGACTGGACAAATCCCTATTGGGAAGTGGGATTTAGCATTCCGGCTGGAGGGATAATTTGCTTGGATGCCTGGAAAAAACTGCGAAAAGAAATAGGGCAAGGAAAATGGGACAATAGAGACATAAAGGAAAAAACAAACAGAACTGTTTCCCCTTCTCAAAACCCAAACCCCCATCCTAGCTATGAAACCGTTTTTCATCAGCCAGATTTACCAATAATTTCCCGTCGTTTGAATGGGAAAGAACTGGTTATGCTTCAACATCTGTCCAAAACAGAGATAATACAAATAGATATGGTCGCCGATTCTGGCTGGCTATCTGTTGAGCAAACTTTGCGACAGTATACTCAGTATCATTTGGGACAACCTATTCGCTCCGCTACTTTGATTGACTCCTATTTTGCCGCCAACCATGATGCAATCGTCTGATTTAGATAGAAAAGGCCGGACTTTCTCACCGAATGACGCTCAAAAAAAGCAGAGAACATTAGATAATAATAGTGCTTCTCGACCTAAACTTACTCCTATTCATAGCCTAGAAATGTCATCACAGGATATTTCTCACGATGAAAGTTACAAATCAGAAATTCCCTTGACTGATATCCCTCAACCATCAGCCAAAAAATCTGAAGAAGCATTAAAAATTACAGAAACCAATGGTAAAATTAGTCAAGCGGAAGATAGTCTGCTATCAACAGAAACTCATCCACCGGATGGGGTTGATACACAACACCAGGAAGGTTTTTTACCTGTATTAAAGAATCCCAATTTTTTGGCTCTTTGGGCAGGTCAGGTTTTCTGTCAATTAGCTGATAAAGTTTATTTAGTATTGATGATTGCTTTGATCAATAGCCAATTTCAAGCTAGTGATCAAAGTATTAGTGGCTGGGTTTCAGCTTTAATGATGGCCTTTACTATTCCTGCCATATTGTTTGGTTCTGTGGCGGGAGTATTTGTGGATCGTTGGTCAAAAAAAGTTGTTTTGGTAGCATCAAATATTTGGCGGGGAATTTTGGTATTAGTGATTCCTCCCCTATTATGGTTAACTCACAGTTGGCGGAATGTGGGTGTTTTACCTGTGGGATTTTTAATTATTTTAGGTGTGACTTTTTTAGTTTCTACCTTGACTCAATTTTTCGCCCCAGCAGAACAGTCAGCAATTCCTTTAGTTGTCAAAGAAAAGGATTTATTATCAGCTAATTCCCTCTATACAACCACAATGATGGCTTCGGTAATTGTCGGTTTTGCTGTGGGTGAACCAGTGTTAGCATTAGCAGATAATCTCTGGGTAAAATTAGGGGGTAGTGGTGGTCTAGGAAAGGAAATTTTGGTCGGTGGTAGTTATGCGATCGCTGGATTAATATTATCTCTCCTAAAAACTAGTGAAAAACCTCACCCTCCAGAAACAGAATTTCCCCATGTGTTCTCAGACTTGCGCGATGGCTTAAATTATCTTCAAGAAAATCATCGTGTTCGTAATGCTTTACTACAACTAATTATCTTATTTTCTGTCTTTGCCGCCCTAACTGTCTTGGCAGTTCGCATGGCAGAAATTATTCCCAACATGAAAGCTTCCCAATTCGGCTTTTTATTAGCATCTGCTGGCTTAGGTGTAGCAGGTGGGGCAGCCATTCTGGGTCAATTTGGCCAGCGCTTTTCCTATAAACAACTCAGTCTTTGGGGTTGTCTGGGCATGGCAACATCTTTAATTGGCTTATCAGTCTTCACCACCCAACTTTGGGCAGTCCTATTATTTATAGCCTTAATGGGAGTATTTGGTGCTTTTGTGGGTATCCCCATGCAAACCGCAATTCAAACCGAAACCCCCGCCGCTATGCGAGGTAAAGTATTTGGATTGCAAAATAATGTCATTAATATTGCCCTGTCTTTACCTTTAGCTTTAGCTGGTGTAGCAGAAACTTTTATCGGCTTAAAAGCAGTATTTTTAACCTTAGCGGCAATTGTTTTAGTCGGCAGTTTATTTACTTGGTATAATTCTGGTGAATCGTCGGAGAGCAAATAATCAACCACTGCATCAAACTATCGGGTTTTATGCTAAACTTAATCCAGCAAGAGGTCAAATACTTGCTAGTAAACAACTAAATAATCAGCAAATTAAGTTGTGATGATATTGAACAATTCATAACTCGATTAGCATCATAAATAAAGCTATTTATAGCAGATTGTAAGTCAATGAGGCATAAAATGAAAACCTAAAGTCAAACACTAATAGTGTTTTGCCTCCTGCCATCTGCCTCCTGCTACATCTATCACAACTGCATAATAAATACAGTATAGTTTTCACTCGGTTTTTTTATAGATAATCAAAGAATGCGTATAGCTTGGATTGGAAAAAAAACACCCTTTTGCGGTAACGTCACCTACAGTCGAGAAATTACCAACGGATTGTTAGACAGAGGACATGAGGTTAGTTTTCTCCATTTTGCCCAAGAGGAAACAACAACAGATAACTGGCCTAATTGTCAAGAAGTTCCTTTACCGTTTATTTACAAGTCCCAAGTTTACACAATTCCCTCTTTTAAAGCTACTAAGGTTTTGAAAGATTCGCTACGGGAAATTAAGCCTGATATAGTTCACGCTTCTTTGACTCTTTCAACTTTAGACTTTGTTTTACCAGAAATTTGTGAAGAATTAAATTTGCCCCTCATTGCCACTTTCCACACTCCATTTGCAGGTAAGGGCGCAAAATTAATCTCTAGTACCCAATTATTAGCTTATCAACTCTACGCGCCTTTTTTAGATCATTATGATCGGGTGATTATCTTTTCCCAAATTCAGCGCGAATTGCTATCAAGTATGGGTGTGGGAGAACACAAAATAGCTGTTATTCCCAATGGTGTAGATACCGTTAAATATTCTCCCGGTGTTTCTCAAGTCAAAGCCGAATTTGGGGCTGAACGTTTATTTGTTTATCAAGGCAGAATTGCCCCAGAGAAAAACGTTGAATCTCTTTTGCGGGCTTGGAAGCAATCAGACATGGGATCTGATACTAAATTATTAATTGTGGGTGATGGGCCATTAAAACCTTCCCTAGAGTCATTTTACGGACGAGAGTATGGAATCATCTGGTTAGGATTTATCGCTGATGAAGATCGCCGCATTGAAATTTTGCGGGGTGCGGATGTATTTATTTTACCTTCTTTGGTAGAAGGTTTATCACTATCTTTGTTAGAGGCTATGTCCTGCGGTTTAGCTTGTCTGGGTACTGATGTTGGTGCAGATGGAGAAGTTTTAGAAAAAGGTGCAGGTGTAGTAATTAGCACTAACGGTGTGCGATCGCAACTCAGAACCCTGTTACCACTATTCCAAGATCATCCAGAGTTAACAACATTATTAGGACAAAAAGCCAGAAAGCGCGTATTAGAACGCTATACCCTGAATGATAATATCACCCAACTAGAAGAACTTTATACTCAAGTTCTCGCCCAGCGGCCTTTAACATTAAGTTGGGGGGTGTGAACTACCACACACTGA
>NZ_PGEM01000002.1 GCF_002934005.1 Cuspidothrix issatschenkoi CHARLIE-1 | reverse complement strand
GAATTTTTTTATTTAAGCAGTTTGTGAAGGTATGAGGTACACATTTTGCGGGCAAGATGCCCGCACCACAAAAGTTTGATTATGGTTGTACCTCATTTGAATGAAATATGCTCTAAAATTTCAAGTCTTCGGCACGGATGCTAATGGACTGGGAATTTTCATTTGTGACCTTTTCTGCTACCTTGCCATTAGAAAGAGCAGCAATGGCGCGAGCATATTGGGGATCACTATCTGTACCGATTAACTTCGGATTAGAAGCCAATTGGCGTTCCTGTGTTTGGGTTAGGTCTAGCTTGATATCCGGTGTAATTCCTTTATGGTTAATATCTGTACCATTAGGTGTATAGTAATGGGCAATGGTGACAGCTAAACCTGAGCCATCTGCTAGTTCATGGACTGACTGAACCAAAGCTTTACCGAAGGTTTGACTACCTACAACTACAGCGCGTTTATTATCTTTGAGTGCGCCGGTGAGGATTTCACTAGCACTGGCGGAATTACCATCAACTAAAATGGCTAAGGGTAAATTGGTGATAGCTGTACGATTAGCTTTGGTGTTAGAACTTGATCCTTTGCGGTCTACTGTTTTGACAATATGACCATCATCTAGCCACATTCTAGCAATTTCTATACTCGCATTTAACAAACCACCGGGATTACCACGTAAATCTAAAACGTAGGAATCAACTTTTTGGTTGCCGAGGTTGCGTATGGCTGTACGCATTTGATCCGCAGCATGGGAACTAAACTCTTGTAATCGGATATAACCAACTTTCCGACCACCCTCTTGTTTGAGAGTATAGCGGACTGTAGGAATTTCTATGGTAGCTCTGGTAAGTTTGATGTTAAATTTATTACTTGGTCTTGCTAGATCCAAGCTTACAGGAGTGCCTACTTGACCACGAATTAATTTTGAAGCATCTTCCACCGACATTTTCAGGGTAGATTTGCCATCAATTGCTAAAATTTGATCACCTGATTTCAGTCCAGCCTTAAATGCGGGAGAATTTTCTATAGCTTCTACAACGGTGAGACGCTTGGTTTTTTCGTTGATTTCCATGGTAATACCAATCCCGGAAACTTCCCCAGATGTTTGGTTAGTCAGGGATTCGTACTGTTGAGGATTCATAAACCGGGTGTAGGGATCACCTAGCCTTTGCAGGGCTTCACGGATCGCTACATACGCATCATCTTTAGAAGTATAGTTTTTACTTAATAAGCTTTGCCTGATTGCTTGCCAATCCTGTTGATTAAATTTTTCATCAACATATTCACGATTCACCACCTGCCAAACCTGGTCAACTAATGCTTTAGGACTATCTTGTAAAGCCGCATGAACGGAACGTGTCCAAGCTTGACTAAATACGGATATAGTAGCAGTTGTGGCGATCGCTCCCCCAATCATGGCTGCTTGGAGCGGTGAGTAACGTTTCGCAGATTGGTTCATGTATATTAGCTGAAATAGTTGTGTTTTTGACAGTTTATCAATCAGTCTTACCTGATGTCTTTTTGTATTTATATCCTAATCAACCCTGGCATTCATCGATCTTTTAACCTTTTGTCAATGACTTGTGATATTGTGTTTCTTCGGTAACAAATATGCTTTAAATTGAGCGGTTCTAATATCACAACATAAACATATACATGATACTGGGATAAGTATCATTTGTAAGTATTCAATTATCCTCTTGACGATATCACTTTATTAGGTAAGTAACCGTGATTTATGTCAATGGATAATTAAACTTTTATTAGTTATTTATGTTTGATCGATTGAGTATGAACTTGTTAATTCACTTTCGCGCTCAATTTCGGAAATCCTGGCAATTGTTACAAAAATTATTTTGAGTTTTGAGACTGTTCCTCATTAGCTGGCTGGCTTTTACCACTATAACCCTAATTTTTAGTTCTTCACACCCAGTAGATGCCTTTTTTGTGTTGGGTGGTAGTATTCAGCAAGAAATTTATCTAGCCCAATTAGCAACTCAATATCCCCATATCCCCATTTTAATTTCTAGTGGTTCTGAAGATCCTTGCATTTAGTTAATTTTTCAATGCGAATATGCGGATTTATAAAAAGTCAGTTTATTTATCTCCACTGTCCACATATCGTTAATACCAATTTTTATGAAGATGCACATAATCCCCTGTAGTCCCCCCTTAGTAAGGCTATGGTGTACACACAATTCCTATCTGTCTTCGTTTTGTGCTTATTTAGCACCCTAAATCCCCCAAGCTTGGGGGACTTTGAAATTCTGATTCCCCCAGAATTCGGGGTTAGGGGCATTAAAACCCTAGATGGGAACTTGATTAGACTGTACACCGTAGCTTACTAAGGGGACACAGCGAAGCTGGGAGATAAATTATATACAAATTTACAAACAAATGGTATAAGTTAATTGATGTTAATATGCCAGTATGGGAACAAAAGGGTTTTCACTGTGAATATCAGGGATGGTTCAAGAGGTAAGGGTGTTAGTATACTTCACCTTTTGAGTTAATCATGATCGCAAAAATGATTCTCACGGTGATCGCTCATTTTCTCCAAGCTGTTTTTTAAAATAGAGTCAATCTATACCCATGATTCCAGAGAAAAAGGTTCTACTTGATAAATACGCACAGTGATTAGTATTGAGCAAATAAGAAAGACATAGTAACAAAAATGGTCTTCGGTACTTGTTATGCTAAATTACTAATTGTTTCCTATTCCCTGTTCCCTGTTCCTATTAGTTTAGCATACTAAGTCCGGTAGAGCCGAAAAAACTCATCTTTAGAACCTGAACTATCCCCAGATAAATATTCATAAAAAATCCTGAAAATCCTTTAATCCTGGGTATCCTGATTCAGACAAAGCTGCAATTTGTCCATCTGGATATGCATTGGTAGTTCTAAAAATAAAAGGGTTAATCGAGATTGGGAAGCATTAATACAAAGTTATCGGTGAAAACTGCATTCGTTGTTATGAAGATTAGTCCACGATGGTACTGTAATGATTTTTGTTATAATGTAGTATTAAGAATTGTAAATATTCTTTGCTGACTCAAAATAGCACAGATGTTTATAATTGATACCGTTTCTTTCTGGCATCTTCTATGAATACTGATAAAATAGCGATGAATTGGCAACAATTAACATCATCCGATGTAGTTATTGATACCAATTCTAATTTCTTGGGCGAAATTGTTCAAGAAACTTTTGCTTTAACTCGTCGTCTGTTTATTCAACTACAACGCCGCCCTTCTACCCTGGTGGCGGGTATTATTCAACCAGTAATGTGGTTGGTTTTATTTGGGGCTTTATTCCAAAATGCTCCCAAAGGTTTGTTTGGTAGTACAACAAATTACGGACAATTTTTAGCGGCTGGTGTAATAGTATTTACTGCTTTTGCTGGGGCTTTAAATGCTGGTTTACCGATCATGTTTGATAGGGAATTTGGTTTTTTAAATCGTTTGCTGGTTGCGCCCTTAGCTTCGCGCTTTTCAATTGTTTTTGCTTCTGCTATTTTTATCATTAGCCAAAGTTTGCTGCAAGCGGCGGTAATTGTGGGGGCGGCGGCGTTTTTAGGGGCTGGCTTACCTGATGTTACAGGATTATGTGCGATCGCTCTCATTGTCTTTCTACTGGCTTTGGGTGTCACCGCCATTTCCTTGGGTTTAGCCTTTGCATTACCGGGACATATTGAGTTAATCGCCGTAATTTTTGTTACTAATCTACCGCTATTATTTGCCAGTACCGCCTTAGCACCTTTATCATTTATGCCTGGTTGGTTGCAGGTTGTTGTCACCCTCAACCCTCTAAGTTATGCTATTGAACCAATTCGTTACTTGTATCTACATAGCAGTTGGGGAATAAATGACATAGTAATGTCTGCTTTTTGGGGTGATGTTACCTTTGGAGGTGCGTTATTAGTGTTACTGGGTTTTGCAATTTTGGCTTTGGTCAGTATTCAACCCCAACTGCGGCGAACACTTGCTTAATATAGAAAGCAGAATATGAGGGGAAATTCCATGTCAAGACAATTTTTACAAGTTCACAAAATTATTCTTGCCACTATTGCCGGCATTAGTTTGGCTTCAATGTTAGCAGTAGAACCTAGTTTAGCTGATCCTAATCAACCTTTTAACAGTTTGGAGAGCGATCCCTTCGGCGAGCGCGGCTATCGCAATACTAATCCTCTATCTAACAGTTCTGGGGATTTTAATATGTTGAATATGATTCATCAAGCTAACTTTGGTAATATCCAATGGAATGCTGATGAACAAAATCAACAATTAGACTTAGCCGCACAAGCATTTAGGGCTGAACAACTAAAACGTCTCCAAATTCAACCACAAAACCCAAACACACCAGCAAATACATCTAACGTCAATCAAAATCTCTTGCCTTTACTTATACCCTCAGTAGGTAAGTAATGAAGGCAGGGGAGCAGGGGAGCAGGGGAGAAAATTATCTTCTTCTTCCTCCTGAGCTCCTGCCCTCTCTTATAAACCCAGTGCTGTTAAAACATCATCAGCGTGAGTAGGTGTATTCACATTGGCATCAACATGAATGATTTTACCATCACCATCAATAATGTAAGTAACACGCTTGGCATAACCACCACCATCAACATCATAAGCTTTAATGATGCTCTTATCAGTATCCGCCAATAAGGGGAAATTGAGACTATACTTAGAGGTGAATGCTTGGTGAGCTACTTCATCATCAGCACTCACACCTAGCACTACGATACCTTTGCTGACATATTTGTCCTTAGCATCCCGGAAACTGCAAGCTTGTTTGGTGCAGCCTGGTGTGTCATCTTTGGGATAAAAATAGAGAACTACGGTTTTACCAGCAAAATCAGATAATGAAACTGTGTTCCCATTAGTGTCTTTGGTGGTAAATGCAGGTGCAACTGTACCAACTGCTAAAGCCATGATTCACCTTATCCTGTTTAAAAATCTTCATGCAATCAAAATTTTACAATAATTTACAATATTTATATAAGTTGTTCATGAATATTCTCAACGAGAATTATCTATTTTCAAAGTATTGACAAAAAGCACAATTTAGAGTAAAGAAAATGCCAATGTTTGCTGTAGATTCGCCCAACCTCAAACCCTTAGTTTATACTGATAAAGCACTAGAACGAGCGGAGCGATCGCTTTTATGTTCTCCCTTTAACCTGACTTTGTTTATAGCCATGACCAGTCAAAGCATCCAATTAGGATCTATAGCCATGGAAAAAGGGGTAAAACAGAATTATACTAACCGCGCCTTGTCAGAATTAGCCTGTGAAAATGCTTTAGCCTGGCTCATTGATGTGGGAGTATTGCGCCGAGAAGTTGATGGACAAGGCATTACAGATAGTTTTCGCCTCACTCCTTTAGGTCATCAATTGATTGGCAAATTAACAAATCAAAACTGGCGTAGTCCTTCATTGAGCGATCGCATCCAAGATTTTATCACTCGTTGGTTGCGTTTACCCTTTTAAGGAAAGAGGCAGGAGGCAAAAGAATAATATATTTCTCTTCTGCCCCCCCACACCGGACACCCCTGCTATCAGTTGAAAAAAATTACAAGTTATCTACCGATGCACTATCAAATCTCAACATATTAAATTGTAGTTAAAAATGAAATCAATCATGGTAGTGGGAACAACATCCCACGCAGGTAAATCACTGATAACAACAGCTATTTGTCGGATCATGTCCCGTCGTGGTTGGCGAGTAACCCCATTTAAAGGGCAAAATATGGCTTTAAATGCCTATGTAACTGCCAGTGGCGGAGAGATAGGATACGCTCAAGCGGTACAAGCTTGGGCTGCGGGAGTAGCACCATTAGTAGAAATGAATCCCATTTTGCTTAAACCTCAAGGAGATATGACATCTCAGGTGATCCTTAAAGGTAAAGCAGTTGGTAAAGTCAGCGCCACAGACTATTATCGAGACTATTTTGAAATTGGCTGGCAGACCATTCAAGAATGCCTACAATCTTTATCTACAGAGTTTGATGCCATAGTTTGCGAAGGTGCTGGTAGTCCCGCAGAAATTAATCTCAAACATCGAGATTTAACTAATATGCGGGTAGCAAAACATTTAAATGCACCTACCTTATTAGTAGTTGATATTGATCGAGGTGGGGCATTTGCTCATGTAGTTGGCACATTAGAGTTATTAGATCCCGACGAACGCGCCTTAATTAAAGGAGTTTTGATTAATAAATTCAGAGGACAAAGATCAATTCTCGAACCGGGCATTAAATGGTTAGAAGAACGTACAGGTATACCTGTGGTAGGTGTAGTTCCCTACATAGAACAATTATTTCCGGCGGAAGACTCATTAGACTTGCTAGAACGGAAAACCACAAAAACGGCTGCTGAGTTAAATATTGCTGTGATCCGCTTACCCAGAATTGCCAATTTTACTGATTTTGATCCCTTAGAATCAGAACCATCTGTGAGGGTAAAATACTTATTACCCAAGCAAGATTTAGGACATCCTG
Source organism: Cuspidothrix issatschenkoi CHARLIE-1 (assembly GCF_002934005.1). GTDB lineage: Bacteria > Cyanobacteriota > Cyanobacteriia > Cyanobacteriales > Nostocaceae > Cuspidothrix > Cuspidothrix issatschenkoi. The sequence continues at coordinate 4,888 of NZ_PGEM01000002.1, read as the reverse complement.
ATGCAGTAATTATTCCAGGAACAAAAACCACCATTGCCGATTTAATCACCTTGCAAAAAAGCGGTATGGCGGAAGCAATTCAAAACTATGCTGCTTCTGGAGGGACAGTTTTAGGAATTTGTGGCGGTTTCCAAATGCTGGGACAAACCATAGCCGATCCAGAGGGAGTAGAAGGACAGGCGGGTAAATATCCAGGGTTGAATTTATTACCTATAAAAACTGTAATTACAGGTCAAAAAATTGCCCGTCAGCGCCAAGTTACTTCTAATTATCCGCAAATAGGCTTACCTGTAGCTGGCTTTGAAATTCATCAAGGACGAACTACTTACACTAGCCCTTCGCTATCGCGCAGCGAACACTCCGCCGATCAAAAATCCTGTCAAGCACTCTTTGATGATAATAATTTGGGTTTAGTAGATAATTCTCAATCTGTGTGGGGAACTTATTTACATGGTATTTTTGACAATGGACCCTGGCGGCGGGCTTGGGTAAATCGTCTGCGTCAACAACGGGGTTTAAAATCTTTACCAACAGGCGTATCCAACTATCGAGAAGAACGAGAACAGATTTTAGATTCTTTGGCGACGCAAATTGAAGAACATTTAGATTTAACACCGTTCTTATAGGTGCAAATCATTATTTTTCCTCACCCTTCTAGGGTGGGGGGAGATAATAATTACTGATTCAAGATTTATGAGATTTAAAGATTTATAGGATGAAAAAATAAGATAGAATATACAAAGTTATACCTTTTCAAAGTTGATGCAGTTTGAGTGGGACGACGCGAAGAATTTAGAAAACATACGTAAACATCAAATTGACTTCACAGACGTTTCGGAAATGTTTGATAGTCCAATGTTGATTGAAGAAGATGAACGCTTTGATTATGGTGAAGAACGCTGGTTTGGTATTGGCTTTTTAGGAAATGGAGTCGCTGTAGTTGTCTGGACTGAAAGACGGGGTAATGTAATTAGAATTATTTCAGCACGAAAGGCAAATCGTTATGAACGAAAAAGATTTGAAGAATATCTCACGTACTAATTGGCGAGCGTTAGATTCAATGTCAGATGAGGATATTGATTATTCTGATATTCCTCCATTGACTGATGAGTTTTTTGCAAAAGCAACTTTGCGAATTCCAGCAGCACAAGCTAAAAATGTTATCCAATTAGATCCTGATGTAATAGCTTGGTTTAAAGCTCAAAATACAGATTATCAAGCAGCTATTAATGATATTTTACGTCGTCATATTGAAAGTAGTATTAATCAAAAATCTGCTTAATCTCAGTCAATAGTGATTTTGTCTGATAGCTAAGTGTGGCGTAAGCCATATCATCCCCAACTACCCAACAAGCGGTAGAATTAACAATCCAACCCCAATTCCCTCCTTGATATGTATTGCGACTACCTGGTACAGATCCTCACCGCCCGCGTCTATGATGTAGCCCAGGAAACACCATTGGAATATGCCCCCAACCTCTCCCACCGCATCAATAACAAACTGCTACTCAAGCGAGAAGATATGCAGTCTGTGTTTTCCTTTAAGCTGCGGGGTGCATATAACAAAATGGCTAACCTGTCCCCAGATTTACTGAAACAAGGCGTAATTGCTGCTTCCGCCGGCAACCATGCCCAAGGAGTGGCCTTATCTGCCAGTCGCTTGGGAACAAAAGCTATTATTGTCATGCCCGTTACCACCCCCTTAGTTAAAGTTAATGCCGTGAAAGCACGGGGAGGAGAAGTAGTTTTATATGGAAATACCTATGATGATGCTTACGCCCACGCCCGTCAATTGGAAGCAGAAAAAGGGTTAACATTTATACATCCCTTCGATGATCCTGATGTCATCGCAGGTCAGGGAACTATCGGTATGGAAATTCTCCGCCAATGTCAACAACCTATCCACGCCATATTTGTGGCTATTGGCGGCGGTGGATTAATTTCCGGTATTGCTGCTTATGTTAAACGGTTGCGTCCTGAAATCAAAATTATCGGTGTCGAACCTGTAGACGCTGATGCCATGAGTCAATCTCTCAAAGCTGGTCATCGGGTGCGCTTGTCCCAGGTGGGCTTGTTTGCTGATGGGGTAGCAGTGCGAGAAGTGGGAGAAGAAACCTTCCGCTTGTGTCAGCAATATGTGGATGAAATTATTTTAGTAGATACCGATGCTACCTGTGCGGCGATAAAAGATGTATTTGAAGATACCCGATCTATTTTAGAACCTGCGGGGGCATTAGCGATCGCCGCCGCCAAAGTTTACGCAGAACGAGAACAAATTCAAGATCAAACCCTCATCGCCGTGGCTTGCGGTGCTAACATGAACTTTGATCGCTTGCGTTTCGTAGCAGAAAGGGCAGAATTTGGAGAACGTCGAGAAGCCATCTTTGCGGTGAATATTCCTGAGAAACCGGGAAGTCTGCGTCAATTTTGTGAATGTATTGGTAACAGGAATTTAACCGAATTTAATTATCGCATTGCTGACAATAAAGAAGCACATATTTTTGTTGGTATGCAAATAGAAAACCGTGCCGATGCGGCGAAAATTGTGGAGAATTTTGAAGCTAGTGGTTTAAAAACAATTGATTTAAGCGATGATGAATTAACAAAATTACATTTACGGCACATGGTTGGGGGACATTCTCAACTGGCAGATCATGAGTTATTATATCGGTTTGAATTTCCTGAACGTCCTGGGGCGTTGATGAAATTTGTCGGTTCTATGTCTCCTGATTGGAATATTAGCTTATTTCATTATCGCAATAATGGCGCAGATTATGGGCGAATCGTGGTAGGAATGCAAGTACCACCCCATGAAATGGAAGAATGGCAATCATTTTTAGATAGTCTTGGTTATCACTATTGGAATGAAAGCGATAATCCTGCCTATAAGTTATTTTTAGGATGATTTACAGCATATTTCATTCAAATGAGGTACAACCATAATCAAACTGTTGTGGTGCGGGCATCTTGCCCGCAAAATGTGTACCTCATACCTTCGCAAACTGCTGTATATGTCTTTAGTTATAAATTGCTAAAAATCAATTCTGATAATTACCTCTTTAGACTCACGTATATAAATCGAAAAACTTTAACACTAAAAATATCACTCATGTTCATAAAACTAGAATTATATAATGACACAATCTTTAGATACAAAACCACAAGTTCACGAATTACGTAAACTACTTGAAGGTATTGACTGTGGGATGTTAACAACAGTTGATGATAATCATAGTTTACATAGTCGTCCTATGTCAATGTGGAATGAAATTGACAATGATGGCACACTCTGGTTTTTTACCTTGGCCAATTCCCATAAAGTAGTAGAAATTCAACATCATCAACAGGTGAATGTGAGTTTTTCAGCACCTGATCAGCAGCGATATGTTTCTATATCCGGTTCAGCCGAATTGATTAGAGATCATGATCAACTTGAGGAAAAATGGCAGCCAGGATTGGAAATTTGGTTTCCCAACGGGGTAAAAGAACCCAATATTGCTTTACTAAAAGTAAAAGTTAATCAAGTAGATTATTGGGAAAGTTCATCTAGTTTTATTCCGCAAACAATTAATTTATTAGAACTATCACGTTGTTAAATTCTAATATCTAAAATGCTCATACCATTTCTTTGTGAGGCTGCGCCGAATTTTGTCAACTTGTCTATTCCTTCTCTGTGTTCTCTGTGCCTTTGCGGTTCTTTCTGAATTTGGCGCATCTTTATACAGAATTGGTATCAGATCCCCGACTTCTGACATCAATTTATAATTTATGGACACAATAAATTAAAGAAGTCGGGGATATTGTCACCTCACCTAAATTGTTACTAAACTCATTACCCAATCTCGTACATAAGAATTGACTTGTTCGGGAACTTCATCATGGGGACAATGACCCGCCGTGAGAAAATATTCGGTTAACTGGGGATAATATTCATGGAATTTTTGTGAACGTTCTCTTGCTTTCATCCAGGGATCTGCCTCACCCCATAATAATAATAAAGGACAAGTTAATTGTTTTAGTAAAATATCAACTTTTTCCCCTTGGGGCGTACTAAAAACAGAAACAAATACATCTAAAGCACCTTTATCAAAAGCTGGGTTTTGAATTTCTGCTACTAATTGATCTGTAACCGCACTTTTATCAAGGTAAACTTTTTCTAAGGTGCGGCGAATTACCCATTTTTGGCGTGTATATTGAAATAATAATGCTTGGGCAAAACGTTGTTTAAAGAACCATTTTACAGAGTTTCCTAAAACTTTTTGTATAGGATTGGGAGTAGGTGGAACTTGGTTTTCCGGTTGGGAAAATGGCCCTGCACTATTAAGTAAGACTACACCAGCAGCACTTTCAGAACGTTGAGCAGCAACGCATAAACAAGCATATCCTCCTAAGGAATTACCAGCTAAAATTGTTTTTTGACCAATCACTTCGCTGATAAAATCATGGAGTTGGTCGCGCCACAAGTCACCGCTATACTGTAAATTAGGTTTTGCTGAACGGCCAAATCCTAATAAGTCAATAGCAAATACTTGGAAATATACACTCAATTCTGTGATATTCTTACGCCAATGGTCTGTGGAAGCACCAAAACCATGCACTAATAGCAAAGGTGGACGCTGAGGATGTGGTTCTCCTGCTTGGACATAGTGTACATTGTGTCCGCGCCATTGCCAATATTGACCAGGAATAGGGTTTGTAGAGGGAGAGATGCTTGTTTGCATATTGTGAAGGAATATTAAGTTACTGTGAATAATTGTAAATTAAATTATTTAACAACTGACCACTAACAACTGACAAATAATAAAAGTCAACCACCCATCACTTCCCTTCGGGTAAGTGAGGGCTTGTAAAAGCCTAGTTGATCAGACTCAGTTCTTAACCGAACTAC
>NZ_PGEM01000001.1 GCF_002934005.1 Cuspidothrix issatschenkoi CHARLIE-1 | reverse complement strand
CTGAAAAAGTTGTCTGTGAGGAGAGGGAATAGGGAATAGGGAACAGGGAATAGGGAATAGGGAATAGGGAATAGGGAATAGGGAATAGGGAATAGGGAACACTTCGACAAGCTCAGTGCATCGCAGGGAACAGTTTCAACTATCTGGATATCCTTAATTTTTCATGTCTGACTCGACCCGACAAGGAAAAATGCAACTGTTTTGAGACTCCATTTGCCAAAACCTTGCACTTACTTGTTCTTAAAATCCGCGAAATCCCTATTAATAAACGGTTATAGCTTTATTCAGCAAACCCTATTTATGTATAAATCAAAAATCCCGCCAACATATATAAATGTTTAGCGGGATCAAGAATTATATAAAATGGAGCTTATGGGAGTTGAACCCATGTCCAAATTGGGTATTAACCCTCCACTCGTTCACAGGTTTAGCCTTTCTGACCCTCAAGGCGGGAATCGTTCATTGTCCCGAACGTAGGATGCTCTGATTTAATCTTAGCCACCAAGCCAACCAGAGAACGCAAGAGTGGAGCATCCGTTGGGGTTAGGTCTCTAGTCCTTAACGGAGTCAAACTAGAGACGCTCGGACCTATAAGAGGCTATTAGGCAGCTACTAGAGCGTCCTTACGAGCAAATTTTACGATATTGTTCGCATTTACTTTTTTTTCGAGTCTTTGATTTCCGAGAGATGACTCGCTCTCGACCTGAATCACAGAGCAGTGTTCGCCAACCTGTCGAAACCGTTAAAGCCCCATGTCTTACTTCTATTATAGTACGCAATTTTGCTAATTGACAATCAAATTGTTGTACAAAGTTTGTAGTGAGGAATTTATTCCTCATTTGAGAACTCAAGTCCTCACTACGAAATGATCAGGTTTGAAAACGTATTGTGTGTAAATCCTAGCTAATTGCCTGATGTAAACGAGCTTTATCTAAACCAATCTGATTGAGTAATAACCAAGATTGAATTAAATCTGGACCATGAACATCTCCCGTGAGTGCGACTCTGAGCGATCGCATTACTAAGCCTTTTTTCACATTTTCTGATTTCACAACCTGCTTAATAATATTTTGTGCAACATCGGCAGTTAACTCTGACTGACTTTCCAAAGCTGTAATAATTGCTTGCAGAACAGTTTTCACCCCTTCTTGCTGTAGCTGTTGACTGCCTTCCTCAGTCAATTCTACCCCTGGGGTAAAAAATACTTTAGTCATCTCCACCGCATCCACTAACCGAGTTAAACTAGCAGCAATTAAACCTGTTACCTGTTCTAACCAGGGACGTTCTCTACCCTGGGTAAACGGATAACCAGCTTTTTCCCAGTAAGGAATTAACAAATCTGTCAGCTTATCAACTGGCATACTATGGAGATATTGACTATTCAACCAGTCCAATTTATCCCAGTCAAATTTAGCACCAGCTTTATTTACCCGTTCAAAGCCAAAATCCTTAGCTGCTGATTCTAAATTGAATATTTCCTGAGTAGAATCCACAGGCGACCAACCCAGTAAAGTCATATAATTGACTAAAGCTTCCGCAGTAAAGCCCATTTCCTGAAAGTCACAAATGGAAGTTACACCATCACGCTTGGATAATTTCCGTCCTTCTTGATTTAAAATTAAGGGTGTATGGGCAAATTCGGGAATTTTTGCCCCAAAAGCTTCATACAGCAAAATTTGTTTAGCCGTATTGGCAATATGGTCTTCACCGCGAATGACATGACTAATTTGCATATCAATGTCATCCACTACGACCACAAAATTATAGAGTGGTTGACCAGTACCATCACTAGCAGCGCGAGCAATGACCATATCACCACCCAAATCGCTACCGCGCCAACTCATTTTACCCCGCACTAAGTCATTCCAGATAATTTCCCGATCATCTTCTATGCGGAAACGAATCACAGAAGAACGCCCTTGAGCTTCAAATTCTGCCCTTTGTTCTGGGGTCAGATGACGGTGACGGTTATCATAGCGGGGTGCTTCTCCCCTGGCTTTTTGTGCTTCCCTCAAACCATCTAATTCTTCAGATGTGGTGTAGCAGCGATAAGCTAAACCTTGATCGAGTAATTTTTGCACTGCTTCTTTGTAAAGATGGAGGCGTTGAGATTGGAAAAATGGACCCTCATCCCAATTCAATCCTAACCAGCGTAGTCCAACAAGAATATTATCTGTGTATTCTGGACGCGATCGCTCTAAATCTGTATCTTCAATTCTTAAAATAAACTTGCCATCATGGTGGCGGGCAAACAGATAATTAAATACAGCAGTTCTAGCTGTACCAATATGTAGGTTTCCGGTAGGACTCGGAGCTATACGGACTCTGACGGTCACAGTTGATTCTCTCTTTTATCAATCACAATTACACATACTGATCATAAGAGCTATGAGCCTGTTTTCCCGGTTCAATATTTTAGATTCAGCATTTTAGAACGGGACTGACGGGGCTCGAACCCGCAACTTCCGCCGTGACAGGGCGGTGCTCTAACCAATTGAACTACAGTCCCTTAAGTTGCACTCTATTTAGTATGTCGCCTCTTTTTACATTTGTCAAGTAGTTTGAGAAAAATTTTTTTTGTTTCCAGGACTTACGCAAAATAGAACGAAAGTAGGGGTAATTCATGAATTACCCCTACAAAATAATCAGGGTTGCAGTTACATCTTGCGTAAGTCCTAGTTTCTTTAAACTACGTTTGCAATTGTTTGATTATTTTTGCTTGTATTTGCTTGTATTGCTCCTTTAACCAGTTTTTGCTGATGGTAGACTGACCCGATGGGATGATTTTTTGGCTTTGTTGTATCCAGGTTTTCAGGTTTTGTGTTTGGGGAGGAGCGATCGCGACACTCAACATATTAGCGCAGTGATGGGGGGGTTCTAGGCTAAAAAACAGCAAAGAATAGCTTTCAGTTTCCGCCAATGTCCAAGCCAATTTAAGATTTTGGGCATTTTTCATATCCAAATAACACGGTAACCATTTAGGGGTCAAATCCCGATCATAAAGTAATGTAATCCATAACAACATGGGATGGGGATGTGTAATAAAAACAAAGCGCGTGCAACGAGTAGTATAGGCATAGGTTTCAATTTCTGATTGTGGCAACATTAACCACAAAGAAGTTGTATATGTTGTTTCTTCTTTAATCAGTTGTGGAAATACAATCTCTTGAATGGGTTTACTTTGAGGCCAAATGAATTTTTCTTGAGGTCGAGGGATTATTTGTGGTACTTCAGGTTTTCTCGCAATTGAATGTAATGATACTTGATATGCTTCTGTTATTTTATCCAAAATCTGGAGAATTTCTGCCATATTTTGGGGACGTTGATCTGGCTTTTTGGCCAAACAATTCATAATTAAATCATTTAGCTCTTTAGGAATTTTTAAATGCGGATTAACATCAAGAATATTTTTAGGCTTTTCAAATAAATGCACTCGATACCAAGCACCAAATATATCTGTTTCTGGTTGCCAAGGTTTTTGTCCTGTTAGCATTTCAAACATCATCACACCCAGACTATAAATATCTGAGCGACTATCTAAATGACCGCCATCTAATTGTTCAGGAGAACAGTATGGTAAAGTGCCATGAAAACCTTGACTAGCAGTAATTACAGGTGTATTACCGAGGAATTTAGCAATCCCAAAATCCAAAATTTTGGCTAATTTACCCAAGATAGGATCTGGAATCACGATAATATTAGCTGGTTTAATATCTCTATGCACCAATGGATAAATTTCGCCATCAATATTCACACCTTGATGAGCAGATTGTAAACCTAAACAAATTTGTCTAGACAAATTGAGAAATAGTGGTAATGGTAGGGGAATTAATTCCTTTAAACTTTTTCCAGATAAATATTCCATGACATAATATGGATTACCATCGCTAGTGACACCATAATTATAAGCACGGACTATATGAATACTTTTTTGGCTTAAAGCTGCACTCAGAAGAGCTTCACGATTAAAGCTTTCTTGCATTTGAGGATCAGTAACAGTTTGGGATAAAAACTTAATGGCAACTGGTGTTCCTCCTAGAAACATATCCTCTGCTAGAAATACCTCACCCATTGCACCTTGGTCAATTAATCTCTTGATTTGATAACGGTTGGCCACCAACTCCTGATTTAATGGAGCTTGGTATGGGCTATTGTTCACTTTGATAACCTCGAACGTCAAAATGGCTAAATATGACAAAATTCAGGAGTATGGCTAACACTACGCCGCGCTATCAGGAGGCAGAAGTAAAGATCAATATTGTTCCCTGTTCCCTCCTATATCAAGTTTTGTATATCCTGAATCCTGACTCTAAATTTAATGGGAAGTCCGTTTCACCTATAGATTCTATATATTTAGACATCTGGTGGTAATTAAATGTGCATAACCACCAAACCCTTGCAGGGACAATTCATGAATTGCCCCTAGGATAATTTTTAGCAGATATTTATTATATACGTTAATGGGGCAATCTTTATGGAATATTCGGTATTCTCAGGCGACGTAATAATCTAGTCAGGGGTGATTCTATTTTTAGTTTAAAAGCCAGAATTTGGGTTTGTTGTAACCTGTTGAAATTATTATCGCTGATGAGAATTAATGATGGTTGTCCGTCGGACAGTTTCGCACCCCAGGTTAAGCCTTCAATATTATCCAATGATACATCTAAGGTTCGTAAATCTAGGAGGAGTTTTTTCTTTACGGGCTTAATTTTACTGATATCCCCTTTGGCGATGCTGTCAAGGTTACGGATATTGGTGGCATCGTCTAGATCAACCTGAAAGAGAAATACTGTAAAGCCTAAACCTGTAAAACTTCTTTCTATACTCAAAAAGTGTCCTTCGTTATCCAAGGCAAGGAGATCCGGTAAGCCACTGGCAAACTTACCAGTAGGATTAAACAAGGGTGTAACGGGTTGTGTTTGGTACAGAAATTCCTGTTCTGGTTGCTTGGTTAATAGATTATATTCTAGAATCCGGCAAGGGCTACCAACTCCGGGTTTCGCTGCTGTACCATCTTGAATTAAGGCGTTTTCGGTGGCTGTAAATAGAAATTTCTGATTAGGTGTGATGGTAAGACTTTCAAAAGATAAGTTATTCCTAATTCCTTTTTGCTTTTGGGGATCTGGTAAATATCTATCTGGTATGGTTAGGGTGCTAATGGTTTTCCCAGAAGCTAGGGCAAATTCTTGAATAAAGGGGTTGATGAGTTTGTCTGTATCGCCTTCGGAAGGAACGAAAATGGTATCTTGATTGGTGAGAGCTATTCCTTCTGTATCGGTGGTAGTGGGGGCAAATGGCTGATTATTAGCATTTAATAAGTTGGTGACACCGACGGGGATAACATCTTTATTGGTTAATTTGCCTTTGCTGAGGTCTATTTTTAAGGTATAAAACCGCGCTGGTGCTTTTTCGCCCCGATCATCGGAGATGGCATAATATAGGTTGTTTTTGGCATCATAGGTAATACCCGATAAACCGCCCAGTTCTGTATTTTGGAAAGATAAGCCCGTGGGTAGGGTTGCTTGTCCAATAAATTCTACATTGGTGATGATGACAGAGGCGGAAGCAAAATTACTGAAGAATAGGCCAATGATAATCAGTGGCAGGGTAAAGAGTAGAATTAGTAAGAATTTGCGGAGTTTGGGAAGACGTAGCATATAGAATTACCAAATCGGGGGTTAGTAGAGACGTTTCGGCGAAACGTCTGTACAGGGCAAAGGTCTCTATGGAAGTTTTATAAGGAAAATGCCATATTTTTATAGCCGGGCAAAAAAGTTAACTAACCAATCTTTGACGGTACGGGTGGCGCGACAGTCATCTTCGTTGTATCGCTGGATGACAGCTAATAAGGTGCGATCGCCTGTTTCTAACCATTTATCATACCAGTAAATACATTTAGCTCCATTAGCTTCTTGATCACGCCATTCAAAACCGATCCATCTGGCAATGGTTTTTAAGGCATAACTATCTATGGGTAAGGCTACATTTTGAATTAGTTGCTCATATATATCTATAAACCGATTCAAAACTGGATGAATATGGGAATATGGTGTGCGATATAGTTTAGCCAATCTTTGAACTGTATCTACTTCATAAGCACAAAAATGATAAATTGGCGCCTGGGGATATTGATTAACTAAATCGAGAAATTGTTGCCAAATAAATCGTTCTTGTTCTGGTGTTTCGGCTAAAAAAGAATAAAATTCTTCAGTGTTGGCAACTCTATCTACAACTAATACCCCTAAAAGATAATTTAAGTTTAAATCTGGCTGGGCTTCGATATCAAAATAAAGTTCAATAGGGGCTGTAAATGTGAGATATTCAGCAGAGAGGGAGTTGGATAAAATTAATGGTTGTTGGGTAAATACAGCTTGAGCTTGGACAACTAATTTAGTAGCAATATTACTATCAAATCCGGTGAGACGTGCTAGGTTGCTGGGATGGGTTTGTACCAGAGTTTCTAGAGAGTTGATAGCGAGGTTTTGCAGTTGGGTATAGCGGATAGGTGTGACACCTGGTAATAGAGAAAGGTGTTGTTGAGATTGAGCGATCGCATAACAAGAATTATACCAGGGACAAAGATTACATTTTTGGCGGGAAATAAAAAGTTCTGGTGCTGTATCTGACTCAATAACTTGAATATATTCCTCTAAAATATCTAACATTTGTGGTGTCAATTTATCTAAATCAACCACATAAGTTTTATCTTTATTCCTTAATATCAAACCCGCTTTATTGAGAATCACATTTTGAACTGCGGCTAAAACATGGGCATGAAAAGCAATAATTACCTGATATTCTTGTTTAGGACGTTTACCCAATTCAATATTTACTGGTACATAATTCCAGTTACCAAAACAGGATATTCCCGGTTGTTTAACCAGTAAATCGGGACGACTTAGTAAGGTATATTGATCACGATATGTAGTTAAGAGTACGCCATGATGAATATAACTTACACCTCGCTGCATCAATTCTAAAGTTGCTGCTGCACCTGCTGGCCAATTACCCGCAGAATAATCGGGTTCATAGTAACCTAATTTGCTCACTATGCGCTGATGGTGAATACTTTTATCCTGTTGTACCTTCAGCACTAACTCGTTAGAACTTTCTCTCTGACGGTAATCTCCATGAACATCTAAAAAAGATCGTCGCTGACAGCGTTGAAATTGTAGTAAAACGTGAGCATTAATTAACATCCTTTTCAGGGAATAGGTGACAGGTGATAGGTTACAGTTCTGACTAAAGTAAAAACGTAAGTATTTTAGTTATAGCAATCGTTCATACCGCTGTATCCCTCTCAAACTTGACTGACAAAAGTATCAATTATAATTTCAGCGGTGTTGAACATACGGTATTCTCAAACTACTCAAACTATATGTTTAATATATTAGTAGGTTGGCGTTAAAAATTGTCGTTAGGGCAAGGGAACACTATGGCTAAAAGCCACGCTTTGCTATCGACACCAGATCAGTTTTGGGCGATTTTACTTTTCTTCACATACCTTTAAATTTTTCGGTTCACCTACTTTCCTGGTTTTTTGTTAGCACTGTAAAAACTTGAATATTTATTAATGGTGATATGTACTCGACCATCATAAACACTTGCTTTCCTAGCTTACATGATTTTCTTAAATTTTGTCTAACTTAAACGAACTAACCCCAATAGTCAGATGTAATTCGTAATTTTTGATTACCCTTGTTTATTATTTGCTCAGTTATGGTATAATGGTGCAATATGCGGGCGTAATTCAGTGGTAGAATGTCATCTTCCCATGGTGAACGTCGTGGGTTCGAGTCCCATCGCCCGCTTTTGGTGTTTATGTTTATGATTGAATTCAGTGGTTTCTCAAGTTTTATCTCCAGAAATTAAGCCCGCAAAAAGGCGTTGCATAAATGCGGGATGAATTAGAGGCTGGAAACATTGAAACTTCCTTCTGTATTAAACGTACAATTCTATCAGGAGAAGCTTGAGAACCTTCTAAATTATAACCTCCAGTTTTACAATCTTTGAACATAGCCTCAATCCCAAAACGTTGACTATATATTTTGATAGTGCTGGATATATCTGTGAGATTAGTTGATAAATACCAGCGGTTTAAATAATAGCATTTTCAGGGTGATTAACTGTCTATTACTCAGGTATTTTTCGAGGATTTTTTGATAAAATGATGGTAGAATTTTTTTGGTTTGGTCTTGTTATTTTCACGAGACCACTCTTTTCTACCATCAAACTGCACATCATAGATAGCTGCTTAATCACTGTGTACTATTGTCAATAAGCACCATATTTTTTGAGAGGGTCTATTACCTTTAACCCTTTACCCATCTTTGTTTCACCTTGTTTGTCGCCCCCTCAATACTTGAGCTACTTAGATTTGTGAAGCATAACCTGTCCTTTTACGCCACTTTATGGGTAAAGTGACAGCGGGTATTGTTGAACTTTTGCCTCGAATTTAGCGAATGGGTAATATTTCGTCCAAAGCAAAATAGCCGTTGTAATCTTGCATATAAACGGCTGCTCGATGTCTAAAGAGAATGACAGCCGGAGTGGATGTCGTCAATTCCAGATCGGATCCAGGAATTTTTACTTTTGTACCAACTGGGTATACACGATTCCAACGATCGACTTTTGTTCTCGCTTCAGATGCTAGGTGCTCTCGATCGACTGTAAACTGGGTCTGAAATTGGCTAGAACCTTCAGGATTGGCGGGAGTGTCCTTCTTCCAGAACTGACTGGACAAGGACGGATCGACTTGACGATAGGTTTGAATATTTTTATTCTGGGGAATATCCTCCTGTTGGACTTGATATTCTCTTCTGATACTGGGAATTAACTTGGTAAGGATGTTACCAACACCTAGTTCCTCGAATTGCATTTGGTCGTCTTGGGACAGGAGATAACTGATACTGTTGGACCAGAGGACAGGACTGGCGATCTGATCTGCTAACTGGGACGCAATTTCTGCTTGTCGATAGGGTCGTGCATTAACATTGCAGATGACAGGAATTGTTAAATTTGAAAAAGAAAAGTTTTTTAAGTACTGAGCAAACTCTTCTTTAGCAGCAACCATATAGGGAGAGTGAAACGCGCCGCTGGTGTTGAGCAAAACGAAAACCGCGCCTTTATCTACTAGGACTTGGTTGGATTTCTCGATATCTGCTTGCAGCCCTGACACAACGGTTTGATGTGGCGAATTATAGTTAGCAATATAAACTCCTGATAGCCCATGAGAGTCTAGTATAGTCCGAATGTCAGATGGGGACATACCAATTACCGCCCCCATCCCACCCTTGGATGCACGACTCATCAGTTCTCCGCGTTTTGTCACTAGGCGAATACCGTCTTCAAAGGAAAAGGCTCCTGAAGCGTGAAGTGCGTTGTATTCACCCAGGCTGTGACCAACTAAGAAATTAGGTAACTTTCCCGATTCGGCTAGACGTAGTTTGTATGACAGCGCATTAACGATAAACACCGCAGGTTGTGTGAATTGTGTTTGATTGAGTTGGTTGTGTGGATCTTCTGTACACAACTCAATTATTGAATACCCAAGCATGTCACTGGCTATTTCCGTTTCCTCTGGAAATATGGTAAATAGTTCTTGTCCCATGCCGCTGATTTGTGAACCCTGTCCAGGGAAAAGATATGTAATCATGGCTCCCAAGGAAATTTTCCTTCATTAACGTATCTTTGAATCTTATCAAGATTCTCTTGAGAACTGAACAACTGCTCATTGGTTGAAACTGCCAAGGATTGCGATCGCATCAGGATGTCGTTTAGCTGGTGTAGATATTGTTTGTACTCGGATACGGCTGACTTGGAAAGTCGGCTGAGACGGATTAGATGTTTACGCAATAGAGATTCACTGTCTTCGGCATAAGCATCTACTAAACCACTGGCGGATGCTTCCTGCACAGAAATTGGCATGGTTGTCAAGGTCATGTAATGAGATTTTTGTATACCGACTCGGCGAATTAGAAATGGTAATACACAGGCTGGAAATAGACCGAACATGAGTTCTGAGAGTGCAAAAGTAGCTGTTTCATCTGCTAGGACAAGATCGCAGGCTGCAACCAATCCTAGGCCACCAGCAAGCACCCTACCGCGCACATGGGCAATTGTGACAAATGAACCGATCGCTAGATGCTTCCAGAGGTTGTACAACCCATCAGCATCGACCATCTGGGCAACATCATTCTGGTTGGCAATCTGGCGAAAATCTGCGCCAGTACAGAAAACATCTGGCAGTCCCTCAATGACTACGACACAAACTGCTGGTGACCGCGCTCCAGTTGTCTGCTCACAAATAGCCAAGACATCTGTTAGTTCAGTCACCAGATTGTTGGTAATCGCATTCTCAGCATCTGACTGACAGATCTGAATGCGACAGATCGATCCCTGGAACCGGACGTTGATAGTTTGATATGTTAGCTCACCCATTCATACTCACGATGGAATTCTCGAATCTCGCGTAAGGTCAATAATGGTCTATCTTGCCAAGCCGAGCGCACACCAGCGATCGTGGTGGGGTCTAAAGTGACATTTCTCGTGCCGAACTGGACACTGCGATTGCTCTGGAATAAGTCTTCGTATTCCGCGATCGACAGCCGATAGCGTCGGTTCAGCATCGCCCCGATCTCAAACTGACGCTGCCACTGCTGTCCGCTGGCTGTAACCACACCACTGTAAAACTCAGAGCAACAGCCCGAACCGTAGGAAAAGCAACCTACGCGCTTGGGGGTCGTGAAATCACCACTGTCGATCGTACTGGACAAGGATAACATAATCGTTCCGCCCATAATATTGCCCACCCGTTGGCAATAGCGAAGTCCCAGGGCAACTCGCCGATTAAAGTCCAGTTCAATATCATTTAACTTTGCCTGGGTGAACTTACGCATCATCATCCGGTGTGCCCCTTTAACCATTCCCCCAAAAGGCGTGTGGAAAGCCAGATAATCAAAGGTATTTTGATAATCTACATCTGTAACTCGCCTGTGATACTCAATAAACGCCTTCTCACAGCAGTCGAGATAGGACATCATCGACAGATCGACATCTCCCGATTCACTGTCTGGTACGGGACGACAGGTATCCATAACCTCGTAGCCGTAATAACCGTTAGCTCCCACATCGACTTGAAGCACTTTTGGGTTGTCACTAACGAGTATGGCTACTGCCCCTGCCCCAGCACTTGGCTCAAAATAAGACCAGTCGTTGGTGAGTAGCTCCCCTCCCTCCGTGGCAATAAATCGGGAGATATCAGTGGCTACAATTAATGCCTTAGCACCGGGGGATGTTTGCGAGAGGATGAAATTAAGAGCCATTTGCAGTCCGGCAGTAGCCGCATAGCACGCTTGCTTTAACTCGAATAAGCGACAGCATCGATTTAACCCCAGGTATTGATGAATATAGGTGCTCATGGATTTTCCGAAATCAATCCCTGATTCCGAGCAGGTAATGAGCAATTCTATTTGTCCTTTTTCCGCTTCTGAGAGGGAATCGATTAACGGTTTGGCAGCATTGACACCAAAAGTAATTGGATCTTCAAATGGGAGAGCAACGGCTTTTTCCTTCATTAATAAGTTTTCAAACCGTCGCAGATCTAGCTGTCGATGATGAGCTAGATCCATGACATCCAGGACGACACTACCGCCAAACACATTCATGCTTTCAATTCCAACTGATATCATAATGGTTCCTTGTTTAGTTTCGTCCGAGACATAATGCCGTATTGATGCCACCAAATCCCATACTCAGGGCGATCGCATATTCAATTTGATGTGTGACAGATTCCCCCCGAACCCAGTTCAAAGTCGAATCGATGGGATTGTCTAGGTTTCGCGATGGATGGATCACTCCAGCCCGCATTTGGAGAACTGTTGTCACCACCTCAACCGCTCCGGCGGCGGTCAGTCCGTGGCCGATCAGGGACTTGGTTGTATTAATGTATGCCGATGACAGACCCGCCTCACGAATGGCGGAAAGTTCGGTGTTGTCGCCAGCGATCGAACCGCTTCCATGGGGATTGATATAGTCGATCGCTTGTGGCGATAATCCTGCTCTCGCCAAAGATGCCAAGATGACAGACAGTTCACCTGCCTGGGATGGATTGGGTTTGCGGTTTCCGTCCATCCGGGTTGCCCACCCTAGCACTTCGGCATAGGGCACAACCCCAGCACGATCAGCTGTATCCTCCTTTTCAATCACTACCACACCACAGGACTCGCCAAAAATAAATCCGTCCCGATCTCGATCGAAGGGACGACTGGCTAATGATGGCCGATCGGCATAACGATTTGAACCCATTGCGCCCATCGCCTGTAGTCCCCGGCACTCCCAATGAGATAGATCCATCAAAGCCCCCATCGCAATGCAGACATCAACTCTACCACTGGCAACAGCTTCAGTCGCCTCAATCACTGCCAACTGACCGCTAGCCGAGGCACCGCCTACGGTATGAGCGAATCCTGTCACTGGAAAATATTGGGTACAGAGTCCACAAAAATCGCTGTCAAGAAATGCCATTCCATAGCTCGGTGGGAGAAAATACGCGCGATCTGCATACTTTTCCTGAATCAGTACCAATTCACGCTGCTGGAAATTCGAGCCGCCAACAATCAGACCGATCCGGCTAGGATCGACATCATCGAGATGGGCATCCCGCCATGCTTCATCCAGGCTCGTAACTCCGACTTGAGCAGACCATGAGGCTGTCCGTATATCTCTGGTGGCAATCCGATCGGGAATGACAAGATTGTCAATTTCGCAACCCACCAGAGGCAGATTATTAGCATCGGCGATTTGTCGCCCAGGTCGATTGAGTCGAGCAAAAGCGTCTTTGCCAGCAAGTATCGCCGCTAAGAAATTAATTTTTCCTTGCCCGATCGCCGTGGTGATGCCAACTCCTGTAATTAGGATTTTAGGTGGACTGATGTTTTTCATGCAGCAGATCCGCAAGTTTGCCTATATTTTTGGCACTTACAAGCTCAATTAAAGGGATTTTCAGTGATAGAGATTCCAGGGTCATCATCACAATTTCGGCTCGATCCATCGAGTTGGCACCTAAGTCTGCAAGTCGATCGGTCTCAACAAAGGAATGCCCTTCTAGTTCGGGAATAACTACACAAGTGTTTTGGACAATGATATTAAAGATTCTGTCCCTTGTAATCTCGGTTTTCATTTATTCTCAGCCAGTTATTGCACTTACTTAAGGCAGTATTTATGCTCTTTTTTTCGCTTTGACTAGCATATAGCCAAGATTTGCACACATATCCTCAAACATCCGCACCCAGCGATCGATCGCGTCCCGTTCTACATATTCAAGAATTTGAGTCTCATACTGTTTAAACCCGACTTTAACCTTAGGTACCAAAGGCGGAATCACAAATTCGGTGATGTCATCAATTTCGATGAGGTCAAATCCAGCCTCGTCTAACAGTCCTGGATAATCTGCTTTGGGAATAAAGACCGAATGAATTGTTTCTTTGACAAACTGCTTGAATTCTTCGGTAATATGCGGTCTGGTTGGCAAGTCAGCAATCATTAATGTTGCCCCTGGCTTTAAGATGCGCGCGGCTTCGCGAAGGGCTTCTCGGTGTCCCATATGAAAAATAGTTTCAAAAAACCAGCCGCCATCATAAGTTGCATCCTCGCAGGGCATGGACAAGGCATTGCCATGAATGAAATGGACGCGATCAGACATCCCAGCTTCCTCAATTAGCTGTTTCGCTCGATTGTATTGATACTCACTAATCGTAATTGCATCAACGAAACATCCTTTAGCTTTGGCAATCCGCATCGCTGGGACACCTACGCCGCAGCCAAGATCGCAGAAGCGTTGACCCTCAGAGATATCGGACTTGTCGATCATAATTTGAGTCAAGCGATCGGCTGCCTCGCCCAGACTGGCATCAGGATTATTTTCGTCCCAGTAACCCCAATGAAACTGCCCGTCAAAAATGAGATGCCCTCCTTGACCTGCGGGGTCATCGTACAGTGCTGCGACCTTTTCTGGTACTGAACTGCTGATGGTTGTTTCGTTTTCTTCAATACCAAACTGACTCATCGACTTCTCCATAACTTAAATAAACAGGATTTAGTTCGATTGAACTTCCATGCCAACAGCATTATAGCCGAGTTGGATTTGGACAAAAAAGTTAATTTTTTCGTTGATAACTGATGCGCGTGGGTGTTGGAGGACGAGCAGAACACACCATGCGGACTGCCATGTGTGGTATCACTGCCAGCAAATATCAGACCCAGCAAACCGTAATAACGTTGGGTTCGATTATATCACAGTCCGTTTGCTGATTTGGAACAGCCAAAAAAATGTTCTTGACTGCTATAAATGTTATGCAACTTGGGTTATGATGCAGAAATTGCAAGTCTAATAGTTCTCATTCCTTAGTCAAAATATTCACTAATTTAAAGTTTATGGGGCAAATAAACTCAACAGAATTCAAGTCAGAGCTTTTAACCGAAGCACGAGTTAGTCTGGGATTGGCTGTACCCCTAGCAGGTGCTCAATTAGCTGAAACTGCCATCCCTGTAATGAATTCGGTAATGATGGGCTTACTTGGCGTTCAAAATTTAGCGGCGGGTGCTTTAGGTGTAGTAATTTTCATTACAATGCTATGTCTTTGCCTTGGTGTTCTCACTGGTGGAGGTGTGCTAGTTGCCGAGGCTTTTGGCTCAAACAACATGGATAGAGTCAGCCGGATTACTAGTCAGGGACTGTGGCTAGCCGTTGCCCTATCCTTACCCGCAATGCTGTTGCTATGGAACTATGACGCTATTTTGCCCTTATTAGGCCAAGAAGAAACCAATATTTTATTAACAAAAAACTATTTACATACTGTCCTGTGGGGATTGCCTGCTGTCGTGAGCTTTTTATATTTAAAGCAAATTGCCGCTGCTATTAATTTTCCCCAATTTGGCATGGTAATTATAGTTGTTTCTTTACTGTTAAATGTGCCTGTAAATTACATCTTAATGTTTGGATATTTAGGTTTTCCTGCCCTTGGTTTAGCTGGAATCGGTTGGGGAACTACCATCGTTTACTGGGTAAGTTTTTTCGCTTCAGTTATTCTGATTTATTTTCACCCTCAGAGTAAAAATTATCATCTTTTTCGCTATTTGAATGAGTTCGATCGAGAGCTATTTGGCAAAATTTTTCAGATTGGATGGCCAACATCAGTTCAGTTAGGAATGGAACTGGCGATGTTCAATATCACGGCAATGCTGATGGTAAAGTTGGGAACCTCCAGTTTAGCAGCCCATGAAATCGCTCTCCAGACATCAAGTTTCTTTTTGACAATTCCAATTGCAATTTCTTATACAGCTATGACGAGAGTAGGGCAGATTGTGGGAGAGAAGAATTATGCTGGGGTTATGAGGGCAACCTTGGTCAATGTTGTACTAAGCGCAGTGTTTGCATTTGTTGTCGCCATCGGTTTTGAGATGTTTTCCCAATCCATTGCTATCTTTTATTTGGACATTAATAATCCCGATAATGACGTGGCAATCAGTAAGGCAACAAATTTTCTAAAATTAGCTGGAGTCTACCAAATTTTTTACAGTATTCAACGAATTGGAATTGGTGCTTTGTTAGGATTGCAGGATACCCTTGTGCCGATGATTATTAATATATTGTCTTTCTGGGGTGTTGGTTTGGGTGGAGGTTATCTACTAGGAATAACTTTAGGATGGGGAGGAAATGGTTTATGGTACGGTTTAATTATGGCTCCGGCTGTTGCTAGCCTAATTTTAGGAGTTCGATTTTATCTGATTGCGAAAGAAATGGGAGGAGATCTAGATGGAATTTTGGGTCAGAACCCAGATCTAACTTTGCCTAGTTAGGGCCTTTATCTCTGTGTCTGAGTTTTAGCTTTGATCGACAAGCCCTAGTTAGGTAAGTTTCAACCGTTCTTGTAAAACACAAGCACTCACCATTCCCGTCAGAGTAAAACTTGCTTGAATGCGGTTACTTTCATCCATTTGGGGTAGTCGATCGAGGAGTCCAATAACTGCTTT
Source organism: Cuspidothrix issatschenkoi CHARLIE-1 (assembly GCF_002934005.1). Lineage (GTDB taxonomy): Bacteria > Cyanobacteriota > Cyanobacteriia > Cyanobacteriales > Nostocaceae > Cuspidothrix > Cuspidothrix issatschenkoi. The sequence continues at coordinate 47,105 of NZ_PGEM01000001.1, read as the reverse complement.
CTGGTCGTAAAAGGGCAGTGATTTCATTACCTCGCCGCGCAGGGTATCTTGGATCAGTTCTTCCAATGATTCATTGTTTTTGAGAGCAGAAGGTGGAGCAGAATATGAGTGCTTTTTGCGATGATAGATTGTGTCTGTTAAAAAGGGGCGTGCTGCTTCTCGCAGCACGTATTTTTCACTATTACCACGAATTTTGATTGAAACAGGAAAGTCTCGCACTAACTCAACCACATGATGGTCAAGAAATGGCAACCGCCCTTCAATCGAATGTGCCATTTCTACACCATCACCCAACACTCGCAAAATGTAGTTTGGTAAAACCGTTTTAGACCACAAATAGAGGGATTGATTGACAGGTTCCCGCCCAATTAGTTGACCTTGTACATCTAAGCGATTTAACAAAATCTTAAAAGCATCACGTTCTGCCACAAATTCAGCAAATTCAGTGGTATAAAAAGGGTGAAGTTCCCTAATACCAGCGGACATCATGCCTAATGAAATATTTTTCAGCCAAGTTGGTACAAAACCTAAACTCCGCTGTAAACTGTTTAGAGACATTCCTGATGTAGCAGTCTCTAATAAAACTGGATTGTTCAACTGCAATGTTGCGAGTAGCTGCTGTACAGTCAAATCGTCTTGTCCTGCTGTGTTGTAGCGCAACATATCCTCACTCATAGCGGAATATCCGCCGAAAATTTCGTCAGCACCTTCACCTGTGAGTACAACCTTATAACCCCGATCTCGCGTCGCCTTGCTCAATAGATATTTTCCAGCCGTGGAGATAGTATTGGAAAGCCTCTCACTGTAATAAACAGCATCGGCAAAGTGGCTGACAAGATCTGATTGGCTGACGGAAACGATCTGAAGATTTGCCCCGAACTGTTGGGCTGTCTCGCGAGCGAAAGCTTGTTCGTCATAAGGGGGGCGATCGAAGGCGATCGTAAATGCCTGAATCGGTTGAGATGTGTGTCTAGCAGCCATTCCCAACACAGTAGATGAATCAAGTCCACCGCTGAGATAACAGCCAACAGGGACATCTGCTTGCAAGCGGAGTCGAATTGCTTCGTCCAATGTGTAACGCAGTTTTTCAATGTACTCGTTATCACTGGATCGATCTAGAGGTTCCTTGATATAGGGATAATTAAAATCCCAGTAGCGGATTAATTGCCAACCGGAGTGGGAAGCCAGTAGAAAATGACCGGGGGGAACCTCATAAATGTCTTGAAATAAAGTTCGATCTGCTTCTAGTACAGCATTGTTGGATTGGAAAAAAGACTCTAGGTTCCAACGAGCAGGCACGCCTGCTGCCAATAAAGCTTTGACTTCAGATGCTAAATAAAGAGTACCAGCATGTACAGTATAGTAGAGTGGTTTAATGCCAAAGCGATCGCGAGCCGCAAATAGCACCTGATTGGATTCATCCCATAGCACAAATGCAAATTCGCCGCGTAAATGGTGTAAGCATTGTGTGCCAAATCGATCGTAGAGATGAAGGGCAATTTCACTGTCAGATCTGGTCTGAAGCTTATATCCCCATCGTTTCAAGTCACCCTGGATTCGTTCAAAGTCATAAAATTCCCCATTAACAACAATATGCAGGTTTTGCTGTGCGTTAGTAATTGGCTGTTCGCCAGTTGTCAGATCGATAATGCTGAGTCGGGTATGACCCAATCCAACTCGTCGATGGGGAGAAATCCACTGGTTTTGTCCATCTGGTCCTCGATGGTGTAAACTTTGCGTTGCCCGTTTCAATGCCTCTGGGGAAATTGGTTCTTGGTTCGAGAAAAATGCAACAATTCCACACATCAATCTTGCTTCAACTTTTTTACAAACTATCTTTATGAAAACTGTCGATCGGTCGGGGATTTGCAGATCGCCTGTGCTTGACTGAGGTAATCCGTCAAGTATGCAGCTAATTTCCGAACGTGGGGCTGAGTCATCATCGTAAGATGGTTGCCAGGGACAAAATTGACAACCACTGGTGTACTCGAAAACTTGCTCCAACCCCAAGCCGAATCCTGCAAAATCTCAGATGGTAATTTAGCAGACTCTGCCGGATCGACTTCACTAGCTCGAAAGAGGGTGATGGGTATCGGTACGAATTCTTGTGGTACATAATTAACTTGAGCGTCCGCTTTGAAAGCTTGTAACAACTGATTCAACTGCGTAGTCCCAGCATCAGGCGGTAGAATGTCAATCATTTTCAAGTAATCGAGCACATATTTTAACTGTTCTGCTGGGGCTAACGAGGGCAGTCGATCGGCATCCAGATCGACATCCTTGGCAAACACGGTGGTCAGGATTTTAGCAATGGTTGTTAGCCATCTCGCATCATCCCATTCATCATCAGTTGGCTGTGGTCGAGCAATCGGTGCGGTGGTATCAAATATGGCAACTAGTGCTAATGACTGTCCTTGTCGTAGCAACTGCTGTGCCATTTCAAACACCACTTTACCACCCAAAGAATACCCGCCCAAAAAATATGGTCCTTGAGGTTGGACTGATTGGAGTGCCTTAATGTATTCAGCGGCGATCACCTCAACTTGGGTGCAGGGGGCTGATACTCCATCTTGCACTGGAGATTGAAAACTGTAGAAGGGTTGTTCTGGAGAGAGACAACGGGCTAAGTTATATAAATAGAATGGATTGCCCCCAGCACCTGGTAGACAGAAAAAGGGTGGACTAGAGCCGTTGGGCTGAATTGCCACTAGGGGAGACCAACCAGAAACACCAGCATCCGTTTGAATTCTCGTTGTCAACTGTTCGATCGTGGGAGATTGGAATAAGATGCTTAAAGGGAGATCTTTCCCAAAATGCTGCTTAATTTGAGCCATTAATTGGGGAGCCAAGAGAGAATGACCGCCGAGGTCGAAGAAATTATCTGTTACGCCCACAGGGTCAACCTTGAGTATTTTTGACCAGAGGTGAGTGAGTTCCAGTTCTAATGTATTTCGGGGGGGTATAAATCTGTCCGAATTGCTGCGGTGAGTAGGTTCGGGCAGGGCACGGCGATCTACTTTGCCGTTGGGGGTGAGGGGGAGGCTCTCCAGAATGACAAAGGCTCCGGGTACCATATATTCTGGTAGCTGGGTTCTCAGGAATTGTCGCAATTCGCTGGTTGTCACCGTCTGTTCTGGCTGCGGAACAACATACGCAACTAGCAGTTTATTGTCTGGAGTATCTTCGCGGGCAATGACAACGGTCGATTGGATCTGGTTGTGTTGACTGAGTAATGCTTCAATTTCGCCCAACTCGATGCGAAAACCGCGAATTTTGACTTGACGATCTATTCGTCCGAGATATTCAATATTGCCATCACTGAGGTAGCAGGCTAAGTCTCCGGTTTTGTAGAGACGGGAATTGGGTTCAGTACTAAAGGGATGAGGAATAAATTTTTCTGTAGTTAATTCGGGGCGGTTGAGATAACCACGAGCTAATCCCGTACCACCAATGTGCAATTCTCCTGGTACGCCGATCGGCACTGGTTGCAAGTGGGTGTCAAGGATATAAACTTGGGTATTAGCAATGGGACGACCAATGAGAACAGTACGGTCATCTGTGCCGACTGGATATATTGCCGACCAAATTGTCGTCTCCGTAGGTCCATAAAGATTCCATAAGGCCGCACATCGCGATCGCAATTGGTGCGCCAAATTTCTGGGCAAAGCTTCCCCACCGCAGAGGATGTTCAAATGCTTGCTGCCCTGCCAATCTGCGGTTAACAGCAGTTGCCAAGTCGCTGGGGTGGCTTGCATCAGAGTAGTTTGAGAACTCGCCAACTTAGCAATTAATGCTGCGCCGTCACTACTTACTGCCCGACTAACAATTTCGACCCTTGCACCGACCATCATGGGTAGGAAGATTTCTAGTACAGCAATGTCGAAAGATAGAGTCGTGACGGACAGGAATAGATCTTGCTCTGTCAGTTCTAGCTGCTGACTCATAAACTGGAGAAAATTCACTACTGAGCGATGGGTAATTTGGACACCTTTTGGTTTGCCAGTGGAGCCGGAAGTATAGATGACATATGCTAAGTTGTCAGGATCGATGCTTAGATCCAATTGCTCTGGGGTTTGAGTAGTAATATTCTCCCTGTCTCGATCGAAACAAACAATCAGTCCTTGATATCCAGCTACTTGCCTTAATAAATGTTCTTGGGTGAGTAGCACTGATATTCCAGAGTCTGACAGCATTAAAGCTAAACGCTCTTGCGGATACTCTGGGTCGAGGGGTACATAAGCCCCACCCGCCTTGAGAATGCCCAATAGTCCTACCACCATTTCCCAAGAGCGGTCTACACAAATCCCCACTAGCACTTCTGGTTCAACACCCAGAGACTGCAAATAACGCGCCAACTGGTTGGCTCGATGATTTAACTCCCGATAAGTTAGTTGTTTCTCTTCAAATACCACCGCTACCGCATCTGGAGTCCGTTCCACCTGCTCTGCAAATAGCCGATGGATACACCGATCCTGGGGATAATCTACCCGTGTATCATTCCACTCCACTAATAACTGCTGTTGCTCAACTGCGGTGAGTATTGGCAATTGGGAAATTCGCTGACTCGGATTAGCGACAATTCCAGAGAGCAATGTCACAAAATGACCCAGCATCCGCTCGATGGTGCTGCTATCAAACAAATCAGTATTGTATTGCCACCAGCCTACTAATCCAGTACCAGAGTTCCCCATCACTAAAGTCAAATCGAACTTGACGGTAGAAATTTCAATTGGCAAGTCGCTGATGGTTAATCCACTCAACTCAAACTCTGATACAGGCATATTTTGGAGAATAAACATCACTTGGAATAGTGGTGTATGGCTCATGTCTCGTTCTGGCTGCAACGCTTCCACCAACATTTCAAAGGGCAAATCTTGATGAGCATAAGCCGATAGTGACGTTTCGCGTACCCGTGGGAGTAATTCGTTAAAGCTGGGGTTTTGAGCCAAGTTAGTCCGCATGACTAATGTATTAACAAAAAAGCCAATTAACCCTTCTATCTCCGAGCGCTCGCGGTTAGCAATTGGTGTCCCCACTAAAATATCTTCTTGCCCAGTGTAGCGGTAAAGCAGAGTACTATACGCTGCCAACAATGTCATAAACAAAGTTACACCTTGTTGTTGACTCAGTTTTTCTAACTGTTGGGTCAACTCCGCAGACAGTCTAAACTCCAGGTGCGCGCCATTGAAAGTCTTCACAGCAGGTCTGGGTCTGTCTGTGGGCAATGGCAAGAAAGCGGGAGCATCTGCCAACTGTTTGTGCCAATAACTTAATTGGCGATTGAGTACCTCTCCTTGCAACCATTGTCTTTGCCAAATCCCGAAATCTGCATACTGAATTGGCAATGGCAACAAAGGCGACGATTTAACCTGAGCGTAAGCATTATAAAGCTTTGTTAATTCATCAACAAACACACTCATCGACCAGCCATCACTGACAATGTGGTGCATACACACTAACAACCACTGCTCTGTATCAGATAAGATAAATAATGTTCCCCTGATTAAGTCATCATTCGCTAAGTCAAAAGGCTCATTAGCTTTTTGTTGCAGTAATTTTTGTGCCGTACATTCTCGCTCTTCTCTCGCTACATGTTGCAACTCAATAACTGTCAGTTTCCAAGGTATACAGCCCTGTTCCCTCCAATTACGAATTACTTGAGTTTGTAGCCCATCCACAACAACAAAGTTAGTGCGTAAGGCTTCGTGACGATGAATAATTTCCCGGAAACTTTGTTCTAAAGTAGCAATATTCACACTTCCAACTAAGCGCAAACCAACCGGGATGATGTATGAAGCACTGTTCGGCTCGAACTGATCTAAAAACCACAACCTCTGTTGGGCGAATGACAGTGGTATTGTTGCCTGCTCTGCCCTTGGTAAAATAGGTGGCTCAGAGAATTTGATATCTTGTTGCTGAAGTTGCACAATTAATGGTACTAATTGGGCAACTGTTGGTGCAGCAAATAAGCTCCGCAATGATAATTCTATCTTCAAGTTGCTACGTACACGGGAAATTAGTTGCGTTGCTAGTAGAGAATGTCCGCCAAGTTCAAAGAAGTTATCATGAATACCTACTTGCTCAATTTTTAGCACTTGTGCCCAAATTCCTGACAGAATTTCTTCAAGTGGTGTACGGGGAGCAACATACTCGTCTAACACTTGGCTGTTTAAATCAGGTGCAGGCAAAGCAAGACGGTCTACTTTCCCGTTTGCGGTAAGTGGTAGAGCCTCCAAGATAACTATTACACTTGGCAACATATACTCTGGTAACTTTTCCTTGAGGAAGCTACGCACAGCACTAACTGTAAGTGTTTGCTGTGCTTGTAGCACAATGTAGCCAACTATACGCTTATCTCCTGGCATGTCTTCACGGACAACTGCACAAGATGACTGCACATTGGGATGTTGGCTGAGTACAGCTTCAATTTCTCCCAATTCGATACGGAATCCCCGGATTTTTACTTGATTGTCTATGCGTCCCAGGTATTCGATGTTGCCATTTGGTAAATACCGCGCTAAGTCTCCTGTTTTATATAACAGTGCTGTTAGCGGTAGCGGGGCTTTCAACCCGTGTTGAGTGGAAGAATGTCCTTCTACCTCCCGCATTCTCCCTCCTACCTCCTCAAAAGGATTGGGAATAAATTTTTCTTTGGTTAATTCGCTGCGATTGAGGTAGCCTCGCGCCAAGGAAACACCACCAATGTGCAGTTCTCCTGGCACACCAATTGCTACAGGGTGTAAATACTTATCTAGGATGTAGATTTGAGTGTTGGCAATGGGGCGACCAATTGGTGGCAGTGCTGGCCAAGTGTCCACTGAATCAGTTAGAGTATAAGTGATGACCACATGACTCTCCGATGGTCCGTAATGATTGTGCAGAGTACAATCACTTAGCCCAGAAAGCCACTTGGATATTGCAGGTGTTATTTGTAACTGTTCTCCTGCTGTAATTATTTCCTTGAGATGACTGGTAATGAAGTTATGACTAACTGCTACCTCTGCTAGTTGCTGTAAGGCTACAAAAGGAACAAACAATCTTTCTACTGCTTGTTCTTGAAGTAAGCCTAATAAGGCTAATGGTTCTCGGCGTAATTGCTCGTCAATCAACACCAATGTGCCACCATTAAACCAAGTCGAGAACATTTCTTGGAAGGAGACATCAAAGCTGACAGGCGCAAATTGCAGAGTTTTAATTGCTTTAGATGACATTGGCGAATTTTGCAGTTGCCACAGTATAAGATTGCAAAGTGCCAATTGAGTCATGGCGACACCTTTTGGTTGACCTGTGGAACCAGAGGTGTAAATTACGTAACCCAAGTTATTGGGTTGTACGTCAGAAATCAGATTCTCTTGGCTGCATTGAGAAATTTTTGCCGCATCAGTATCTAGACAAACAAGCTGTGCTTGATTTCGGGTTAGTCTATCAAGAAGTCGCTGTTGAGTCAGTAAGACTTTAACTTGAGTATCCTCTAAAATAAAGCTCAAACGCTCAATTGGATACTCACTGTCAAGTGGTACATAAGCTCCCCCAGCTTTGAGAATCCCCAAAAGTCCGATGACCATTTCTAAAGAACGCTCGAAACACAAACCCACCAAGGTATCTGATTTAACGCCCAATGAGCGCAAGTGATGTGCTAGTTGGTTAGCACAGCAGTTTAATTGGGCATATGTCAGTTGTTGATCTCCAAATTCTACCGCTATTGCATCAGGTGTCAGTTCTACTTGCTCCTCAAATAACTGATGGATGCACTTATGTAGGGGATAATCAACCCTTGTATTATTCCATTCCACTAATAACTGCTGTTGCTCAACTGCGGTGAGTATTGGCAATTGGGAAATCTGCTGACTTGGATTCGCCACAATTCCAGAGAGCAAGGTCACAAAATGACCCGCCATCCGGCTAATTGTCCCCTCATCAAAAAGGTCGGTACTATAAGCCAGATTGACCGAGAGTTCGTTGTGGTGCTCGATAATCTCCAGGCGAAGTTCGATTTCCCCTGCGGAACTAGGCCCTGGTACTACCGAAACGCCATCTAGCTGGTATTCTAGTGTTTTTTCTACATCTGGTGTCCAGAAACTTTGCATCGCAAAGGAGGTTTGGAACACTGGGGAATGGGCGAGATGGCGATCGATGTCAAGTGCAAAGACTTGTTTGGGGAACGGAAACTGACCATAATCCAGTCCATCGGCTACCGTGATTTTGACCCGCTGCAACAACTCAGTAAATGGCTCCTCGACGTTAATTTGCGTTCTGATCGGTACCATATTGATAAAGTAGCCGACAGTATTGGCAAATCGGCTTTGAGGTCTACCAGCACTCGGAACACCAACAATGATGTCACTTTGCAATGTATATCGAGCCAGGAAAGCCTGATAGCTGCCTAGAAGTAACACGAACAGGCTGACATCCCGATCCCTTGCCAGCGATCGAAGCTGCTGGGTGGTATTTGAATCTAACTTAGTGGAGACGATCGCGCCTGCAAAGGTTGGGATGAGGGGGGGTTGTCGATCGAATGGCAATGCTAGCAGGGGTAGAGTACCGCTGAGTTGTTGTTGCCAATAAGCCAGACAGGTTTTACCGCGATCGCTATCAATTAGTTCCTGTTCCCAGGTAACGAAATCGGCATAGTCGGCTGTCTCTGAAGCAGCAATTGTGGGTTCCCTTCCTTGGGAGTAGGCGGCGTAGGCGTGGAGGAAGTCGCGGAGTAAAATCGGCAAGGACGAGCCATCCACTACCAGATGATGAATCACAATTAACAACTTATAGCGGATCGGCGACTCATGGAAAAGATGAAGGCGAACCAGTGGATCGTTTTCTAGATCGAAAACTCGATCGGCGGCGGATTTTAACTGCTGCTGTAACACCTCATCCGTGGTGAAATCGCGATCGCCCTCCTCGAAGCCAAACTCTGGCTGGGGACGAATGGTTTGGAAGGGATTGGCGTTGTCGTCGGTCTTAAATTGCGATCGCAGGATCGGATGACGATCCAATAAGAAGGATGTCGCTTGTTTGATGGCATTGATATCAACGGGGCGATCGAATTGCAGTGTGACGGGCACATTGTAAGCAGACATCTGCGGCACTAACTGGTGCAACAGCCACAATCCGCGTTGTCCTTCGGATAGGGGGAATGGTGGCAGGGGGGCGGTCAGTGAGCGGAGCCGAGCTGACGGGGGGCGGTCAGTGAGCGGAGCCGAACTGACGGGGGGATGGGCTTGCACTGAGCGAGGCGATGGACTGAGCTTGTCGAAGTGTCGAAGTGGGGACTGGGGGGATTTACTGAGCTGGGTGGTGGTTCGGGGTGCGGAAACTGACTCTGTTTCACTGGTTTCCTCAACAGCCGCTGCCCGCTTTTGCTCAATTAGTCGGCACAGAGCTTCCACAGTTCCATAGTCGGCTAGTTCGCGATGCCCGATCTCGACGTAGAGACGTTTTTCTATCTGTCGGACTATTTCCTTACTGCGGAGCGAATCAACACCTAGTTGCCAGAGGGAGACGTGGGGTTTAATTTCACTGACGGTGAGTCCAATGGATGTAGCCACAATTGCGGCTACAATCTCCTGTACGCTTGGATTTGCGGCTGGGGGATTGGTTTTGGTGTCGGCGGCGATCGCCTCGTTCAACGGTGATCGCGCCGAATTAGAACTGCTAACCGCTTGCCAGTAACACTGTTGCTCGAATGGATAAGTTGGCAGAGAAATCCGCTGTACCTGTTGCTGTTCCCACAGAGATATCCAAGGAATCTTGCCGCCCTGAACCCAGAATTGTGCCAGTTTTTGATAGTTGCGTTGTTCGAGGAATAGCTGCAACACGATCGCGTCGGCACCACCCGCCAGTAAAGTTTGTAATGAGTTGTCCGTTTCGTTAATATTTCCGAGATACGTAGGCGGATTACTGGACAAATTGACCTGAATGTGTCCTAGCAGATGGTTTAACCCAGTTCTCAACTCGTCAATACTGTTGACGACTAGTGCCACTCTCGATGCCATCGCTTCGCGCCCTACCTGGAGGGTAAAGGCTAGATCTGCCAAGGAAATATCCTGATCGCGATCAAGAAATTCCATCAATTGAACAATTTGAGCTTGCCGCCGATCGTCGTTTTTGGCAGATAAAATGATGATTTGGGGTGACCCTTGGGCAAGTTTGGGTGGTTCTTCACTTAGCTCTTGTGGATATTCTTCAACGATTACATGGGCATTGACACCACCAGAACCCAGGGCGGTGATACCCGCACGTCTGGGACAAACGATCCCATCAATCGTCAACGGTACCCACGGCTCAAGTTCTGTCTGTAACTGAAATGGCAGTGAGGCAAAATCGATCTCTGCATTGAGCGGTTCTACAACTTTAGTCGGACAAAGTTGTTTGTTTTTTAATTGCAAGATGACCTTCATAAATTGCGCCATTCCCGCCACAGATTCACCATGGCCGATCGTCGATTTGATCGATCCGAGTCGGTAACATTGGGATCGATCACGTTGACGATCGCCAAACACTTTTTGCAGTGCATTCAACTCCAGGGAGTCGGCAATCTCCAATCCCATGGCGGCGGTTTCAATGTAAGCGATCGATTGGGGATCGATACCAGATCCCGTGATCGCCTGACTAATTACCGCAGCTTGGCTCAGGGGGTTGGGTATACCGTAAGCATTCCCTCGACCGCTATGATTAACGGCACTGCCCCGAATAACTGCAATAATCGAATCCTTGTCCCGTTGGGCATCTTCTAGCCGTTTCAGGACGACAGCACCGACACCTTCTCCAGGTACAAAGCCATTTCCGCCCTGTCCGAACACTTTTGGCAGCTTGGAGTCAGCTAGCAAGCCGATCAAGCATAGATACTGATAATTTCTCGGATCGAGATATAGATTGACTGCACCGACAATCGCCATTTTCAGATCGCCGCGACGTAGTGCTTCACTAGCTAGGTGCAAGGCTACCAAGGCTGAGGAACACATCGTATCGACAGGGATACTTACCCCCCGCAGATCCATCCCATGGGAGACACGATTGACCATCGCGGCAAAAGAAGTGTTAAATCCCATCTTGGTTATAGCACCGTAGACACCAACGCGATCACGTAGCTCATCGTCGAGTCCTGAAGGTGCATATCCAGCATCTTCAAATGCCCGCCAGCATTCCTGTAAAAATATCTTCGCCTGGGGGTCTATTTGAGCAGCTTCTCGTGGCGATATATTAAAAAATAGGGGGTCAAACCGATCGCAGTCTTCTAAAAATGCGCCCCAGTTACAGTAACTCTTTCCTTGTTCCCGTGCCTTCTCGGGATCGGCTTCAAAGAAGTTATCCATATTCCAGCGTTTATCTGGCAAATCTGTAATACAATCTCGTCCCGATTGGAGGTTTTGCCAAAACTCCGTTAGGTTTTTAGCCTGGGGAAATCGACCGCTCATACCAATTACCGCAATCTCATCCGCGATCGAGGGGTTACAAGCCCCGCCTCCTTGGGGCGGGTGTTTTGGGCGGGGTTTAAATCCTCGTCCAAAACCTTCACTCTTGCATCTTGCCTTTTGTGTCTTGCCTTTAATCCCTCCGTCCTCCAGTCCCTCCATCTCCCAGTCCCCCATTTCCACTCCTAACAACTGCGCGAAGTTAGTAAATTGAGTTGTGGCGAAATGGTTTACTAAGGCATCAATGGTTGAGGCTTCAAACAGCAATCCTGCCTTCACACCTTCAAAGTGTTGATTAAGGGCATTAGTCAATTGGGCGATGATGATAGAATCAACACCATAAATGGCCAGAGGTTCGCATGGATCGATCTGGTTTCCATCCATCATCAAAACCTGACCGATCAGTTGTTGAAAATAAATCGTCCCCTTGCCCTTCAATTCTGTCAATACTGACGATCCCACGCCTTGGTGATTTGGTGCGGTGAAACTAGGTGCTGACTGTGTTGGGGAAGTTCCAGAGCCGATCGACTCAGAGATCGACTTTGGCTGACGCACAACACCGTCAGTCTGGGCGACAATTACCTGTTGTCCTAACACCTGAGCCGATTTCCCTGGGAAACCGATTGCGGTAAAACCCGCTTGCTGGAGGACTCTGTGCCAGTGATCTGCCAATAGGAACGGCGATCCCGGCACTCGTAACTCGGCATCTTCAGCTAACCACCATCCTGCCAACAAACCGAAGGTAAGATGGGAGATTAAGGAAGGCTGGGTAATTTCATTGAGGATGAGTACGCCGCCTCCACGCAAGGCTGCTTTGGCGTTGCCCAGAGATCGCCGAATATTGGCTGTGGCATGGATACAGTTAGTGGCAATAACTAGATCGAAAGAGCCGATGGGAATACCTTGGGCTGATAGGGGTTGGTTAACATCAAACAATTGTGTCCGCACGTAGGGATATTTGGGTGCAAAATTTCTGTCAGCGCGAACTAGAAATGCTGGGGAAATATCGGTATAAAGATACTCACCCACGAGATTGCCCAAGGGTTCCAGATGGCGGAGGACACTTGCTGTTGTCGCTCCTGTACCCGCGCCAATTTCTAGAATGCGAATCGGTATTAAACCATCGACACGCGATCTTGCCTGGATATAGTTGACTACTGTTTGAGCAACCACTTCATTAAAATGGGTGGCGATGGCGTTCCCTTCGTAGATGCCTTCTACCAGTGACATGGAGCCATTCGGAAATATAACATCAGTAGCTCGCTTTTGGGACTGGAGAATTGCTGGCAGTTCGCGCATACAGACATCAGCTAGGGTGAAGATCGGCTGAAGATGGGGAAGAGCCTCCCAGTTAATTTTCTGGCGATTCCATTCATCCCATATCTGATCGAGGTTCCCCAGTAATCCCTCTGGCATAACCGCGATCGCCAGACGACGACTCTCTTCCAGCCAAGCTCGATAGAATGCTGGCAGATCCGACGATAGCGTCACAGATTTTGGTGGCAACCAGTCGAGGGTAGCCAAGGTACCATGGAGCAGTTTTAATAGCAAGTTTTCGATGGCGGCAATCGGTTCGAGATATTGCTGTTGTAGGGTGATAACGTGATCAGCATAAGTGGGAACTCGTTCGAGCACAGACTCAATTCCAGAGGTCAGAATTGGGGGATAAACATCAATCCACTCATCTTGCTTGACCAAATCGAGCCTGTCTAAATTATTGGTTTGCAACAGCGCGATTTGTGGCAGAGGGGACACCAGAAAGGCTGCCAGGGCATCGAAACCTGATTGTGACTTGATCGGCTCAATTCCAGACTGTTTCATGCGGATTTTCGTGGCATCAGGGATAGTGTTACCCGTACCGACGTTCCAATACCCCCAATTAATTGTCTTCACCGGGAATGGGAGACAATGGTTTAACTCGATCGCCCAAGAGTCCTTAAACTTACAGCCTGCGGCATAACCACTCATCCCTCCACCACAAGTGAAGGAGACAATCGAGGAAAAAAACAGCATAAAATCTAATGGCTCGTGTTTAAACACTGCTGCCATATTGACACTAACATCGATTTTCGATGCCAAAATTGAGCGAAAACGGTGCTCGTCCATTTCACTCAGGCTGAGATCGAATTCTCCTACCGCCGAATGAATGACACCCTGAATTTGGGAATACCGTGCCTTGATGGTCTGGTATGCTTGAGTTAGTGATATGCGATCGGCTGCGTCTGCTTGGATGTACTCTGGGGTGTGGCCGATTTGTGTTAGGGTGTCAATTTGGTGACGAATTTCTCGATCAATTGGCCGACGACCAATCCAAATCACTTTGGCAGCGTAATTTTCAATCACGAACCGCGACCAAGCACTACCGATCCCACCAGCCCCGCCGATGACGACGTAGACCCCGGCATTTTTGTAGGCAGTATGAAACTTTGAATCCAGTTGGGGGTTGGACAAGTGCTGCTGGGGGATTAGAGTCTGTCGATACCACTTCCCGTCTCGCCAAGCGCAAACCCCAAATTGGCGATCGTCAGGTAATTGTGCTAGATCGACAGATAAAAGCGATTGCCCTAGTTGTAGATCTAGAGCGCGGATGTGCCACTGGGGTAGTTCTTTGGCTAGAACCCCTGCTAACCCATGCACGGCAGAATGTATCGGGTTTGAAGACTCATGGCGATCAATCGCTACAATCTGGGTAGTAATGAAGGTCAGAGCCAGATTTTCGGTAACATAGCCAGCCGAGAGCAAGGACTTAATCAGCCGAAAGACTGCCAATATCCCCCGCTCTTGGGCTAACAACACCTGACGATCGTCTAGCAACGAACAGTTATCTTGGGGAATAATGATGATAATGTGCTGCCAGGGCAAATCGGACTCTAGCCGATCTAAAGCCATGTCTCCACAATAGGTAGCATGGGGAAAGCAAGCTCTCAAATCCTCTCGAAGTTCTCCATCGCCACCGATAATCAGTGTTTGCCCTAGATGATCGCTCCAGGGCCGATTCCCTGTCTGTATCGGTATAGCATCCCAGTATGGCACCAATGCGGATGGTTTAGCCACTGGATCGCCACTTTCAGCTTTCACCTCTGGTTTTAAATCTGACTGGGGTGCTGTCAAATTTTCCTCATCGCCATTGAGGGGACAAATCCAATAACTGTCCCGTGCAAAAGCATAAGTAGGCAGGCTGATCCGCTGGGGTTTGCCTTGGGGGTATAGTTTCTGCCAATCAACGTTCATACCCTTAGTCCAGGCATCAACTACAGCAGTGTATTCACCGCGATTGAGCCAACCTTGAATAACTTCAGACCCATCTCTGTCTGCCAATAGACTAGCCAAATCTTCCCGATCGCGCTTAATGTCTCCGTAGTACAGTCCCGGTGTGGCGTCCCCATCCTTCAAGGCGAGTTCCAGCTTATTTCTCAGTTCGGCGATCGATTCAACCACAAAACCAAGACGTGTGGGCATTGCTTCTCGCCCAACTTGGAGGGTATAGGCTAGGTTCGCCAGGAAATTTTCTGCATGCTGGATATCTGCCCCATTATCTACTAAGAACGTTGCCAAGTTCGCGACTTGAGCCTGGAGACGCTCCTGGTTTTTGGCAGAAATAACGATGAGAAAAGGACCAAAAAACTTGGATATTCGATCGCCTGAACTCTGGTACTCTTCAATCACAGCGTGGGCAAAAGCACCAGAAAAGCCAAAGGAACTAATCCCCGCCCGTCTCACGCCATCACTTTTCCAATCGGTTAGTTCGCGATTGATATATAGGGGCGATCCTACCAACTTTAGGTAAGGGTTAGGCTGCTGGAAATTAGCCAGGGGGGGGATCTGACGATGTTGAAGTTGGAGAATGACTTTCACTAACCCAGTAATACCAGCAGCACCCTCCGCGTGACCGATACTGGCTTTGATTGAACCAATCGCGCAAAATCCAGTCTTGTTAGTATAACGAGCAAAGGCATTTTTGAGACTAGTGGTTTCGATCGGATCTCCCAGCTTAGTGCCAGTACCGTGAGCTTCTATGTAGGTAATAGTTTCGGGATCGATCCCGGCATCTTCCCAGGCTTTGACGATCACATTTTCTTCACCCGCAACGCTGGGTGCAGACAGAGACGGTGTATAGCCGCCGTGGGCAAAGGCAGATCCCTTAATGACTGCATAAATACGATCACCATCTTGCTCTGCCTGCTCCAGGGGTTTAAGCAATACACTCGCAATCCCTTCGGCGGGGACATAACCGTCAGCGGTAGCATCAAAGGTATGACAGTGCCCAGTGGGAGATAGGGCTCCCAGTTTGGAAAAATAGCGGTAGTGCAACGAGGAGAGGAGCAGGTTCGCACCACCCACAAATGCCATTTCGCATTCCTGGCTACGCAGAGACTGACAGGCGTAATGGAGTGCCACCAACGAGGAGGAGCAGGCTGTATTAATTACCATGCTCGGTCCTTGAAGATCGAACCAGAATGACATCCGGTTGGCACTGATGCCACTTCTACCCGTCCCTGTATAGATATCCAACGGCAAGCCCAACTCGGCTATTTTCTCGGCGTAATCATCAAAACAGATGCCAGCGAAGACACCCGTATTGCTACCGCGCAACTGATTGACAACCCCAGCATCTTCCGCAGCGGCATACATACTTTGCATTAGCAAGCGATTCTGCGGATCCATCCAGATCGCTTCTCGCGGGGAAATATTGAAAAAAGCGGCATCGAATTTGTCTACATCTTTGATGAAACTGCCCCATTTACTATAGGTTTTGTCTTGAGCACCGGGATGGGGATCGAACCAGGGACGATAATCCCAGCGATCGCGGGGCACTTCTCTGATTACGTCTTTGCCGTCACGGATCAGTTGCCAAAACCGATCAAGAGTCTCGCATTCGGCGTAAGTGCTGTGCATCCCGATGATGGCAATATCGATGTGTGAGTTGGCAGGTAACTGTTGGGCGCGTATCAATCTCGATCCTGTTGACTGTTCTGAAGTGGTAATGTGTTGTGTCTTTCCCGCATCAAGTAGTTGAAGAAAAGCACCAGGATGAGAGTCCACGAAAAACCTCGTCACCTCCATCAGACTGGGATACTCAAAGAACAAGGTGGCATTTAGTTCCAAATTGGTATCCTGTTCAATGCTAGCAGCGATCGCCACCAATTGGGCTGATTCCAAGCCTAGCTGCATCAAGTTCGTATTTATATCCGTTTCGCTAATTGCAATCTCTGCTGCGATCTCAATTTTATCGATCAGATAACGTAGTACATCGTTAGTCAGAGGAGGGGACGGGGGGATGGGGGGACGGGGGGCGGTCAGTGAGCGGAGCCGAACTGACTGAGGATGATGAAGCAGCTTTAAGGAACAACCTCGCAAGCGGGCAACAACTAGTGAGTTATCAGTAATAATATCGGCATCAAATAGAATCAGTTCGCCAGAATTCTTTACTAATCGGGTATGTACCCAACAGAGATCGAGGGATTGCCAGTTGTCAAGTTTGAGACAATAGATTTCCCCAATCCCAAACGGTATATAGTTAGCATCCTGAGCAATTTCCTGTACCAATAGAGGGGCTGCGGCGAGGAAAGTACTATTAATTACCAAAGGATGTAAAGCATAAGTGTGAGACTCTTGACGACTCTGTTCGGTCAAACAAACTCTAGCAAGTACACCATCACTGGTACGAAACAGTCTTTCAATCGTCCTGAAACTAGAACCCAGACGAATAGCGGGTACAGTGTGGTAGATCGATTCCAAATTGTTAATGGGAGTGGCAGACTGCAACAGATGTTCCACATCCAAGTAGTTTTCTTGGTACCGATCGGGTTGCAACTGTCCTTTCGCCGCCGTTTGGATCGTTTGTGTCGCGGTGTTCCGCTGAAACTTAGCCTCGAAATTCAATCCTGTTGGTATTTCTGATGTCTGAATTTCTAGGGTGACAACTTCTCCTGGATTAACAACCACAGGCTGAACAAAGGTGAGGCGTTGCAAACAAAGGGCACGCTGATGAGGAAAGCGTTGGTAAAAGTCGGTTATCGCTAGACTAGCATGAGTGACACCTAACAACACCTGATCGCCGGACAATGTGTGATCTCGCAGAAACGGTTCATCATAACCATAGGTTACGGTTATCCCTCCCGATCTTGGCGATGGGGACGGTTCTGTTGTAATAGGGGTATCATTCTGGGTATCCCCGCTGATGTGGGAAAACTCGCGTTCGCGATCGAATGCGTATCCTGGTAACACCACACAGGATTTGCGCTCAATCGATCCCATCGAACCAAAGTCGATATCTGCACCAGCAGCCCAATAACGCGCCAATCTGAGCCAGTCCCGATCATCAATCGCGGATTGTAATTGGGGTGCTGTCGGGAGCGGTAAGTCTGCAGTGCCAAAAGATGTATAAATACCCAGATGGCTGAGATCGAGATTGTGATTTATCAACTGATCGATGACATCAACTGCTTGGTTGGTTGAGGGAGCGATCGCGGCTAAACGGTATTGCAGATTGAGATCGCGTAATTGGAGAGCGGCAGCAATCTCTGCCACGGAAATAGTGGGGTGCCATCGCAAATATGTCTGAAGCCGATTTAAGTAATCATGTATTCCTTTCTCGCTAGCGGCAGCAAATACTAGCAAGCTTTCCGTTGGCTCAGTTCCAGATTTTGTAGTTATTGATTCCTGTACATATTCCTCTAAGATTACATTAGCGTAAGTACCACCTGCACCAAAAGAATCGATCAGACTACGACGAGAATTCGACTGGGGAACCCAGGGCGATAATTGTTCCTGGATATAAAACGGTGAATTGTCCAGTTTTATGGCTGGATTTCTAGGGGTTGCATTAATGGTGGGTAGGAGGGTTTGGTGCTGAAACTGCAATAGCACCTTGGCAATTTGGGAAATACCTGATGCTGCTTCCAAATGTCCTAAGTTGGATTTAACCGCACCCAGGGCACAGAAACCCCTCTTGGTAGTCAGCTTGGCAAAGGCATTTTTCAGGGCAATAATTTCGATTGGATCGCCAAGACTGGAGCCATTCGCCGCCGATTCAACATAAGTAATCGTCTCAACGGCACACCCACTACGAGCGATCGAGTCTAGCACTAGTTGAGTTTGTTGGGCTGGATCGGGAGCGGTGAATGCTTGTCTGCCACCGCTGTGGTTTACAAAGCTGCTTTTAATGATGCCGATAATTCGATCGCGATCTGCAATTGCCAGACTGAGCGGTTTTAGCAGCAACGCGCCTACACCCTCGCTGGGAATCATCCCATCACCATCGCCCAAACTTCGGCTGAGTTGCCCAGAACCGAGGAAATTCGATCGCTCTAGCGATCGGAATTTTGAAGGTTCTAAAGTCAAATTGACACCGCCAGCCAACGCCATCGAGCAACTACCCTGTAGTAAGCTTTCACAGGCTAGATGGATGGCAGTCAACGAACTGGAGCAAGCGGTATTTAGCACCAGGCTAGGTCCGGTGAGGTCAAAAAAGTGTGACACCTGATTGGCAATTTGCCATTCTGTCCCGTTGGAACTGAGGATCGCTTCCTGTCTGGAAGGATTAGTCCAGGCATACTGACTATACATTGAGCCAACAAAGACACCGATGCCTTTCTTCGAGCGGAGTTGAAACTGTTTGAGGGCTGCTCGCGAATAGCCTGCAGCTTCAAAGGTTTCCCAAGCTATTTCGAGAAACAGACGCACTTCTGGCGACATAGCGATCGCCCGTTCTTCGGAAACACCGAAGAGTTGACGATCAAAATAATAAACATCGTCAAGAAAACCGCCGAAATACGATCGCGTTGAAACTCCGATTTGTTGGGAAACTCCAAAATTCGATCGCCGCACCCGATCTGCCTCGACAATGCAACTACGACCTGTGCTGAGAACTTCCCACAGTTCATCTAAATTGTTAGCACCTGGATAACGACCGGCGATACCGACGATGGCGATGTCCTCCGTTCTGAGATTAGGGGTGTGGGGGTTGGGGGATGTGGAGGGTGCTTGCACTGGGCGGCTTGCCCTGGGCGAAGGCGAAGGGAGTCGAAGTGTAGTGGGTGTGGGGGTGTGGGAAGTGAGGGATTGCTTTCTGACTTGTTCTAAGGAGTCCTGGTGATGGGTTAATAGATACTCAACGAGTTCGCGGGTAGTACTGTATTCAAACAAGATCGTATTGGGCAGGGAGCCTGTCACCTGTTCCAATTTCTGGATCAGTCCCACCTGCACGATCGAATCCACCCCATACTGCTCGAAGGGTGCCTCCAGTCGAATCTTGTGGGCAGGAGTCCTGGTTGCTGCTGATAAGGTCTGACGCACAAATTCTGTAGTCCATTCTGCCAGGGATGCCATACTACTAGTAGTGGGCAGATTTGATGAGTTATCGGGCTGGATCTGGGGGACAGATGCTCGATCGGTAGATGGCAACAAAGGTTGACGAATGACTCCATTACTCGTGGCAACAATGATCTGATGTCCTAAGTCATGGGCAAACTCTACCGGGAACTTGACAGCATCAAAACCTTCGGTTTGCAATACCTGTTGCCAAGCATGAGCATTTAGCCCAGGGCAACCTGGAATACGCACTTCGGGATCTTCAAACCGCCACCAGCCTGACAGTAAACCAAAGGTCAAATGGGAGAACAGGGAACTCTGACCGATCTCGTTGATAAATATTTGTCCACCCGCCCGCATTGCCGCCTTGACATTACGGACAGTCTGACGGATATTTTTAGTCGCGTGGAGGACATTTGTGGCGATGACAAGATCGTAACTTCCCAGTTGAATCGACTGAACACACAGCGGCTGCTCGACATCAAAGCGATCGACCGTCAAAAATGGGTAATTGATCGCGTAATGCTCTTCGGCGTGAATGAGGAATGCCTGGGAAATATCGGTGTAACAATATTCAATAATCCGATCGGCATAAGGCTCCAGCTTTTTGAGTAGGCCGACGGTAGTTCCGCCTGTGCCCGCACCAACTTCCAGGATCCGGATCGAGCGGTTGTCCTTATCCAAACTCAGGATGGCATTGACAACGGCATCAGCAATCACTTCGTTGAAAAAATCTGCCACAGGATTGCCTCGGTATAGTGGCTCGACTAGCCGCAGGGAAGACTTAGGAAACATCACATCCTGGGGAAGTTTGCTGCCGCTGAGGATATCTGCTAAAGAGCGCAGACAGGTCTCCACCAGATTTATTTCTGCAGTTGCGCTGGGACTTCCTGCCCACTCCAGTCGGTTGGTTTGCCAGATCTGCCATAGTTCGGCGACGCTGCTGACATTGGCAGCAACCGCTAACATATCTTCCTGCCGAATTAACAAACCATTCTCTATCAGTAGACGGATACTCTCATCCAACCACTGATGATAGCCTGGGAGAATGAGCGATCGCCCCTTGGGGACATTGAAAACTCCCAGATCGCGCAAGTTGGCAAGCAACAAGTTTTGCAACAAGCGATCGCGGGCATCCGTTCGCTGGGTACGAATTAATTGCAATTGCTGGGAATAGCGTGCTTCAGCATCATTACTCTCAACCATCGAATCGCCTACTGGACAGATTGGATTACCAACTACGGATAACAATTCATCTTCAACTATAAACTCCAGTACTTGAGGTTTGAGCAGGTTGATAAATGCCAGTCGATCGATCTGTCCTGCGAGGAGCCGATCTAGGGCCACCATCGCCTGTGGTGTTTCAATTGAGCCAATCCCGTTTTGCCGCATTCGTTCTCGATAGGCAGCATCAGCCACCACCCCAACGTCTCCCCAATATCCCCAATTCATAACTTTGACCATCACAGCCCACTCTTTGCCAAGCTGCTCGGCGTAGGCATCTAGGAAGGTAGATCCGGCGGCATAGTTGGCTTGTCCTGGCGACTCACCGCAAGAGATCAGAGAAGAGAAAAAGATCACAAAGTCCAATGGCTCCTGCTGGAAAACCTGAACCAAACGAACACTGGTTTCCACCTTAGCCATTAATCCAGTCCGAAACTGAGCCATAGACATCTGCGCCAGACTCCGATCTTGAAGCTCGATCGCACTATGTACCACGCCATTGATCGAACTATAACTTTGGTGAATCTCCCGAAGAGCTTGTGCCAAAGAGGCTTTGTCTCTTGCGTCTGCCTGAATGTAGATCGGTTGCGGCCCGAAGGCAGCTAGTTTTGCCTGTTTGGCGCGGATCCGATCGTCTAGTTCTCGCCGACCGATCCAGATAACTTGTGCTTGATAGTTCTCAATAATATGTCGGCTCCAGACTTCACCCACACCGCCAGCCCCACCAATTGCTACATATACCCCTTGGTGCTTGTAGGCAGGAAAACCTGTGGTTTCAAAGGTGATCGGGATTAGCTTACGGGTAAACCATTGCTGGTTTCGCCGCGCCAGCAAGGGGAAACTATCTTTATCATGGTCGGGAAATAACTCGTCCCAAGATGGTAACTTACTACCATCAATATCCAGTAATCGGACCCGCCAGTGGGGATATTCACTCTTGAGGGTTGCCACTAAACCGTGAATGCTGGCCATGCTCGGATTGACAGTTTCCCAGGGTTGAACCGAGATACTCTGACTCGTCACTACAGTTAGTGCTAGGGATTTTTTTCCGTAACCGCTCGCCAACAGAGATTTGATCAACTGAAACAACTGAAGAACGCCTAACTCCTGCTCATCAATGAGGAGATCGTCATCTAAAGCATATTTAATCGGTGTGATCGCTAACCAAAGTAAGTGATTGATCTCTCCCATTAATGGGATCTGGTGGAAAAATTCTGCCACGGATTGCGGCTGCGTAGAGTCAACTAGGATGGTGGGGCGATCGCCTGCGGTAATTTGGTGTTTCCAGATTTGGGTGTCCCCGAAAACTACCGTACGCCGTTCCGGCGAGGAATTAGCTGGAGACGTGATCGCCACCGAATCCCAAACTGGTTTCAGCGTCACTACTCCCAATCGAGTTTGGGGTTGAATCTGCGCGATCGCTTCAGTGGATTCTTGCTGGCGGATTGCGCGAGCTACAAAGCCCTTCAGCCGCACTCCAACTTTACCATCCTCATTACATAAATCTATATCAATGCGCTGAATCGGGCTATCTGGTTTCGTTTCGGGCGCAAATCTTACCCAAGCCCACATCACGGAGGCAGAGGAAGCGTATATTTCCATCTGTTCTAGGGATGATGGCAACGCCATTCCCAGTGACTCCTGGGAGTCGTTCTCTAGCACTAAACCCAGGCACGATTGCAGCCCAGCGTCCAACATACTGGGGTGTAAAAAATATGAAGACTGCTCTCGATCAACAGGATCGGGCATCACCAATTTCGCTAACACCTGTCGCTCTGTGGCTTTGCCTGCGGACAGGAATAGTGTATCGATAGCCTGGTGGGTCGAACCGTAATCTAAGCCTAATGTGCGAAAAATCTCATAACATTCTGCTGACGAACGTTGCTGGTTGCGAATTTGTTGCTGTAGTTCGCTTAAGTTGAGAGTAGGAGCAGTATTTAAGCTCACCGCTACATAACCGTGACAATGCAGCACAGTTTTGTCTGGTAAGGTACTACCGATTTCAAATCCCATTTGGTTGAGAGCTTCACCATTGTTGCTAGACCCGCGATCAACAAATTTCAACTCAACAGCTATCGGTGATTCATCAATAAACAGAGCTTGTACCCAGGTAATATCCCTCAAGACAATGACGGGATGTTCTGAGTTTAAATGTACAGGGCTGATGCGATTCCAGAAAACGCGGCGAACCATTTCTAGGTACACCACAGCAGGCAAGACTTTCCTCCCCACACCATCCCTGAGTCGGATCTGGTGATCTGTTAGAAAAAATTCATCTCCAGTAAGCTCGTAACTGTAATGTTGTGCGGAACCCTCAACCTGCCTGGGTAGTAATGGATCGCTCCCCTGACTGGGCGTAATGGTCAAATGGCTGAGTGGGGCAAAATTAGCAGTCGGCCAATAGTATTCTCGTGCAAAGGGGTAAGTGGGGGCACTAATGCGGGTGGGGCGGAAAGTATCGCCGTACAATTGACTCCAATCTACCTTGACCCCCTGAATCCATAACTGCGCTAA
This sequence comes from Cuspidothrix issatschenkoi CHARLIE-1, assembly GCF_002934005.1. GTDB lineage: Bacteria > Cyanobacteriota > Cyanobacteriia > Cyanobacteriales > Nostocaceae > Cuspidothrix > Cuspidothrix issatschenkoi. Next base: position 23,643 of record NZ_PGEM01000001.1, on the reverse strand, counting down.
CTTGGCTAAATTCCGTTTCCCTAGCCACTGGGCCAACAATCTTTGCAGATCCTCATCATCGGCAAACAGTTTGAGAATCTGACTCTCTTTGGACGACGAACTAAAATAACAACCCTCACCAGACTGTCCGTGGGTGGCAAATTCACGGAGTTTGGTGATCGCGTCCCCAACGCTATTGACAATGAAGGCAACCCGATTCTCCATCGGCTGGCGACCGCATTGTAATGTGTAGGCAAGGTTAATTAACCATTCGGTATCGGTGGCATCTTCGGGTTGGGTGATTCCCTTGGCTAAGTAACTAATCACTAATTCGACGTATTCTTTGAGCCGCTCCTCTGTTTTGGCTGAAAGCACAATTAGAACGGGCAGATGGAGATGGGTTGGCAATAACTTTGGACTGGGCAGATATTCTTCCAAAATCCCGTGGGCATTCGTGCCCCCAATGCCAAAAGCACTTACAGCCGCACGACGGGGCGAGGAGCCAGCCTCCCATTTACGGAGACTGTCTACGACAAAAAAGGGTGATCGCGCAAAATCAATGGCTGGATTTGCTTGGCTAAAGTTGATTGACGGTGGTATCTTTTTATGGTATAGACTTAGGGCTACTTTAATACATCCTGCCAACCCCGCCGCCGTATCCAAGTGTCCGATATTTGGCTTCACCGAACCAATGGCACAATACTGTTGGCGATTGGTATATTTTTGATAGCTGTCGCACAGAGCCTGAATCTCGATCGGGTCGCCAAGTTTAGTACCAGTGCCGTGAGCTTCAACATAGCCAATCGTCTCTGGGTTAATTCCCGTAGCCGTCAAGGCTAGATCGATCACTTGGGACTGACCTCCCACGCTGGGTGCGAAGAATCCAGCCTTATTTGTGCCATCGTTATTGATCTCAATCCCTCGAATCAGCGCGTAAATGCGATCACCATCGGCAATGGCTAGGGGAGCTTTTTTCACCAATAGCACCGCCACGCCTTCACTGGGAACTAGTCCATCCGCAGCCGCATCGAAGGTACGACAGTGACCGTCACTAGATAAATTCAGTCCTGGACGATGCACATAGCCGATCTCGGACTTAGGCAATAGGGTTGACGCGCCGACTAAGGCGTAGTCAGACTGCCCCAGACTGAGACTTTGATACGCGGCACTAAGTCCCGCCAAGGAGGAAGAACAGTTTGTATGCACAAATACGCTCGGACCAGTGAAGCCTAGCTGATAAGAGATCGTCGTGGGAATCGTGCCACTCTGATTCAACATCCAAGCGGTATATTCGTCTGTTGGCTCAATAATTCCAGCCCGATCAACCAAGGTGTTGTAACCGCTGTTGCTGGCGGAGATAAACACGCTAGTCCGAGGGATTTCGCTGGATACATATCCCGCATCTTCCACCGCTTGCCAAGCGTGCATCAGCAGCAATCGGAATTGGGGGTCCATGAACAGGGCATTACGCGGGGAGATATTAAAAAATTCGGGATCGAAATTTCCCTTACCCTCAATCGTGCGCTGAACCCCAACAAAGTAGGGATTGCGGATCGAGGCTTCGTCCACACCAGCTTGGCGTAGTTCTGCCGCTGAGAAAAATTGTCCGCTTTCCTTACCCGCACAAATATTCTCCCAGAATTGACCGTGATCGGGTGCGCCTGGAAAGTGACAAGAGATCCCCACGATCGCCAGGCTGTCCTGCAAATCCGATCGGTCTTGATCGGCTACCAACTCAGACACAGATAGTGAAGCCCCGAAGGGTGTGGAGATCGGCAGATCGGTCTGTTTGTCTCCTAAATAGGTGGCAAGATCGCGGATCGTTGCATACTTAAATAAGGACGTAACCGAAAACTCGCGATCGAATCTCCGCGCAATCCGATCAGCCAAAATTACGGCCAGAACTGAATCACCACCAGCCGCAAAGAACCCATCATTAATGCTAATATCGGTGACATTGAGTACATTTTTCCAAATGTCTGTCAGGATCGCCTCAGTTTCAGTTCGAGCAGTTACTTTCTCAGTCTGCCGTTGAATTGTCACTTCTCGATGAGCGAGAGATTGGCGATCTACCTTACCATTAGCCGTTAGCGGGATCCGCTCTAGGGCGACGAAGGCGGTGGGAATCATGTAGTCGGGTAGATGCTGCTTCAGATGTGCGATCACATCGGAGTCTGGGGGTAATTTACCTGCATAGCTCGATCGGGGTACATAATAGGCGATCGGCGTTTGGACTCCCTGACGTTCCTTGGCTACGACTACACATTCAGCCACTGCGGAATGACGACTCAATTCCCGTTCGATTTCTTCCAGTTCGACCCGAAAGCCCCGAATCTTGACCTGAAGATCCAATCGCCCCAAATGCTGAAGTTTGCCGTCGGGGAGCCAGCGGCAGAGATCTCCCGTGCGATACAACTTACTACCAGTATTCGCCTCTAGGGGATGGTCAATAAATTTTTGGGCGGTAAGTTCTGGCTGATGCCAATATCCCCGCGCCAACCCCGCGCCAGCGATGCACAGTTCGCCTGGAACGCCGATCGGGGCGAGACGATCGGAGCTATCCAGGATATAGACACGGGTATTGGGGAGCGGCTTACCAATGCTAACTGCATCGCCGGGTCGGATCTGTGCCAGCATCGACCAGATTGTAGTTTCGGTCGGCCCGTAAAGATTCCAAACTTCGCAGCCGATCGCTGCAAACATCGATTGGAGCCGATCGTTCAAGGACTCGCCGCCACAGAGGATAGTCAAGTTCTCCTCATTTTTCCAGCCTGACTGAAGCAACATCGTCCAAAACGATGGCGTAGCTTGCACAATCGTCGGTTGCGATCGCCGAATTTCCGCCTTAACCGCCTCAATATTTTTGAGTAGATCGCGCTCGCAAATAATACATCGCGCCCCCTGAACGAGGGGGAAAAACAGTTCCAACGCGGCGATATCAAAACTGTAGGTTGTCACCGCCAGAAAGTCTGCCACAAACTGTTTGCCGATCTTGTCCGCCATCCCATATAAAAAGTTGGTTAACGCCCGATGCTCGATCGCTACGCCCTTGGGCTGGCCAGTGCTCCCGGATGTATAAATAACATAGGCGAGATTGCCCAGATCCGCCCCAGATGAGAGATCCTCCATCGATGCTGCTACCCGTTCGATTTCCGCCCCTTGCAGATCCAGGTTAATATACCTTGCATCGATGGCACCGATCCGATCATTCAACCACGACTGGGTAATCAGGAAGGAAGCACCACAGTCGCGCAGCATATATGTCAACCGTTCCTGGGGAAATTCTGGATCTAACGGCACATAAGCTCCACCAGCTTTCATAATCCCTAGTAAAGCAACGATCATCTCCAGCGATCGCTCGACACAGACCCCTACCAAGGTTTCCGCCTGGACACCTTGGTACCGTAGGTATTTGGCTAAAGCTGTACTTTGGCGATTTAGTTCTGTATAGGATAGAGTTCGATCTCCGCAAACCACCGCTACCGCATCAGGCGTTCTCGCGGCTTGAGCTTGAAACAGTTGATGAACGCAATAGTTGGGATATGGGACTGAAGTGGCATTTACTTCTGACTGTAGCCACTGTCTTTCTGCGTCATCCATCGGATCGAATGTCGAGATCGACCCCTGGGGATGGGAAATTGCCACTTGGATCAGATTCAAGTAATGACCGAGCATCCGTTGCATCGTAGTTGTGTCATACAAGCTTGGATTATATTTAAAATTGATGTGATACCCATTCGCTGTTTCAAATACCTCCAGTACCAATTCGTATTCACCTTCTTGGTGGATATCGAAGCTAATTTCTAGCTCGAACAGGTCGCCGTAACAATGGCATAGGTGTTGCAGATCCCCAGGTGTCAGCCCATTCTGGTATTCAAAGGCTACTTGAAACACGGGGGCGGCGTTTTCATTAGGCAGAATACCAAGATCTCGGACAACGGTTGTAAATGGCACCATTCCATGGTCGAGACTATCGGATATGGTGTACTGAAGATGTTCCAGAAAAGTCGCAAATGTTTGCTGACTGAATCCGGTGCTGCGGATCGCCACCATATTGATAAAATAACCGATGACTGATCGGAATCTTTCTTCGGGTCGTCCCATACTCGGCATGCCAACGATGATATCCTCGCAGTTGGTATATTTATGCAACAAAATTTTAAATAAAGCCAAAAATATGGTAGAAGGATTGACTCGTTGTGCCTTGCTAAAACGCTGGATTTGAGCCGCCAGGGACGGCTTGATCGCCATGGAGATCGTCTCACCGGAAAACAGGTCTACATTTGAACGCGATCGATCGGTGGGAAGTTCGAGGATCGGCAGATCGCCTGAAAGTGTCTGCCGCCAATATTCTCGATGTTTTTTCCCCACACTAGAATCCAACATCTGCCGCTCCCACAGCACAAAATCCTGATAAGTCGTAGAGATCGGCGCGATCGCTGGGGATTCTCCGCGCAGTAACTGACGATACGCCGTCAATAGTGAATCAATCAAGGGCAGGAATGATCCACCATCAAATACAATATGATGTACGCAAATCAGCAGATAGATTTCACTGGGGGATTTTTGCAGTAGGTCTACCCGGATTAACGGACCTTGTTCCACATTGAAGGGCTGTTTCGACTTATCCCTGAGTCTGGATTTGATGCTCTGCTCATCTAGGACTGAAATATCTTCGGTATTGATGCGGATCTCTCCCCCCGCCACCAGATCTTGTCTGAGAATACCGTCTCGTTCAAATAGGCGATAGCCGAGCACAGGATGCTGTCTTAGCACTGCCTGCAAAGCCTTTGATAACAGCGCAGGATCGATGGAATGCCCCCGAATCTGGAGACACAAGGGGATGTTATAGGCAGTTAGATATGGAAAAGACTTCTGCAATGCCCATAATCCTGTTTGACCTTCCGAGAGCGGAAAATTTCCCAACTCTCGATGGGGTGATGTATTTACCTGTGGATCGGGGTTCGCTCTATTTACCTCTAAGTCGATCCTCTGACTCAAGTGTTGTGAGAGCGATCGAATGGTCGGATGCTGGAGCAGATCTCGACCGAGAACTTCAATGTTGAAGGTTGCTGACAGACCGCGCATCACCCGCATTCCAGTCAGAGAGTCGATCCCGTAATCTTGCAGATGCCGATCCTCATCGATGCGTTCTGGGGTGAGGTCGAGTAACTGAACGAAAACACCCCTGAGATATCGACGCAGGTTGTCTCCGCTGGATTGCTCTGGATCGATGGCAAAATCCCCTAACTCCTTCTTCGTCATCACCGCCAGATCTGGAGAGGGCTGCGGCTCTTGATCCAGCCAATAGCGTTGTTTTTCAAAGGGATAAACAGGTAGTGGCACTCGGCGTGCATGGGGATATTCCGGCAATGAAATCGCACCGCCTTGTACCCACATCGCGGCGATCGCCTGCATTCCTTGGAAACTGGAGCTATCTTGCCGGGGAGCGGAACGCACTGTGCCAGTAAAGACAGGATGGAGATATCCTCCAAGGCGATCGCCTGCTACGAGATGGGATTGTAGTGCCGTCCTGAGTTGTTCGCGATCGCCCACAACCATTGCCAGACGATAATCCATGTGTTCGCGCCCATGAGACAAAGTATGGGCAATATCTTTTAGATCGGGGACTGATGGACTGGCAAGAAATTGATTGAGTTCTCTAGCTAGGACTATTAACGATTTCTCAGTTTGGGCAGACAGGACGATCAGAAACTCAGAAGTATCATCGACGACAGGCAAAGATTGACTGGGAGCAGAGGTTCGAGCCGACGGACGGTACTCCTGAACTAAAATATGCGCATTATTGCCGCTCATCCCAAAAGAATGCAGCCCAGCTAGGCGCGGCTTGTCTGTTTTAGGCCAAGGCAATGTCTCACTAGCCAGAACACAGGGCAGATCCTCAGTCTCCAGCCCCAGATTCCCATCGGCATAGCCGATAATCTGATGAAGGCGATCGGTTTGCAAACTTCGGAGGATCTTTAATAGTGCCCCCAGGGCAGATGTCGATTCCATATGCCCAATTAAAGGCTTGAGGGTACTAACTCGACAGAAGTGGCGATCCAAAGTCACGCCTTTGGCTTTAGCTAGCGATCGCAGTGCCCGATTAAAGGCTTCCCATTCGGCTAAGTCGGACAGCCGATTCCCCATTCCCTGAGCTTCGATATAACTCAGATCCCGTGGGTCGATCCCCGCGTCTCCATAGCATCGCCCGATTAGGTCTACATGGCTCTCGATATTCGGAGCAGCACTCGAAGTACCCCCTTGACCATTGAAGTTAATCGCCGTATTCGCGAGCAGCCCATAAATAAAATCGCCGTCGGCTTCCGCTGGGGAGAGCCGCTTTAACATCACACTAACAACACCTTCAGCCCGCAAATGTCCGTCCGAATTTGCCTGAAATGACTTGACGGAATTAGTTCGGCTCAGTTGTTTGGTACTGGACAGCGCACAGAAAGGCTGTGGTCGTAACAACAAGTTGGCACCACAAACAATCGCATTGTCGATCTCACCCGATCGCAGTGCCATTACAGCCCGATGCAGAGCGACTGCTCCACCAGCACACTGGGCATCCACTATCTCGCTGGGTCCTCGAAAATCAAAAAAATAGGCGATCCGATTAGCTAGCATTGATGCCTGTCCGTAGCCTGCACCCAAATCGAGTCCGCGTTCATTCAATATCTGAAGATAATCATCGTCCTGATGAGCAACATAAACTCCAGTGCGCGATTTCTTGAGAGTTGTCGGTGCATATCCGGCATCACATAAAGTTTGATACACCGACATCAGCAGCAGGCGTTGTCGGGGATCGATTCGTTTAGCATCGAACGGCAAGATATTAAAGAAATGCGGATCGAATCCGGCGATATCGGGAATAAAGCCGCCCCATTTACAATCAGTTTTGCGCGGATCCTTACCGGACGGATCGTAATACTTCCGCCAATCAAAGCGGTCGATCGGAATTTCGGCGATCGCCGAACGGTCTTCATCTAAGGCCTGCCAAAATTCACGGACTGACATACAACCAGGCAAGTAACCAGACAGTCCCACAATGGCGATCGGCTCTAGTTGGGGCGCAGGTGGCACAATCGATTCTGCTTGTTTGGATGGACGCGACTCTCTGGAGGCGCGATCGAATGCTTCTTTAATACAATTAAGTTGGTATTCAGTATTCATCATCAATCCACTGCTGGCAAATAATGGGAAATCAATTCTTCCAAGTAGGAGAGCGACTCCTTGACTACCGTGTAATCCACGCCGAAATCGACCAAGCAGGCGATCTCGTTCACACCAATCGCGATCGCTTCATCCACAACTTTCCTAGCGTCGTCCACAGTGCCGAACATAGCCGCTGTTTTCACATATCGTTGATAGGCATAATCGAGTATTTTAGCCTTCTCTCGATCCGAGACACCCTCATTGGTTACACTTCTTTCGGTCAATACCTGTATATGTGCATCTAAAGAACTTTTAATATACTCCCTAAAGGGTGATTCAATCGCCTGATGCACCAAATTACGGCTGTGGTGAACCAGTGTATGTAGCATGAGAGTTACGATGCCCGATTGGGGATCGTGTCCCCCTTCTGCTCGTCCCTGACGATATAAAGCGATTTTTTTGCCCATATCTTCAAAGTTGTTACCGTAGAGCATAGTAAAAATATTGTATCCTTGACGACCTGCATATCTAAACCCATCATCACTCTTGGTTACAAGTAGCCAGACTTTCAGTTCCGGTTGCAGCGGACGTGGATAAACCACGATCGGGACAGGTTCACCATCGGGTCCGGGAAAGGTGACAGTTTCGCCTCGCCACAGCTTTTGCACCAGGGGAATCCACTCACTACAAATCTTACGGCGATCAGTATACTTTTCGGGCGCGTAAATGAAATCTGGCTTGCTCCATCCTGACCCAAAGCCAAGATCCACTCGTCCATCAGATAATATATCATTCATCGCCCACCACTCGACGATTTCAGCGGGATGATGGAGCGGGAGAGAAATCCCTGCCGTTCTAAACCGAATCCGGCGCGTCTGGGGAATCAAATAGGCTGCCATCACTGCCGAATTCGCAAAGATCGAACCAAACTCGTAGAAGTGACGTTCTGGGATGTAGATAGCCGCAAACCCTGCTCGATCGGCAAATACCGTGATCTCTCGCACGAATTCATATTTCTGCTTGTCCGTTACATCTTTCCTCACATCAGAAAAAAACAGCAAACTGAAGGAAATTTGGTGATTATTTTCTGGTCTGCGGTTAGCTGTTGGCGGCGGTAGACCGAGTAGTTCTTCGATGGAAGTGGTCATAATTACTAAACTTTGTCTCCGATTAAGTGTTGAGCAAGCAATGTAATTGTGGGATAGTCAATTAGCCACTTTGGCAGAATCTCTCGCTTCAATTGATGTTCTAGCTTAATTGCCAATTGGGTGGCGGAAATAGAATCTAGCCCATAATCTTGAAATTTCCGGTTGTCATCAATACTCTTGAGTTTGAGCACCTGAATGACCACCTCCCGAATCACCTCGATCGCTGGTACATCCTGCGGTTTTGCTGGGGAGTCCTGGGTAGGGTTGAGTGCGATCGCCTCCTGGTTATCTTTGTCGCCAATTGTAAGAATAGGATCTGGAAATAACAGACGGTAAATGCGCTCGATCAATTGGGGATCGAGGCTATTAATTTCTGCCCAGTCGATCGCCTTTGTGATACATTCTGGGGCAATGAATCCTTGGTGCTGAACCTGAGATTCCCACTGCTCGATCTGGTGCTGGATACTAGAAACCTCATCAGACGGTATTGCCAGAGGCAAGGCGGCACCAGTGCAACCAATATTTGTGCTATTTTTAGTCTGCGCACCATCCCCACTTGGCAACACTAGCAGCGGTTCCCCCTGGGGGGGGGTAGGGAGGGGGTTCAACTCCTGGCTAACTCTGTCCGCGCGATCGCGGGCATGAAGTAGTGTGGGTGCAGCTTCTCCAAACTTGGTTAGATCTAGTTCCGTATTCAGAACCCAGGCTGTTTCCCGCTGCCCAAGTGCCAGTTTAAATAAGAATTTACCAACTTGGTTAGTATGTGTCACCAAACCAACGCGATCAAGATTATACTGCATGGCTTTAAAGATACAGGCTGGCGATCGCGCTGCCATTCCTGTTTCGTGCCAGTCTACCCAGGTAATTGACTTATAGCCCTGTTTATGGTGTGTAGCGTTTTGATAAGCCATGAACCAGTCAACATAGGTATTTGCCAGGGCGTAGTCGCAACTTCCCTTGGCAAATCGAGGGATTAATCCCGTCAAGGAAGAGAAAGCCACAAAGAAGTCGATCTCGTCGTGCTGAAAAACAGTAGCAAGCGTTTCGAGTCCAGCTACTTTAGGTTCTAGAACGGCAGCGATGCGATCCAAATCTTTGGTGATGAAGGCGGGCTGTTGGAAATCAGAACCGATCCCCGCACTATGAATCACACCAACGATCGGACCAACGCGATCGCGAATTTCTGCAAAGAAGTCTGCCAACTGCCGATCTTCGGTTAACGCTCCTGTATATATACTCAAATGCTCAACTTGGCGATCTAGTCTGGCTAATTTGTCCAGTTTGAGCTTCAGATCGCCAGCAAATTGTTGGCGATCGTCTCCCCATGTGCTTTTGGGCGGTAGGGCGTTTAGTCCCATCAAGACGAGTTTCTTTGCGCCCTGGGCGACAAGAAGATCGGCGATTTCCAGCCCAATCCCTCCCGTTCCGCCACTGATAACGTAAACTCCGTTGCTACGAATCGAGACATCCGCCCTTGGTTGTGCCAGTCCAGCTTCCAGGTAGGGGACGAACCGTTGTTGGTGACGATAACAAATTTCCGTTTCTTCCAGTTGAGCGGTAAGCTCTTGAGTTAGTGCCTGTTCGAGCAATTCCGGACTGTGGAACATCCCTGGATCGATATCGATATGTCGAGATCTGACATAGGCGTGTTCAGCACTGAGTACCTCGATCAGTCCAGCTAGTTTCGATCCCGCCAGACTAATTGTCTCCGAGCGGAAATGCTGCAACCCCTGGGTGACGTACAGGATGTCTAGATCGGTACTGACAGATACTAGGCGTTGATAAAAGGCAATTTTCCCCAGTGGATCGTGATCGCGCTCCTTGGGACTCTGGTAGAGATCGCTCAAATCAAGAAGGAGGCGAAGATGTTTGAGTTGTGATAAGATAGTTTCCGCTCCGACCAAGCCAGAGGATACATTGTCAAAATTCAGGATCTTTCCTGATATCCTTGGATATTGATCGCGGTCATGATTTATACAGCCGACAATCGTAGCCTGTCGGTTACTGAATAAATGTTGCCCCAGATCGGCGGTGTCTGCATTGACCAAAATCAGGATCTCGCCCTCGGTAGATCCGGTTTCTGTCTGTCGAATCGGCTGTTGTTTCCACTTTTTTTGGATCGAATAGAACTGCTGTGATTGTTCCCCAGACTCGATCAGTTGGGATTTAACGGGATGCAGAACGAATCGTTCGTCCCCATCGTAGCGTACCTGTCCCCACTCTCGCGGCTGCTCATTCAATGGGTTGTGACTCAGCCATTCTCGCAGGAGAATCTGATACTGCTGGGCAGAAGATGTACCTGGCTGTAAACGGATGATGCGACAATTTCGATCGGGGTTAGATATCGATACATCGTCGATCTTCCCACCGCCTGGGGTATCGGTAGTGAGATAATAAGTATTGAACCCTCCTGAATGGGATTTTAACCATTTGCCCAGAAGATCGAAAGAGTTCCCTAGGGGAGCGTCTTGGGCAGCTATTGCCAGGACGACAGCGACTGGTTGCTCGATGGCGATCATGTCCAGTACGTTGAAGTTCACACATTGCAGGTGCAGCGGTTTCTTCAACCCAACGGAAACCTCTATTTGTCTCAATAGGCTACAGATCCCTTCTCGATCCCGATCGTTGGCGGCGATAATAAGGATTTTTTTTCCTTGATAATCAGTAAACCGATCGCTCCACGAGATATCATCTAGTAGTGTTTCAAAAGTCCACTCCAGTCCATCGGCTTCGACACATTCAGATTTTTGGTCTGATAAATCCTCACTTGCTCCCATCTGTGAGCCAATCCAGTAACTTTCACGGGCAAAGGGATAGGATGGGAGGTGAATCCGCTGCGGCTGTGGGAGATCGAGCCGATAAATCTGCCGCCAGTCAATCGATCCACCCTGAACCCATAGTTCCAGGACTTGAGGGTATTTTCCTTGGGACAACCAAGAATTAGCCATTGCCAGCACATCACGATCGTTAACGAATTCGATCAGGTGCGATCTGTCGTCGCCAACCAAACCATAATAGATCCCATTCCCACTCTTCGATAAAGTAGCGGTACTGCGATCGATAAAGCGGCGCAGTTTTTGGATTACTTCAGTCCAAGTATCAGCCACAAATGCTAACCGAGCATCCATCGCTTCCCGTCCCACCTGTAATGTGTATGCTAGGTCACAGAGACGATATCTCAACGTGGCTGGCTGTTGATTAAGGGTTTGTGATTCCAGGTGTTCGAGCAGTTGTTGGGCAGCGGCTGTTAGCCGCTCTTCGTTGCGAGCAGAAAGTAAAATTGGATAGGCTCGATCAGGTGCCACATCGGTGCCAATAGCTTGACGCTGATACGGATAATCGATGTATTCCTCAATGACCATATGTGCGTTTGTACCGCTAAAGCCAAAACAATTGATCGCCGCCCGTCGAGGCTTGCCATCACCAACGTTCCAGTCTATACATTCCGTATTGATATAAAATGGGGAGCGATCAAGATTGATGTGTTCATTGAGGGATTCATACCCGATCGTCGGTGGGAGTTTTTTATTGCCGATCGCCAGCATTACTTTGATTGCCCCAGCCACGCCAGCGGCGGTGGCGAGATGACCGATATTACTTTTCACCGATCCGAGCGCGCAGAATTTCTGTCGATTGGTGAACTTACCAAAGGTTTCGCATAACGCTTCTACCTCGATCGGATCGCCCAGTGCCGTTCCTGTACCGTGCGCCTCAATCAGTTGAATGTCTGCTGGCTGAATCTGAAACCGTTCGTAAACCTCTTGCTGCAATCGTTGCTGTGACTGTCCATTCGGTGCTGTAATCCCATTGGTCTTACCGTCCTGATTGACCCCCCAGCCGCGAATCACACCGTAGATATCATCACCATCCCGCTCGGCATCAGCTAGACGTTTAAGTAAAAGGACACCCACACCTTCCCCAGGTACAAAGCCATCAGCACGGCGATCAAAGGTGAAACATCTGCCCTGGGGTGATAGAATCCCAGCCTTACTCATCATTACGTGCATTTCTGGACCAGAGAGGACATAAACTCCCCCCGCCAAGGCGATATTAGAGTTGCCTAAGATTAAACTATCGCAGGCATTGGCAATGGCAACGAGGGATGCCGAGCAGGCTGTGTCGATCGCCATACAAGGGCCTTGGAGATTCAGGAAGTAGGCGATCCTCGCCGGGAGCAAAGCCGCCGAGCCGCCTAGTAATCCGAGGGCATTCAATTCATATCGCTGGACAATCTTGCCATATTCTCCTGGTTCGCAGCCGACAAATACGCCACACTTACTACCAGCCAAGGACATGGGATTATATCCCGCATCTTCAATACATTGCCAACTAGCTTGAAGAAACAGCCTTTGCTGGGGGTCCATGAATTCCGCTTCCCGTGGGGAAATATGGAAAAAGAGGGGATCGAATTGATCGATGTCCTCCAGGGCACCCATCCACTTGCAGTAGGTTTTATTGGGCGCATTTCGATCTGGATCGTAGAAATCGGCCAGATTCCAGCGATCACTGGCTATTTCAGAAATACAATTTTTGCCCTTGGCGATGTTCTCCCAAAACTCTGTTAAATTTTTCGCCTGGGGAAATCGACCTGCCATGCCGATTACCGCGATCGCGTCTTGGTTTTGCTTGGTATTTCTGTCTCCAGCAAATAGATTGACAGGAGTCGGCACAGACGGCTCCTGATCCGGTTTGGTTAAACCAATAGGCTGTGGCGTACTTGGCATCACTAGCGGTGGTTTTACTGTTGGTGAAACTGTTATCGCCGGGGTGTTGGGCTGGATGCTGGGTATAGTGCGATTGAGGTTGCGGGCAAAATCGCTGAGGGTTGGATATTTGTAAACATCCGTTGCTGGTAAAGAAGATCCGAATAAATTATTTATCTTTCTAATCCATGTAACCGCAGTAATTGAATCCATTCCCATGTCCACAAACTTTGCCTCTGAGTCGATCTCGTTCGCTTCCATGAATAATTCTGCTGCTAGAGATTCGCTGAGGATCTTCAGCACCGATGGCGATGAGGGTAACTCTCCATTTGCAACTATCGGAGTGGGGGTGGAATTTTCAACGCGATCGCTCGACGAGATCGTTTTGGGAGTAACTGTCTGTGGGTTCAAACTCTCTAGGTAGTCGGCGAATTCTCGTACAGTGGGATAGCTGTATACCTTCGTAGCGGCTAGGGAAAGACCGAACTTAGCATTAATCCGTTTAATCCACATTACCGCAGAGATAGAATCTAGTCCCATGTCCACAAACTTGGTATCTTCATTAATTTCTGCGGGTTCCATCAACAATTCCGCCGCGATCGTTTCTTTGAGTGTCTGGAGCAGATGCACATTGCGATCGAGGACAACCTGTGGATGGGGCTGAAGATCGAGGGGTGCATTGAATTCGTGATCGAACCGTTCGTGAATGTTTTTGATCACCTGAGATTGACCGACAAATGTCTGCTCGTGCATTGCTACCTCTTGGGTATGAAACGTGTCTAACAAATCTCTGAGCCTTTCAGTTGCCTGAGCTTTGCGTTGGATCGAATCGTCTTTAGCAAACTGGGCGAGATGATGCGCCAACTTTAAGGCATAATTCAGAACTTGGTTACGCGGCAACACAGGCATCTCGATCCCGCGCCCCTTTAACTCCGATCCCTGGTATTCTCTGCCGCCAAATAGGATTTCACGACTTAAATTTGCACCTAACCTAGTGGGAAAAATCAGTGTCGATCCAGCCCCAGGGGTGAAGCCGTATTGCATATAAGGAGCTTGATAGATGCTTTCCGCGCTGAAGATCGTCAGATCGCAAAACATCCCCAATGACCAACCGCCGCCGATCGCGTGACCCTGCATGGCGGCGATTACTGGTAGGTGACAGCGCAGGGGTAGAGTGTGAATATCATTGTCGGTAAATCGTGCCCTGCCTGCATATATATCTTGCAAGCCGCTTTTTGTCCCCCCACAGGCGAAATATTTATCGTAACCAACTAGTACGACAACTCGATAATCGGCACCACTTTTAATATGCTCGAATGCTTGAGTTAATCCAGCACTAAAGGCGGTAGAGAACATATTTTTATGGTTTGTATCCGCCAGGGTAAGCTGGACAACGCCATTGGCAAAGGCATGGACGTGGATTACGTCGCTGTAGGTAGCCACAAAGGTTGGTGGGGAAAGCGATCGGTCATTTTCCGCCACCGCTCGGTTTAGCTGTTGGTAGCTAAAAAACTCTGGAATTGCTGACAATCTCGTCAACTCGTTATGGAGATTGGTGGGAGAGGGGAAATAGGCATGACGCACCAGGCTGTGGACGCTACGTGATAGCTGTTTTTTTAATTCCATCAAAGAGCGTTGCGGTGACTGAGAAATTCGCTCTGCCAGATCGCGAGCCAGAGCGTCGATTTGCTCGTCGGAGGTGATCGGGCAGTCTAAACCCATTGCTGCCAGTATCTGTCCGCTACATAGATCTTTCCCCGTCAAAAATCGCTGTGCGAATGATTTGCCAAATCGCTCCTCAACAATTGATCGATCTCGATCGGTTAAACCTCGGGGACAAAATTGACCGCTGGCACGAAAGATAAGGAAATCACAGAGGCTGGCTAAATTCCAACCCGCTCCACGCAGATCGCTTTTAAGTACCCCAATCAGCGGTAATTCTAACTCCAGTAGAAAACCCATCAATGCCGCCATAACTGGGATATGGTCGTGAATTATGCTGTTGGAAAACAAGCCGTTGTCATCTACTAGCAACCAGACCCGCACTTCATCACTGAGGGCTAGGGATCGCAGGCGATCCTTTAGCTCTGGGATCAGTTTGGAAGCTTCTAGAGGCAGATCGGCAGCATTAATCTCGATCTCGACTATTCCCTGAGCTTGTGGGGTCAATTTGAGCCAGGAGGACGTTACTTTGGTGGGCAATGTCAGAGCAGATGGATCGCTCAAGCGAATCCGTTGGCGATCCCTAGGATTAACCCGATCTCGCTGAACCTTGTCAGGGTCTATCAAAGTAATTAACTTTCTCGGTTGAGGTGAAGCTGTTATCGGCTGTCGATTCTCTCCAGGAATGGGTTTAGTAATTCTTTCACCGCTTACCGCCTGGGTATTAACTGTCGGTGTAGTCTGGGTGGACTTGTTCTCTTCCAGTTCAAACCAGTACCGTTTTGGGTCGAAAGGATAGGTTGGTAGCGAAATTCTGCGGGGGTAAATGTTCGATGGGCGACGCAGTTTCGACCAATCGATATTTACGCCTTTAACCCAGAGTTCTGCGAGCTGATCGTAACAGCCCTCTTCAGTCCAAGCGGTTAATTGTTTAATCAAATTGGGATCGGAATTCCACTGGTTCGCTGTAGCTTTATCCTGACCTACCATCCCTACATAGCAGTCATCCAGAGGGGATTTCCCTTGAATAAAAGCATCGAGTTTGGCGATCACTGCGGCTGGGGAGGACACGATCGTTGCCATCCGATATGGTAGTGCCTCACGCCCCACTTGCAAGGTATAAGCGAGATTCTGGAGATTAACGGCACCTGCTGCTAAAAACTGATGCAGTTTACGGGCATAGGCAACCAACCGCTGGTTATTTCGCGCCGATAGTACCACTAGTACTGGCGCGTCAACGACTTCCGACTCCTCCATGTCGTACTCCTCGATTACAACATGGGCATTGACACCGCCAGCCCCAAAGGAGGACACCCCAGCAATGCGGGGGACAGTTTTTATCTTGCCAGCTAATTCGACGATCGGTTGCTGCCAATACTCAAGCCGACGCTGCACGTAGAATGGTGTGCGATCGAAGTCGATCTTCGGATTAAGTTCCTCAGCGTGCAGACTCGGAACGAGTTGCTTGTGTCTGAGTTGTAAGATCGCCTTAGTTAACCCGGCGATTCCAGATGCTGCCTCCAGATGACCTAAGTTGGATTTGACCGAACCTAAAGCGCAAAAGTTGGTGTCTTGAGTATGCCGAGCAAAGGCATTAGTCAGACCCGCAACTTCAATGGGATCGCCGAGTTCAGTTCCCGTGCCGTGGGCTTCAATATAGCTTAGCTCGCGCGCATCGACTCCAGACTTTAGCAGGGCATCAAATACCAGTTCTGCCTGTGCTTTAGGATTGGGCACTGTATAGCCATTAGTTTTACCGCCATGATTGACATGGGTACCGCGAATTACGGCGTAGATATTGTCCCGATCCGCGATCGCTTGGGATAACGGCTTCAGCAATACTACCCCTACCCCTTCGCCAGGAACAAAACCATTACTGTGTTTGCCGAAACTCTTACACCGACCATCTTGAGACAGCATTCTGTTGGCACACAAAATATTGTAGCTGGATGGATGCAGATAGAGATTAACACCGCCAGCGATCGCCAGTTGTACCGAACCATTCTGAAGGTGTTGACAAGCTTCATGTACTGCCGTCAGGGACGAAGAACACATGGTGTCGATCGGCAGACTGGGACCTCGGAGATTCAGGAAATAGGATAAGCGATTGGCGATCGAACTAAAAGAAGTGTGAGGGTGTGCGATCTTGCCCTGTCTCCAGAGTTCTGGCCCGTAGAGATCGAATCCGGTTCTCGTAACGCCCACAAAGACACCGACTTGCTGTTGATATTGGGATTCCAGCATCTGTTTGGTATGACCAGCATCTTCCAATGCTGCCCATGCGGCTTGCAGAAAAATTCGCTCCTGGGGATCGATGTTTACTACTTCATGGGGTGAAATCCCAAAAAACTGCGCGTCAAATTCCTTGGCACGATCCAGAAAACTCCCCCACTTACAATAGCTCTTGCCCAGATCGATCGCCTCTTCGACGTGAGGATGAAAATAATCTTCCCACGACCAGCGATCGCGGGGAATTTCCGAAATGCAATCAGTTCCAGCTTTTAGATGTTCCCAAAAAGTGGGTAGATCTTGTGCCATCGGATAGCTACCACTCATACCAATAATGGCGATCGCCTCTGGGGGATAGCTGCGCGAATCCGCAGCCAATTGGGAAGGAGCGGGAGCGGTGATCGGGGCGGTAGGTTCGCTGTCTGGCGATCTACTTGCTGGCTGTGGATCTGTGATGGTGGTGGAAGATCGAGGGAGATCGATCTGGGCGATTAAGTCCGAGGGTCGGTGTTCGATAAAGTAATCGACCAGTTCGCCGAGGGTCTGAACTTCAAAAAGTAGAGTACTATGAATTGCGCCGAATTTTGCTTGGAGCGCACCCGTAATCTGCACGATGAGGATGGAATCAATTCCATAACTCTGGAACGGCTCATCGACTTCGATCTGCTCTGGGTTCATGCGGAGTATTTTAGCTATCAGTCCCTGAAACAACGGGATGGCCGATGGGCGTAAGCTGACATTATTATAATCCTCAGTCCTGCTGGTATTGACGCAGCGATCGCCACCTTCCGCAGCGGTGTTGAGTCCGAGGGGCGGAGCATTTTGATCGCCTGATGTGTGTTTTTGCCGCACTAATCCATCGCTCTCGGTGACAATTACCTGTTGTCCGAGCGATCGCGCGATCTCCACCGGAAACCAGGGAGATTTAAACCCTTCTGTTTGCAATACTCGCGTCCAAGAGTCAACTGATAACAGTGGAGTCCCATCGATGCGCAACTCTGGATCTTCATGTCGCCACCAGCCCTCCAATAGCCCGAAGGTAAGATGGCCGAATAGGGTTTGCTCGCATAGTTCATTGAGCAAAATCAAGCCATTAGATCGCAGACAAGCCTTGACATTCCGCAGGGTTTGCCGAATATTCCGAGTCGCGTGGAGAACATTGGTCGCGATCGCAAAATCATAAGCATCTGCTTCAATATTCTGTCTGGCTAAGGGCTGTTCCACATCAAAGATATTGACTCGAAGGAATGGATAATTAGGGATCAGATGCTCTTGTCCGTGCAACAAAAATGCCCTAGAGATATCGGTGTAGCAGTATTCGCCAATCCGATCCTCAAGTCCAGCTAATTGGGACAGCACGGCTTTAGTGGTTGCGCCTGTTCCCGCACCAATTTCTAAGATCCGAAATTTCCCCTGAGGATCGTGTTTCAAACGTGCCTCAATCGCCGCTCGCAGAGATTTTGCCAACACTTCGTTAAAATAATCGGCGACGGGATTGTCACGATAAATACCTTCCACAATCTGGAGGGAACCATTGGGGAACAGGGTATCCGTAGATCGCTTTTGCCCAGAGAGAATTTCTGGCAATGCTTGAATACAACTCTCAACTAGAGAAAACGCCCGCTGTTTGCTGTTATTTGCTCTTAAATTTTTCCTCGCTTCGTTCCAGTCTTGCCAAACCCCATTGGTAGATGCTTCTGATCCACTCACCGCAGGGTTTTGATTCAGAATAGACCTACTAGCTGCCAGCCATTTTGTGTAGAATTCGGGGCTATTGCCAGACAACTCTAGATCGATATTATGCAGACTATTTTTTAATAAATTGAGTAACAGTGGCTGCATCTGTGGAGATTGAAAGATGCTATCTGCCTCTAATGCCTCGATCGATTGGTTCGAGGCGACATCAATACCACGAATTTTGTGGCTAACTGAAGGCGCAACCCCTTTGTAGCTGACCACAAATTCGTCACCATCGTACCAATCGATCACCTCGATACTGACACTCTTAATTATAGCAAGCTGATTTAAGCGATCATTGCGCACTAGGCACTCTAACGCCTGCATCGATTCCGTGGACTCTAATAGTCCGATCCCGCGTTGTTTGAGACGAGTTTTGGCAGCCTCGGAGATTCTGTCGCCCGTACCGATCGCCCAGTGTCCCCAATGAATTACCTTAACTGGACAGTGCCACCGATTGGTGAGGCACTGGGCAAAGGCATCCTTAAACGCGCAGCCTGCGGCATAACCACTCAAACCGCCGCTTTGAGACAGTGCCTCGATCGAGGAGAAGAATAACACAAAATCCAAATCTTCCGCGTGAAAAACCTGCGCTAACCGCACACTCACGTCTACTTTGGCAGCCAAAACAGCGCGAAATCCAGTTTCGTCCGTATCCTTGAAACTGCGATCGAAAACACCCACCGCCCCATGAACGACCCCTTGCACCTGACCAAACTCAGATTTAATCTGTTCGTAAGCCTGCTGAAGTTCCTGCTGACTGGTTGCGTCTGCCGAAATATATCTTGGCATTGGTCCTGTAGAGGCGATCGCCTCCATTTTTTGCTGAATTGTGTCATTCAAGGGACTGCGACCAATCCAAACAATCTGCGCTCGATATTTTTCGCTCAGATATCGGCTCCAAACCTCTCCCAAACCGCCAGCACCACCGATGACTACATAAACACCACCTGCCCGATAAGCCGATCGCGCTGGGTCTTCTACCAAAATCTGTGCCAGTATCGGTCTGTACCATTTGCCATCCCGCCACGCCAGCGATCGCACCTCTGGATCGAAGGGGAGATCACATATTTCCTCCAGGAGCCTTCTAGACGCTCCGTCTGCGGGGGATGGTAGATCCAGTAGCCGAAACCTCCAGTGGGGAAATTCTTTGGCGACACTACCGATAAATCCATGAATACTCGCCTGAATGGGATCGGGATCTTCACGATCAAAGACCGCTTGACTTTGGAGCGTTATCAGAGTCCACTGCAGCCGCTCAGTCCCATAAATAACTGCCGCAGCCTTGAGCAAACGGTAAACCTGTAGTAGATCGCTATCTCGATCAACCAGACAACGATCGGGAAAATCATATCTGTCTAGATTAGTCGTTCCCACCCAGACAATATGAGCGATCGCATCCAACGCCTGGAGTTGCTCGATCAGATATTGGATATCTGTATTACTCGCGATCGAGATGAATTCACACGGTGAAAAATAGGATTGCCATACCTGTTCTTGCTCAGGAATGCAACCGAATATCGCTGTCTTACCGTTGGGCATCTTCGAGCCAGATTTCTCGCTCTTGGCCATCTCTAATTGTTGCCAAACCAACTTGAGCGTAAATAGTGTTGCCTCGTCAGCAGACTGTCGATCGGCTGGCTCCAGCTTGATGGCTCCACTGACATCGATCTGTTTCCTCTGCACTGGTGTCAGATGAGTCGAGTCTTGGAGTGCAATGGGTTCTGGAAGCCAAAACCGATGGCGAGCAAATGGATAGGTTGGTACAGATAACCGCCAATATTTGGAGGATGCCGTCGGCAATTGATTCCCCCCCAGTAAAGACCAATCTAGAGCAACTCCAGCCACCCAAAGAGCTGCCAACTGCTCCCAATACCGCCCCGCGATCGCTGTTTGAATTATCTGGTTGCCCAGATATCCCCGCATTAAAGTCTTAATCTCCCGACTAGAATGCTTGATATTGCCTTGAAAACCCGCTGGGCCTATATCTGGAAATAGACGCAACTTATTCACCAGATCGACGCGACTTGTGGCTACCACAGCCAGCCGTTCCTCGAATGCCTGTCGATGGCATTGCAGAAACCGAGTCAGTTCTGCCATCGAACAGTGATCGTCTGAGAGCAAACTGAGCCACTGCTCGAAGTGCTGGACATAATTCCTTAACTGTTCGATATTCTGTGCCGACAGCACAAACAGAAACGGTTCGGGACTTGGGCGATCCATATCTTCTACCTTGCACCCTAAATCATATTCTTCAACAATAATGTGAGCATTAGCACCTCCAGATCCGAAACTACTGACCCCAGCCCGTCTGGGAATCGATCGATGGGGACGTTCCCACTGCTGATGTTGCGCCACAATATATAACGAGCTACCCAAAAGATCGATATGACGGTTCAGGTGCGCGAAATGCCCAGTTGCTGGCAGTTCTTGATGTTGGAGGCAGATCACAACTTTCAGCAGTCCAGCGATACCCGCAGCCGCTTCCAAATGTCCCAGATTAGTTTTGAGCGAACCCAACCCGCAGGCGATCGGGATTTGGGGCGTTTCACTCCACTGGGCAACAGCTTTTTGAATTCCCTGAATCTCAATCGGATCGCCTAACGCTGTACCCGTTCCGTGGGCTTCGATAAAACTAATCGTGTGCGGGTCTATACCCGCATCTTTCCAGGCATCAGTTAAGAGTGCTGCCTGTTGAGAGGGATTGGGTACCGTTAAGCCAGCAGACTGTCCACCATGATTCGCAGCTGAACCCTTGATCGTCGCATAAATTAGATCGCCATCTGCTTCCGCCTGACTCAATTGCTTGAGCAGAAACATCACCGCCCCTTCACTACGAACATACCCGTCGGCGCGATCGTCAAATGTCTTGCATTTACCATCATGAGCTAACATTCCCGCCTTGTAATATGCAATACTATTAGCCGGATGACTCATGATATGTACGCCGCCCACCAGCGCTTGGACGCACTCACCCGATCGGATTGATCGCACCGCCTGATGCACCGCTATCAGCGAACTAGAACACGCCGTATCCAAGACAATGCTCGGTCCTTGCAAGTCAAAAAAGTAAGAGATACGATTTGCCAGCGCAGCCAACGAGGTGCCCGTTCCTGCGTGTGCTTCGATTGGTATACCCAGCCGCTCGATTACCCGACAGTAATCAGAACCACTAGCACCCACAAACACCCCTGTATTACTGCCAGCAACTTTGGTCGGAGTGACACCAGCGTTTTCTAGGGTTTGCCAAGCTAATTCCATCAGAATTCGCTGTTGTGGATCCATACTCTGAGCTTCGATCGCGGAAATGCGGAAAAAACCAGCGTCAAACAGATCGATCTGGGATAAGAAACCACCCTGATCGATCCCCTGATGTTTACCCTCTGGATCGATGTCCTCTGGCCATTGCCAACGTCCCTGGGGTAGTTTCTCGATCGCTGAACCACCATTTTTGAGCAGATCCCACAGCAAGTCTGGATTGTTAATACCACCAGGGAGGCGACAAGCCAACCCAACAATGGCAACCCCATCAGCAGATCGGGCTGATTTTGGCGTAGTCTTCAACAACGTATCTGTAGGGGCGACAGTTGAGGATGGGACATTTTGATTCTGTGTCACCGAGAGACTATGGTGCTTGCTCAGAAACATCAACACCTTGGCAGGTGTGGGATAGTGGAAGAAGAAGGCTGGGTCTAAATTAAGCCCGAACCGATCGCTGATTTGTTCGCTCAGAATCAGCAAATCGACCGAATTCAGACCCATCTCCATCAAGGGACGATCGAACTTATATCCACTCCGTTGGTCATCATCCAGCCTAGACTGAACCGTTGCTGCCAGAAATGCCGCCGCAGAATCGGGATCCCATACTTGTGCTTCTACTCCAGGACGATGATTCAACCCCTCTGCATCATTAATTCCTTGATCGTCGTCGCGTCTGCGTTGATGAATTGGGTAGCGGACGAGTACTCCATGCCCTTGATTGTTTCGATCCAAGGGTCGATAATTTTTCACAATACACTCAATCTTGGCACCATGCAATTCGTGAAATCTCAAAATGGGATCGATTAGCCTACCCTGGACATTGCGCTGTCCTATATACTCTGCCAAGGAAAACTCGTAGCGATGGAAATCCTGGCATAAAGTGACTGCTACCACCGACTCGATCCCGTCGATCGCGCTGCACCACTGAAGCATAAACTCCAGTAATCGATCCCCCAGTCGCCGCTCCTGAAAATCAGGGAGAATGTTTACCGCTAGTAACTGCACAATCGAACCAGTGTGGGAATGCAACTCGGATACTCGATTTACAGCGATCTGATGAAGGATCTCGACACTTTCAATCCGCTGTGAGTAGATCGCCCCGACGACCTGATAATTGTGATCGCCATCAGGCAACTCCATTACTAACTGTCCTTGGGGATAATTGTTTAAACGATCGACCAAATTTGCGGATGTGGCTTGCAACTCGATCGCCCAACATTCCTTCTCCAGTTGTATTAATGTGGGTAAATCTGATAACTGAGTTTGACGAATGCGATAGTCCGCTTTCTTGAAATGCACAACTGACAAATCCAACGGATAGATGAGTTGGCTAGCTGGAAATAACCCAACAGCAGATGCCAGCATCAGTAAAGATTCCGCTCCAACGATCTCCCCAGTATTGGAAACCGCCTTCTTTGGCAAGTTCATGGAATCTTGGCTTAAATTAATGTCTTGATTAACATAATGGGGTTGTTCTGACACTTTTTGTATTTGTACTGTAGATTGTAATGTTTATTGCGAACTTTATTCGAGTTTCGACCTAATCCAGTATAACTGCGCGAGCGTAATTAGGGCTTACTAAAAAAGTGGAAAAAGGTAAAAAAAAATTAACCAGGTAATTAGGCAAAAGCGAAGATGAGTTTTTATTAGACCTGTCCGCAATATATACAAAAAAATGGTAGAACGGTAAATTGAAGATATACCGTGGCTCTACCAAACATGAAAAATATCGTCCATTATATCCCACATTCCGCACCCTAAACTGT